>DASZNB010000114.1:0-28554 GCA_035551395.1 Solirubrobacteraceae bacterium | reverse complement strand
CCGCCCCGCGGACGATCCGCGTGATCGAAGAGGAGTTCATATGAGGAGCTACACGCCCGTTCCCCTGCCCCGCATCGAAGGCGCCTCCTTCCAGGGCTCGCACGTGCCGCTGATCGAGCGCTACCTCGAGCGCCTGCCCTTCGAGGCGGGCGACAAGCTCGTCTCCCTGCAGGAGGGCTCGACGCCGCTGCTGCGCGCGCCGGTGCTCTCGGAGATGGTCGGCGCGACGGTGCGTCTGAAGCTCGAGGGCGCAAACCCGACCGGTTCCTTCAAGGACCGTGGCATGACATGCGCGGTCTCGGCCGCCGTTCGCGACGGCGCCAAGGCCGTCATCTGCGCCTCGACCGGCAACACCGCCGCGAGCGCCGCGGCCTACGCGGCGCGCGCGGGGATCACCTGCGCGGTGATCGTCCCCGAGGGCAAGATCGCGCAGGGAAAGATGGCCCAGACGCTCGTCCACGGCGCGCGCGTGATCTCGCTGAAGGGCAACTTCGACCAGGCGCTGACGCTCGTTCGCGAGCTCACCGACACGCACCCGATCGTGCTCGTCAACTCCGTCAACAACTATCGCATCGAAGGCCAGAAGACCGCCGCCTTCGAGATCCACGAGGGCCTCGAGGGCGGTCTCGAAGCGCTCTGCATCCCGGTCGGCAACGCCGGCAACATCACCTCCTACTGGCGCGGCTTCCGCGAGATGGGCGCAGCGCCCAAGCTGTTCGGCTTCCAGGCCGAGGGGGCCGCACCGCTCGTCGAGGGGAGGGTGATCGAGCACCCGGAAACGGTCGCCAGCGCGATCCGGATCGGCAACCCGGTGCGCTGGGAGGACGCGATGGCGGCGGCGACCGACTCACGCGGCGCGATCAGGGTCGTCAGCGATGCGGAGATCCTGTCCGCCTACAAGCTGCTGGCCTCGCGCGAAGGCATGTTCTGCGAGCCGGCCTCCGCGGCGTCGGTGGCGGGGCTGCTCAAGTACGGCGCCGACGGCGCCGAGCAGATCGTCTGCGTCCTCACAGGGCGCGGGCTGAAGGACCCCGATACGGCGATCGCCAACAACGACGGCAAGGTGATCCAGTGCGTGGCCGAGCGCGGCCCGATCGAGGAAGCGGTGCTGGGTGATCCGTAGGCGGCTGGTGCGCGTGCCGGCCTCCTCGGCGAACCTCGGCCCCGGATTCGACTGCATGGCGGCGGCGCTGGCGCTGGCGCTCGAGCTCGAGGTCGAGGAGACCGGCACGTTCGCCGTCGAGACCGACCTGCCGGTCGCGAGGGGGCGAGAGAACCTCTGTGTGCGGGCCTTCGAGCGCCTGCACGCGGCCGACGGATTCACCTTCCGCATACGCTCGGAGATACCGCTCGCGGGCGGCCTCGGCTCGAGCGCGGCGGCGACCGTCGCGGGCTTGATGGCGGCCGACCACCTGTTCGAGCTGGACGCCGACCTGCTGGCCGAGGCGAGCGCGATGGAGGGGCACCCCGACAACGCCACCGCGGCGCTGTACGGGGGCTTCGTCGTGTGCGCCGACGGCCGGGCGGTGCGCATCGACCCGCCGACCGGGCTCGAGGCGCTCGCGGTCGTTCCCGCCGAGGCCGTGCGCACGCGCGCCGCTCGCGCCGCGCTGCCCGGGCAGGTGCCGATGCAGGACGCCGTCTTCAACGTCGCCCACGCGGCGCTGCTCACGCTCGGCCTGGCGAAGGGCGACTGGGACCTGCTCGGCCGCGGGCTGCACGACCGGCTGCACCAGCGTCACCGCGCCCACCTCTTCCCGCGCTCCTTCGAGCTGGCCGAGCGCGCGGCCGAGCTCGGCGCGCTCGGCGCGACGATCTCCGGCGCCGGACCGACCGTGCTCGTGTGGTGCTTCTACGAGCAGACCGGCGCCGTCGCCGAGGCCCTGATGCGCGAGATCGACGGCTGGGCGACGCTGCTGCGCGCGTCCTTCGAGCCGCAGGGGGCATACGTCAGCGAGCTGTAGCGCGCGTTAGGTGAGCTCGGCCAGGCGCCTGCGCGCCGCGCCGAGGTTGGGGAGGCGGCCGAGGAGCTCATCCGCCAGCTCGATGTAGTCCGCACCGAGGTCGGGGCGGTGATCGAGGATCGAGCGCGCCCGCTCGGCCGACTCGGCGTAGGCGATCGACGCGCGAATGACCGTGCCGAAGACGGCGTCGCCGAAGCGCTCCTGCAGCGAGACGAGCGCCTCGCGCGAGTGGACCGTGCGCATGTCCGCGAGGTTCAGCAGCACACCCAGGAGCTCCAGCCCGGGGTTGAGGCTGTCGCGGGCCAGCTCGACGACCTCCATCGCCTGCTCGACCCCCTGCAGAGCGAAGTACTGGGCCTCCGCCGTTATCAGCGCCCGGTCGGCCGCGACGAGCGCGTTGACGGTGAGCAGCCCGAGCGCCGGGGGGCAGTCGATCAGGATCACGTCGTAGTCGTCCTTCGTGTCCGCGAGCGCACGCTTGAGCGTGAGCTCGCGGCCCATCTTGCCTCCGAGCATCAGCTCGGCCTCGGCAAGGCTGAGGTTCGCCGGCACGATGTCCCCGTGGATCGCCTCGCTCGCCGTGGCGCGGCCAGAGAGGACCTCGGCGATCGTCGGCTGCGCGTCCGTCGGCACGTCGAAGTAGTCGGACAGGTTGCCCTGGGGGTCGAGGTCGACCGCCAGCGTGCTCACCCCGCAGCGACGCAGCACATCGGCGAGCGTGCGGACCGTCGTCGTCTTTCCGGTGCCGCCCTTCTGCGAGAGGACGGCGATCGTCTGGGCCATCGCGCGATCTTACGCATCGGCCGCGCGCGGGGCACGGAGGGGCGCCGAGCGGCCCCGCCAGCGCGCTCAGCGCGCCTCAGCCGAGCGTTTTCAGCGAGCTCTCGGGTGCATCCTCGTTCGCCGCGTCTGCGCCGCTGGCGGGGACGCTGATGAAGCACAGTCGATAGCGCCCGACGATGATCTCGTCGCCGTCCGTGAGGGTCTTTCCGTCCACACGCGCGCCGTTCACGAACACGCCGTTCAGGCTGCGGTCGTCGAGCAGCCGCACGCCGTCGGGCTGGCGCACGATCAGCGCATGGCGGCGCGAGACGGTGGGGTCGTCGAAGCGCAGGTCCGCCGCGAGGCTGCGCCCGATCCGGGTCCACTCGCGCGTGAGCGCGACGGTGCGCAGCTCGCCGGAGTCTTCGTAGCAGAGGTAGTCGCCGGGCTGCTCGATCCGCTCGCGGGCGTGTCGCAGCTGTGCGTCGCGGTCGTCCGCCACCGGCTCCACGAGGTCCGCGCCAGGACGCTTGCCGGCGATGCCCGGCGGCATCCGCTCGGTGCTGAACAGCGAGGCGCGGGCAAAATCGCCGCTGCCGCAGCCGGGGCAGTTGGTCAGGGCATCCGAGGGGGAGAGCGTGAGCGTATAGCCGCAGCTCCTGCAACGGAAGGAACCGGCCCCTACGAACGTGCCTGCCGTAAGTGAGTCCATCTTGCTGCTCCTCCCTCTCTCGCTACCGCCAGGGGGCGCTCCCTCGCCGAGTGAGACTCGTGCCGATCATAACAAGCCTGTCAATATGGTCGGTGGATTCCAACTCTCAGAATCCACCCACCGGCCCCGCTCCTGACCGCCCGGTCACACGTTGCTGGTGTACCCCGTCCGCGCGGCCCCCAAACGAGCTTCCGCGGCCAATGGACGAATAGGCAGGAGCCCGATCGCGCGCGGCGAACACCGGATCGAGGATGCCCACGGCGATCACCCACATCGAGCAGCTGGAAGGGATTCTGCTTCGCAACGGCCTCGGCGCTCTCGAGGCCGATCGCGCCAGCTGTGCAGACTGCGGGCGCACGCCCCTGACCGGAGAGCACGTGCACCTCTACGCCGGTCGCAGGCAGCACACGGTCTGCGAGCTCTGCCGGCCGCGACGCCGCGAGGCGCCGCTTGCGAGCCAGCTCGTCAGGCACTCCGAGCACGGCCACGCCGTGCGCCTGATGGCCCGCGCGGCCTAGCGGCGCACGCGACCCGGGCCGGCGCAGCGCACCGAGCGAGCGGCGCACCGAACGCGCGCTCGCAGCGAACGCGCGCTCGCCCCAGACGCGCGCGCACCAGGCGCGGCCCGCGGCCCGCGCCGGGCGCGGTCGATACGCGGCCAATAAACTCCTCGCCGTGGACCCCGTGACCGTCTCGATCGTCGTCTCCGCCCCGCGCGAGCAGGTGTTCGACTACCTGCAGGACATCGCCAACCACCCGGAGTTCACCGACCACTATCTCGTCGACTGGCACCTCACGAGGATCGACTCCGTCGGTCTCGGCGCCGGCGCGCGCTTCCGTGTGAAGGCACCGGGAAACCGCTTCAGCTGGGGGGATGTCACGTTCACGGAGGTCGAGCGCCCGTACCGGATCGTGGAGGTCGGCCGGACCGGCAAGAACAATCGCATCCGCACCCTCGGCGTGTACGATCTCGCGCCCGCCGCCGCCGGCAGCACGCGGGTGCGCTTCACGCTGCAGACGATCCCCGTGACCATCTCCGACCGGCTGATGGAGGGTCTCGGGGCGAAGGGCTGGCTGCGCCGCAAGAACACGCGTGCGATGCACCGGTTGAGGGGAATCCTCGAGCGCGACGAGGGTCGCGGACGGCGTGTCACGGTCGCCGGCGGATAGACTGCCGCGTCGCATGTCCAGCCGCCTGTGCAAGCTTCCGATCCTCGCGCTAGCGGTGCTGGCCGTTCTCGTACTCGGCGCGTGCGGCGACTCGCACACGAAGGTGTCAACCGGCACCTACGCAGGCGAGTCCGGCCAGAACGCGCCGTACCTCGACGTCGGGCCGCTGGTCTACGAGGTCCAGCTCTCGCGCGAGCTGAACCCGGCCAACCCGGAGGATGCCTCCTACCTGCAGGGCCTGAGCCCGACTGAGCGCACGCTCGCGCCCGGTCAGGAGTGGTTCGGGGTGTTCGTGCAGGTCTACAACACCACCTCCCAGGCGCTGTCCTCCGCGAGCGAACTGACGATCAGCGACACGCAGGGCAACACGTACACGCCGATCCCGCCGAGCTCGACCAATCCGTACGCCTACCGACCCGGTCTCGTGCCCGTAAAAGGCCAGCTCCCGCCGCCCGACACGACCGCCGATGAGGGCCCCACGCAGGGGGCGCTGCTGCTCTACAAGATCCAGACGGTCTCGCTCGACAACCGCCCGCTCGAGATCAAGATCGTCGATCCCACGGACCCCGCGCAGACAGCGTCCGCCGAGCTCGACGTCTAGCGCCGGTCAGCGTCTAGCGCCGGTCAGCGCAGCGCCTGCAGGCCGGCCTCGATCACCCCGCGCGCCGCCGGCGCTGCTGTTTCGCCGCCGGCGCCGTCTTTGACGAGCATCACGCACACGATGATGCGGGGATGCAGGGCGGGCGCGAAGGCGGCAAACCAGGCGTCGGTGTTGCTCGCTTCGCCTTCCGCTTCATGGCAAGCTTGCTTGTGGCTCGCTTCTCCGCCTTCGCTCGAGCTCGATTCCGAAGGCCGGCAGGGCGTCTTCAGTTCGGCCGTGCCCGTCTTGCCCGCCACTGTGACGCCGGGGATCGCGGCGGCGGTGCCGGTGCCGCCACGCACGACGCCGATCATCAGGCGGCGCACGGTGTGCGCGACGGAGGCGCTCATGACATCGGTGCCCGTCCGAGCTGCGTGCAGCGCCACGAAGCTCGGTTGCGGGCGTGAGCCGGCGTCGGCGATCGTCGCTGCGACTGTGGCCATCTGCAGCGGGCTGGCGAGCACCTGGCCCTGGCCGATCGCGGTCGACCCGACGTCGAGTTCTCCCTGGATCGAGCTCGCTTCAGGCAGCGTGCTCTCGGCGGCTCCCATCAGCCCGGGTTCGTGGTTGAAGCCAAAATGCTCGGCCGTGGCGACGAGCGCAGGTGCGCCCAGCTTGACGCCGAGAGGCGCGAAGACGGAGTTGCAGGAGACGGCGAAGGCCAGTTCGAGGCTGCCACCACAGTTCTCGCCGTTGGCATTGTTCAGGCGAACGCCGTCGAGCGTCGCATAGGAGGCATACGGAAACACCGTGTGGGGGCTGGCGATGTCCGCCTGCAGCACGCCGGTGAGCGTGATCATCTTGAACGTCGAGCCGGGCGGCTGCAGGCCTTCCAGGCCGATCCCTGCGACGGCGAGGACCTCGCCGGAGGGCGTCAGAGCGACCACTCCGCCGAGGCGACCGCCGAGCGCTGCGACGGCGGCTCGCTGCACCGCCGGTGAGACCGTCGTGCGGACCGCAGCCGCGGCGCGCGCGGGTGCGTAGGCGAGCAGACGCCTGCCCGCGAGCAGTGCCCCGCCCACGCGTCCGCGCAGGCGGTCGTCGAGCGCGCGCTCGAGCCCACTCAGACCAACGGTGGCACCTGCCGGCACGCCTTCGCTTTCGAGGGCAGCGCTGCGGGACGCCGGCACCGGTCCGACGGTTCCGAGCACGCCACGGGCGTCTTCTCCGAGCGGCGAGCTGCGAGTTGTTTCGGAGCTGGGCGCTTCGGAGCCGCTTTCGGCGAGCACGCTGCCGTCGCGCGCGAGCAGCGTGGCGCGAGGAGGGATGGTCGTGTGCCGGCTGAGCTGCTCGCCTGCCCGCAGGCCGGGGAAATCGAGCGAGCGCGACCAGCGCACGCGTGGCGCGCCGCCTGATTCCTCCACTTCGAGCTCGTAGTCGAGTGCGAGCGTCCCGAACAGGCGCGTGGATACGCGCACGGGCACCGCCTCCAGGCCGCCGCTCCGCCGCACGCGGCCGGCCAGCCGCAGTTGAGTCGCGGTGGCGGTCCGCAGGGCCCCTTCGAAGCTCGCCGCGAACTGGCTCGGGGTGGTCCGCTGCTGGGAGGCGGCGTCGATGTCCGCGTACATTTCGCGGTAGTCCCCATGGGTCCATGCGGCGACGAACTGCCTCGCCAGACGCGCGGCCGGCGATGTTCGGTGACCCGCGCCGACGATCGCGCCGACCGCGAACGCCACCGCCGCCAGCGCAAGAACGGGCAGTGCGCGCCGCGCCCGCCGGTTGTGGTTCTCACTCACAGAGCTTGTAGAACATGGCAGGTGACTCAGCTGGACTGGATCATTGTCGCCTTCGCGGCCGTCCTCGCCCTGTTCGGATACCGCCAGGGGTTCATCGTCGGGGCCCTCTCCTTCGCAGGCTTTGCCATTGGTGCATTCATCGGAACTCGGCTCGGTCCTCTTCTGCTTCCGCGCGGATCATCCTCGCCCTACGCCCCCGCCTTCGGGCTGATCGGCGCGCTCCTGGCCGGGGCGATCCTCGCGAGCGGGCTGGAGGGCCTCGGGTTCAAGCTCCGGCGCACCCTGATCGTTCCCGGCATGGGTCTCCTCGACGGGGTGCTCGGGGCCCTGCTCGGTGCTGCGCTGGCCCTCGGAATCGTCTGGATCGTCGCCGCCGTCGCGGGCCAGGCGCCCGGCCAGGGGCAGTTGCGCGCCGATATCCAGCGCTCGGCGATCCTGCGCCGGCTCAACCAGATCCTGCCGCCATCGGGCCCGGTGCTCAACGCCCTCTCGCGGCTCGATCCGCTGCCGTCGATCACCGGGCCTTCGCCCAACGTCGCGGCGCCGCCCGCCCACGTTGCCCGCACGCCCGCTGTTCGCAGCGCCTCCCGCAGCGTCGTGCGGGTGGATGGCACCGCCTGCGGCCTCGCGATCGAGGGGTCCGGCTGGGTGGCCGCGCCCGAGCTCGTCGTGACCAACGCTCACGTGGTGGCCGGCGAGCAGGACACGAGCGTGCAGATCGGCGGGCGAGCGCCGGACCTGCCGGCACGGACCGTCGCGTTCGATCCCACCCACGACATCGCCGTGCTCGACGTGTCCGGGCTCGGCCTGCCTTCGCTCTCGCTCGTGCGCGAACCGGCATCCGGCACCTCCGGAGCGATCCTCGGCTACCCCGAAGACGGCCCCTTCGACGTCGAGCCCGGGCGGATCGGACGCACCCAGACGGTGCTCACCGACAACGCTTACGGCCAGGGACCGGTCGCAAGGTCGCTGACGCCGCTACGCGGCCTCGTGCGGCCGGGCAACTCCGGCGGGGCGATGGTCGACAGCTCCGGGCGCGTCCTCACGACGGTCTTCGCGGCAACCGTCGGCGGGCGCCCGCGCGGGGGTTACGGGGTAGCCAACGCGACGGTCGCAGCGGCGCTCGGCGGCGCCGAGGCGCGCGTGCGCGCGGGCGCCGGCGTGGGCACGGGGCCGTGCGCCGCCGGCTAGGGCGCAGATCTGGCTCGTGCGCAGGCCCTGAAAACCCCAACCGCTACGCTGACCGCCATGTCGAAGACGCTCGTGATCGCCGAGAAGCCCTCCGTGGGCCAGGATCTCGCGCGCGTGCTGCCGGGCCCCTTCAAGAAGCAGGAGGGTTACCTCGAGGGCCCCGAGCACGTCGTCACGTGGGCCGTCGGCCATCTCGTCCAGCTCGCCGAACCAGAAGCGTACGACGCCAAGTACAAGAGCTGGCGGATGGCCGACCTGCCGATCGTGCCCGATCGATTCAAGCTCGTCGTCCGCGATGAGCGCTCACGCAAGCAGATGTCCGCCGTGACCAAGCAGCTCGGGCGCGAGGACGTCGACGTGGTGGTCAATGCCTGCGACGCGGGTCGTGAGGGCGAGCTGATCTTTGCCTACCTGTACGAGAAGGCGAAGGGCAAAAAGCCGGTCAAACGGCTGTGGCTGAACTCGATGACGAGCGCTGCGATGAAGAGCGCGCTGGCGGCGCTGCGCCCGGCCGAGGAGTTCGAGCTGCTCGAGCAGGCCGCGCGTTCGCGCTCGGAGGCCGACTGGATCGTCGGCATGAACGCCACCCGCGCGGCCACGATCAGGCTGCGCAGCTCCTTCGACGGCGCTGTCTCGCTCGGGCGGGTGCAGACGCCGACGCTGGCAATCGTCGCCCGCCGGGAGGAGGAGATCAAGGCGTTCAAGCCCGAGCCCTACTGGCTCGTCGATGCGACCTTCGCGGCGGCCGGCGCCCTCCCGGGGGAGCAGGAGGCGGCCGGCGAGCGCATCTACGTGGGGCACTACCAGGCTCCCCCGGGCAGTCCGGGAAACACGAAAGGACCGCGCGTCGGCACCGAGCAGGAGGCACAGGCGATCGTCGCCGCCTGCGCAGGGCGGATCGGCACGATCACGAAGCTCGAGAAGAAGGAGCAGCGCGAGAAAGCGCCGATGCTCTACGACCTCACCACGCTGCAGCGCGAGGCCAACAACCGCTACGGCTTCTCGGCGAGACGCACGCTGGCGGCGGCACAGCGCCTGTACGAGGAGCACAAGGCGCTGACCTACCCGCGTACGAACTCGCGGTACCTGACGACAGACATGGTCGAGGAGATCAAGCCGATCGCCGAGCTCGTCGGCAAGCAGCGCGAGTACAGCGCGGGCGCCGCATACGTGACGGGACTCGACGTGCTGCCGCTCGGACGCGTCGTCAACGATGAGAAGGTCACCGACCACCACGCCATCATCCCGACCCGCTCAGAGCACCCGGTCGAGAAGATGGGCTCTGACGACCGGCGTATCTACGACATGGCCGTGAGGCGCTTCCTGGCGGTCTTCCACCCGGAGGCCGTGTTCGAGAACACGCGCGTGGAGACGACGGTCACGGCCGCCGAGGGGAGCGGCTCGCACCTCTTCCGCACGCGCGGCAAGCTGTTGCTCGTGCCCGGCTGGCGCGGTGTCTACGACGAGATCGCGGCCGACGCGAAAGCTGACGCCGAGGCGCGGGGCGAGGAGGACGAGGCCGCGGAGCAGCAGCTACCGCGTCTGCTCGAGGACGAGCCGGTGCAGACGCGCGAGATCGCAAGCGCCCGCAAGGAAACCAAACCGCCGCGTCGCTACAGCGATGCCTCGCTGCTCGGCGCGATGGAGACGGCGGGCAAGCTCGTCGACGACGACGAGTTGCGCGAGGCGATGAAGGACTCGGGCATCGGCACCCCCGCGACACGCGCCGCGATCATCGAGCGGTTGATCACGGTCGGCTATCTCGAGCGCGACGGCCGCGCGCTGGTCGCGACCGAGAAGGGCCTCAACGTGATCCGGCTGCTGAACGAGCACGCGCTCACCTCACCTGGCCTGACCGGGAGCTGGGAGCAGCGGCTCGGGAAGATCGAGCGCGGCGAGGACTCGCGCAAGAAGTTCATGAGCGACATCGCCGGCTTCGCGCAGGAGACCGTCAAGGAGCTCGACGAGACGCTCAAGGACGTCCGCATCCCGCGGGCGCGGCTGGGTCCCTGCCCGGTATGCGGGCATGAGATCGTCGAGAACCGCAAGGGCTACTCGTGCTGGGCGCGCGAGGACCCCGGCTGCGGCTTCGTGATCTGGAAGTCGAAAGCCGGCAAGACCCTCCCGCTCGCCGTCGCTCGCGAGCTGATCAAAACGGGCTACACCAGGCAGGCGGTGACGGGCTTCCGCGGCCGCAGCGGCCGCAGCTTCAGGGCCCACCTCGCGCTCAGCCAGAGCGAGGAGGGCAAATGGCGCGTCGAGTTCGACGAGGTCTGGGCGAAGGAGGGCGCCAAGCCGCCCGAGGCGGAGGCCGACGGTGGCGCCGAGGCGCAGCCCGTCGCCGCCGATGGCGCGCGTCGCACCGTCGGCCAGCGCAGCGCGGCGTAGCGCCGATCCCGGCGGCGGCGCCGGCTCCAGACGCCGCAGGCGAGCGCGTCGGGCCGGTGCGCCAGGATGGGTGGGATGCCCATCGCGCTCATCACCGGACCCGCCAATGCGGGCAAGGCCCAGTTCCTCATGGAGGCAATGCGCGGCCACCTCGCCCGCGGCGAGGAGCCGCTGCTCGTCGTACCGACGCGCGCCGACGCCGCGCACTACCTGCGCGAGCTCGCCGGCGAGGACGTGGCGCTCGGTGCGCGGGTCGAGCGCTTCGACGGCCTGATCGAGGAGGCGGTCCGGCGCGCTGAGATCGCCGAGCCGGCCCTCGGTGCGCTGGCGCGCGAGCGCGTGCTCGCGGCGATCGCTGCCGAGGGCGGCCAGCTCGCGGGCGCCGGCTTCGTCAGTGCGCTGAGCGACTTCGTCGCGGACCTGCGCGTGCGGCGCGTGACGCCCGCGGCGCTCGAGCGCGCGCTCGGGCAGTGGGAGGCCGAGGACGGAGCCAGCGCCTCGCGAGCTGAGCTCGCGAGGCTGTACGCGCGCTATCACCGAGTGCTCGGAGACCTCGGACGCCTCGACGACGAGCAGCGCGCCGTGCGCGCCCTCGACGCCCTGCGGCGCAAGCCTGCGCTGTGGGGTCGCACGCCCGTCCTCTTCTACGGCTTCGATGACCTCACGCGCTTGCAGCTCGACGCGATCGAGACACTCGGGCGCCTGGTCGACGCGCGGGTCACCGTCTCGCTGGCGTACGAGGCCGGACGCACGGCCTTCGCCGGGCGCGCAGCCAGCTATGCGGCGCTCGCGCCGCTCGCCAGTGAGTGGCGCGAGCTGCCGGCGCGCGCGGATTACTACGGCCCACGTGCGCGCCCCGCGCTCAGCCATCTCGAGCGGGCGCTGTTCGAGGCGCAGGCAACACGGGTGGCGCCGGCCGATGCGGTGCGTCTACTGGAGGGTGGCGGTGAGCGCGCCGAGCTCGAGCTCGTCGCCCACGAGATCGCCGCGCTGCTGAGCCGAGGCGTCCTCGCCGAGGAGCTGGCAGTCGTGCTGCGCGCCGGGCCGGTCGCGCTGGATCTGCTCGAAGAGGTGTTCGCGGCAGCCGGCATCCCTTACGCGCTGCAGCGGCGGCGCCGGCTCTCCGACAGCGCCCTCGGACGCGCGCTCACCGGTCTGCTGCGTTGCGTCCCGGAGTCCGGCCAGCACGAGCCGGCGACCCGCAACGGCGCGGACGCACAGCCCGCCGGCGAGCTCGGCGATCTGCTCGCATGGCTGCGCGCGCCAGGCCTGCTCGAGCGCCCCGAGCTCGCCGACCGGCTGGAGCTGAACGCGCGGCGCGCGGGCGTAACCGATGCCGCCGCAGCGCGGGAGGTGTGGGAGGAGCGTCACTGGCCACTCGATGTGATCGATCAGCTCGCCGCGGCCGGCGAGCGCTCCCCGGTGGCGCTCATCGATCGGGCCGGGCGGGAGCTGGATCGCCTGTTCAGCGCGCCGCGGCGGCGAGCGGCGAGCGTCCTGGAGGCCTCGGAGATGGACGACGCGCGTGCGTTGATCGCGGCACGGAGCGCGCTCTCGGAGCTGCGCGAGCTGGCACGGATCGCTCCCGAGCTCGCTCCCCGCAGCGCCAGCGAGCTTGCCCGCACGCTCGACGGGGTCGAGCTGGTCAGCGGCAAGCGACCCGGCCCGGGCACAGTCGCCGTGCTCGATCCGCTCGCGCTGCGCGCGCGGCGTGTGCGCGCGCTGTTCCTCTGCCGCCTGCAGGAGGGAACCTTCCCGGCGCGGGCGCGCCCCCAGCCGCTGCTGTCCGAGGAGGAACGCCGGCGCCTGGCGGAGACCTCAGGGCTGCGCCTGCTCGACCACGAGGACGCGCTCGCTGCCGAGCGTTACCTGCTGTACGCGGCGAGCTCCCGACCCGAGGAGCTGCTCGTGCTCAGCTGGCACGTGGCCGACGACGACGGCGCGCCCGTCGCCCGGTCGCTGTTCGTCGATGACCTCTGTGACCTGTTCGATCCGAGCCTCGACGAGCAGCGCGCGCGCCGCGCGCTCGGCGCAGTCGGCTGGCACGCCGAGCAGCGGGCGCCCGGTCCACCAACGCCGCCGGCGGCCGGCGCGGCGGCGGAGGCGGTGCCCGCAGGCTCGGCTGCCGGCCAGGCGGCGCCCCTCGCCGGGACCGCGCCCGACGCGCCGCTGGCGCACGAGCGCGTGCTCGAGGAATTGGCCGCGAAGGCGTGGTCGGCCTCGTCGTTTGAGACCTGGATCGCCTGCCCGGTGAGGTGGTTCGTCGAGCGGCTGCTGCGCCCAGCGCAGTTCGAGCCCCAGGCCGAGCCGCTCGTGCGTGGCGGGCTCGCCCACGCAGCGCTGAAGGCGACGCTCGAGGAGCTCAGGCGCGAGACCGGCTCGGCGCGGATCACGTCCGCCAGCGTGGGCCGGGCCCGCGAGCTCATGCACCGGGCGCTGGATGACGGCGCGGCCGATTTTCCGCTGTCGAGCGTTCCCGAGCGACGGCCCGGCGCCCTGCGGCGGCTGCACTCCGACCTCGAGCGCTACCTGGACCATGCGGCGGCGGCGGAAAGCGCGCTCGAGCCCAGCGCGCTGGAGCTCGGCTTCGGCTTCGCCGGCGACGATGAGCGGGGAGAGGGGAGCGCGCTGCCGGCCTGGGAGCTCGGCGGCGGAGCACGCATGCGCGGGCGCATCGATCGCGTCGACGTCGGCGATCGCGGCCAGGCGGTCGTGTACGACTACAAGGCGAGCTCTGCCCCCGCGGCGGCCCGCTGGCTGAGCGATGGCAACCTGCAGGTCGCGCTGTACATGCGCGCCGTCGAGGACCTGCTCGGCGTCACGGCCGTCGGCGGCTTCTACCAGCCGCTGTCGGGGACGGACCTGCGCGCGCGCGGCCTGCTCGAGCAGGACGCGGGGGTGGAGCTGGACTGCGTGCGGGGCGACGAGCGCGAGCATGCCGAGGTGCGCGAGATCCTCGACGGGGCAGTTGCGGCAGCGCGCGAGGCCGCCACGCAGGCCGCCCGCGGCGAGCTGCAGCCTCGCCCGCGGACCTGCGGCTACCGCGGGGCAGGGTGCATGTATCCCTCGATCTGCAGGTGCGAGCGATGAGGCCGGACCCCGGAGGCGTCGATCCGCTCGCCGCCGAGCCGCCGCGAGCCGCGGCGCAGGGACGGCACGCGGACGCGCGGGCGCCGCTGACCGGTGAGCAGGAGATCTCCGTCGCGCGGCGCGCCGAGCCGCTGTTGCTGTCGGCGGCCGCCGGCAGCGGCAAGACCTCGGTGCTCGTCGAGCGTTTCGTCAGGGCCGTGCGCGAGGACGCGCTCGCGCCAGGCCGGATCCTCGCGATCACGTTCACCGAGCGCGCCGCCGGCGAGCTGCGCGAGCGCGTGCGCGCGCGCTTCCTCGAGCTCGGCGAACGCGAGAGCGCACGCGACACCGAGGCCGCGTTCGTCGGCACCTTCCACGGCTTCTGCGCGCGTCTGCTGCGCGTCCACCCGCTCGCTGCGCAGCTCGATCCGCAGTTCGCCATCCTCGATGAGGGGCTGGCCGGGCGTCTGCGCCGCCGCGCCTTCAGCACGGCGCTCGCCGAGGCCCTCGGCGGGGACAGCGCCGAGGCGACCGTCGAGCTGCTGGCCGCGTACGGCGTCGATCGCGTGCAGAGCATGATCGCGAGCGTCCACGCGCAGCTGCGCAGCCGCGGCCAGCGCAGCCCACGCCTCCCGGCTGCCGCCGCGCGAGCTTCTGGGCGGGGGGACGCGGGCGAGGATGCGCAGCCGACCGAGGAGGCGCGCACCTGCGCGCAGCTCGACGAGGAGGCGACGCGCGCGTGTGCCCTGCTGGACGAGCTGCTGGTCGGCTACTCGGGCGCCTACGAGCGGCTCAAGCGCGCGCGCGCGGCGGTCGACTTCGATGATCTCGAGCTGCTTGCCCGCGACCTGCTGGACGGCGACGCGGGCATCAGGGCGGCCTGGTCTGCGCGCTTCGAGCTGCTGATGGTGGACGAGTTCCAGGACACCAATCCTCGCCAGCTCGCAATCCTGCGCGCGCTCGACCGCGGCAATCTGTTCACCGTCGGGGACGAGCTGCAGTCGATCTACGGCTTTCGCCACGCCGACGTGAGCCTCTTCCGCGCGCGCCGTCGCGAGCTCGCCGAGCGCGGCGGCGCGCTCGCGCTGACGCGCAACTTCCGCAGCCGTGGCGCCCTGCTGGACGTCGTGAACGCCGTCTTCGCGCCGCGCTTCGCGGACTTCACGCCGCTGCTTGTCGGGCGCGAGGAGGCGCCCGACGGAGCTGAGCTCGAAAGCCCCCGGGAGCGTGAGGGGGAGCAGTCCTCCCGGGTCGAGCTCCTGCTCACCGCGCGCGAGGGCTGGGAGCAGGACGAGGGTCTCGCCGCCGAGATCGCATGTGGTCTGCCCGCGGCGCCGCTGTGGCGGCAGGCGGAGGCGCGGATGCTCGCGCAGCACGTCGCCGACATGGTCGACGCGGGTCGGGCCCGCGCGGGCGAGGTCGTCGTGCTGCTGCGCGCGCTCGGCGACCTGGAGGTCTACGAGCGCGCGCTTCAGCTGCGCGGACTGCGAACGCTCGCCGCCGTCGGCGGTTTCTGGGAGCACCAGCAGATCGGCGACCTGCTCGCCTACCTGCGAGCGCTGGCGAACCCGCTGGACGAGTTCGCGCTGTACGCCGCGCTCGCCTCGCCGCTCGGCGGGATCTCGCGCGACGGGCTCGCGCTGCTCGCGCTGCGCAGCGCCGAGCGTCGCGCCGGCGCGTGGGAGACAGCGCTGGCGGCCGTGGAGGAGGGGCCGTCGGCCGAGCTCGGCGGCGCCGATCGCGCTGCGCTCGCGCGCTTCTGCGCTCGGCTCGCGGAGGAGCGGCGGCAGGCGCCCCGGCACACGCTCTCGGCGCTGATCGAGCGCGTCGTCAGCGCAAGTGGCTACGCGGCGCACGCGCTCGCGCTCGACTGGGGCGAGCGACGGCTCGCGAACATCCACAAGCTGCTGCGCATGGCGCGGCGCTTCGAAGCCGGCGAGGCGCGCGATCTGCGTGCCTTTCTCGACCACGTCGAGCACCTGATCGGTGCCCCCGGCGCTGCGGAGTCCGATGCCCCCGTCGAAGGCGTCGAGGCGGATGCCGTGCGGCTGATGAGCATCCACGGCGCGAAGGGGCTCGAGTTCCCGGTCGTGTGTGTCGCCGACCTCGGCCGCGGTGGGTACACGCGCCTGCCCGAGCTGCTGCTCGACGGCCCCCGCATCGGCCTGCAGCTCGTGCGCCTGGATGGGGGCAAGGGGAGACCGGCGCTCGACTACCAGCAGCTCGCCGAGGAGCGCCGCGAGGCCGAGGCGGAGGAGGAGGACCGCATCCTCTACGTCGCCATGACACGCGCGCGCGAGCGCATCGTGCTCAGCGGGGCGGTCGATTTCGAGCAGTGGCCGGAGCAGCGCCACGGAGCGAGCATGCTCTCCTGGCTCGGCCCCGCGCTGTCGCCCGAGCTGCCCAATCTCGCCCAGGCCGGCGCAGCGTGGCACGACCTCGCCGTCGCGGGAGCGCCGGCGGGAGCCGGCTCGACGACGGTGCACTGCCGCCTCAACGCGCCCGCCACCGTCGGCGCAGTGATGCGCGCGGCTCGCGCCTTTACTGCTGCGCTGCTCGACACGGCCGCCGAGCCGCCGCCCCCAGGCTCGCCACCGGATGGAGCCCGGCGCGCCGGCTCGCCGCCACCGGCGACAGTGACACCGGGGGCGTCTGCGGACGAGGCGACTGCCACGCTCAGCTACACCTCGCTGAGCGAGCTCGAGCGCTGTGGCTACCGCTACTACCTCGAACGCGTCCTCGGCCTGAAGGAGGACCGCGCTGGCGCACGGGACCCGACCTCTGGCGCAGGCGGTCAGGCGCGTGCCCGCGGCACGCTCGTGCACCGGCTGCTCGAGTCGCTCGACTTCGCGCACCCCTCGCGGCCCCAGCGCGAGCGCGTGGTCGCACTGGCGCGCGAGCTCGGCATGCGCCTCAGGGCCCCCGAAGCCGAGGAGATCGCAGGCCTGATCGACGCGGCCGCGCGGACGCCAACAGCGGCGCGCGTCGCAGCCGCCGGCGAAGTACGTCGTGAGCACCCCTTCGCATTCGCCCTCGAGCACGGCGGCCCGCTCGTCACGGGCGTCGTGGACCTGATCGCGCGTGAGGACGACGGGGGCTGCCTGGTGCTCGACTACAAGAGCGACAGGGTGGGCGCGGAGGCCGACCTCGAGGGGCTGGTGGAGCGCGAGTACGGGATCCAGCGCCTGCTCTACGCGCTCGCGATGCTGCGCGAGGGATTCCCCGGCGTCGAGATCGTGCACTGGTTCCTCGAGCGCCCGGGCGAGGTCGTGCGGGCGCACTTCCTGGCGTCCGAGCGCGACGTGCTCGAGTCGCGTCTCGCGGCGCGCGTCGCCCGCGCGCGCGAGAGCGGGTTCGCCGTCAGCCCGCGTCCGCATCGCGGGTTGTGCCTGACCTGCCCCGGCCGCGTGGGCCTCTGCTCGTGGGCTGAGAGCGAGACCATGCGCGAGGATCCTGAGCACCCGGCCGAGGTCGCAGATATCGCGCTGCAGAGCCCCTGAGGGGCCTCTCGGAGGCAGTCGTCCGGCAGCTGAAGAGTTTCGCCGCCGGCCAGTTTGCGAGCCCTTTCGCTGCTACGCTTTCTGGCTCCGCCTCAGGTGCCCGCCTGCCTGCGCGACGGTGGGCATACCCGCAACAGGGGTCGCCCACGCTCCGCGGGATGCACCGCCCAAAGGGAGCACTCCCATGAATTCGCACAACATGCAGCCGCCAAAGGCCGTCGGACTCTACGACCCCAGCTTCGAGCACGACGCGTGTGGCGTCGGCATGGTTGCGCGCCTCGACAACGAGCCCACCCACGAGGTCGTCTCGCGCGCGATCACCGCGCTCGAGAATCTCGAGCACCGCGGGGCCTCCGGCGCGGATCCTCGCACGGGCGACGGCGCCGGGATCCTCATGCAGATGCCCGACGAGCTGTTGCGGGCGACGGTCGGCTTCGAGCTGCCCCAGGCGGGCTCCTATGGCGTGCTGATGTGTTTCCTGCCGCAGGCACGCGAGCCGCGCGAGCGGCTGCAGGCACTGCTCGAGCGCACCGTCGCGGAGCTCGGCCAGCGGCTGCTCGGCTGGCGCGAGGTGCCGATCAACGAGCAGGAGACCGGGGAGGTGGCTGCGGCCTGCCGGCCGGTCATCCGTCAGCTGTTCGTCGGCGCCGGAGCAGCGCAGCATGACGACCAGGACGCCTTCGAGCGCAAGCTGTACGTGATCCGCCGCGTGTGCGAGCTGAACGCCGAGGACGAGGGCCTCTACATAGCCTCGAGCTCCTCGCGCACGCTCAACTACAAGGGCATGCTGATCAGCTTTCAGCTGGCGGCCTTCTACGCCGACCTGCGTGACGAGCGCACCAAGAGCGCGCTTGCGCTCGTGCACTCGCGCTTCTCGACGAACACCTTCCCGAGCTGGGAGCTCGCCCACCCCTACCGCGTGATCTGCCACAACGGCGAGATCAACACCGTGAGGGGCAACGTCAACTGGATGCGCGCCCGCGAGAGCGAGCTGCGCAGCGACCTGTTCGGCGAGGACCTCGAGCGGATCCTGCCGGTCGTCGGCCCCGGAAACTCGGACTCGGCGACGTTCGACAACGTGCTCGAGCTGCTGATGCTGGCGGGGCGCTCGCTGCCGCAGGCGGCGATGATGATGATCCCCGAGGCCTATCGCGACCGCGAGGACCTGCCCGATTATCTGAAGGGGTTCTACGCCTTCCACTCGTGCCTGATGGAGCCGTGGGACGGTCCTGCCTCGGTTGCCTTCACCGACGGGCGCATCGTCGGCGCGACACTCGACCGCAACGGTCTGCGCCCGGGACGCTGGGTTGAGACGACCGACGGCCACGTGGTGCTCGGCTCGGAGTCGGGTCTGCTCGACATCCCACCGGAGCAGGTGCGTCGCCTCGGGCGACTGCAGCCCGGCAAGCTGTTCCTCGTGGACCTCGAGCGGGGCCGCATCGTCGAGGACGAGGAGGTCAAGCGCGAGGTCGCCGGCCGCCAGCCCTACGGCGACTGGTACTCGCGCAACGCCGTGCCCTTCTCTACGCTGCCGGCCTCCAGCGAAGTGACGATCTCCGATCAGCCGCTGCACCTGCGCCAGCGCGCCTTCGGCTACACCCAGGAGGATCTCCGGGTGCTGCTCGCGCCGATGGCGGTCGACGCGGCCGAGCCGATCGGCTCGATGGGCAACGACCTCGCGCTCGCCGTGCTCTCCGACCAGGCGCCGCCGCTGTTCTCCTACTTCAAGCAGCTGTTCGCGCAGGTCACCAACCCGCCGATCGATCCGATCCGCGAGGAGATCGTGATGAGCCTCGCCACCAGCCTCGGCAACGAGCGCAACCTGTTCGAAGAAACCCCCGAGCACGCCCACAAGCTGCTGCTCAACCAGCCGATCCTGCTCAACCGCGAGCTCGAGACGCTGCGCCACGTCGCGCACGACGTGTATGCAGCGCGAACGATCGACAGCACCTGGCCCGTCGCCGAGGGAGCCGCCGGGATGGAGACCGCGATCGAGCGCATCTGCCGCCAGGCTCGCGAGGCGATCGCCGAGGGCAGCAACATCCTGATCGTCTCCGACCGGCTGCTCGGGCCGCGCCGGGCGCCGATTCCCTCGCTGCTGGCCATCGCAGCGGTGCATCACCACCTCGTGCGCGAGGGCACCCGCTTGCGCGCGGGCCTGATCCTCGAGTCGGGCGAGCCACGCGAGGTCCATCACTTCGCGACGCTGATCGGCTACGGCGTCAGCGCGATCAACCCCTACCTGCTGCTCGAGTCGCTCGACAAGCTGGTCCTGGAAGGGCGCCTCGGGCGCTCCTCGGCGGCCGGGCCCAAGCAATCGCCGAGCGCCGAGCAGGCCGCGCAGAACGTCATCAAGGCGATCGGCAAAGGACTGCTCAAGACGATCTCCAAGATGGGCATCTCGACGATCGAGTCCTATCGCGGCGCCCAGATCTTCGAGGCGGTCGGCCTCGAGCGGGAGCTGATCGACACCCACTTCACGGGCACCGCATCGCGCATCGGCGGGATCGGGCTGGACGTGCTCGCCGCCGAGGCGCTCGAGCGTCACGCGCGCGCCTATCCGTCCCCCGAGGAGGATCTGCTGCCGGTCGGAGGGGTGTACGCGTGGCGGCGCGACGGGGAGCACCACATGTGGAATCCGGAGACGATCGCGCTCGTCCAGCACGCCGTGCGATCGGCCAACGGCGACGTTGCCGCCGCCCTGACAGGGGACCGCGAGGCCTACGACGCCGTGCGCGACAGCCCCGCGTTCGCGAAGTACCGCGAGTACGCCGAAGCTGTCAACGACGACGCCGCGCGGCGGGCCACGCTGCGTGGCCTGTTGAAGATCGGCGGCACGGCAGCCGCCGACTCGAACGGCGGGGCGATCGCGCTCGAGGAGGTCGAGCCTGCGAGCGAGATCGTCAAGCGCTTTTGCACCGGCGCGATGAGCCTCGGCTCGATCTCGCGTGAGGCGCACGAGACGCTCGCGATCGCGATGAACCGCCTCGGCGGGCGCTCGAACACCGGCGAGGGTGGCGAGGACCCCTCGCGCTTCTTGCCCGACGCCAACGGCGACCGTCGACGCTCGGCCATCAAGCAGGTCGCCTCTGGTCGCTTCGGGGTCACGATCCACTATCTCGTCAACGCGGATGAGCTGCAGATCAAGATGGCCCAGGGCGCCAAGCCGGGAGAGGGGGGGCAGCTCCCCGGCAACAAGGTCGACGAGTACATCGGCTCGATTCGCCACACCACGCCGGGTGTCGGGCTGATCTCGCCGCCGCCGCACCACGACATCTACTCGATCGAGGACCTCAAGCAGCTGATCTACGATCTGCGCTGCGCGAACCCGAAGGCGCAGGTGTCCGTCAAGCTCGTCTCCGAGGTGGGCGTGGGCACGGTCGCGGCAGGCGTATCGAAGGCCAACGCCGACCGCGTCCTGATCGCCGGCCACGACGGCGGCACCGGTGCCTCGCCGCTGTCCTCGATCCAGGCCGCCGGCGTCCCCTGGGAGATCGGCCTGGCCGAGACGCAGCAGACGCTGCTGCTCAACGATCTCCGCGGTCGCATCGTCGTGCAGACCGACGGGCAGCTGAAGACGGGCCGCGACGTGGTGATCGCCGCGATGCTCGGCGCCGACGAGATGGGCTTCTCGACCGCGCCGCTGATCGCGACCGGCTGCATCATGATGCGCGCCTGCCACCTGAACACGTGCCCCGTGGGCATCGCCACGCAGGACCCGGAGCTGCGCAAGCGCTTCCAGGGCACGCCCGAGCACGTCGTCAACTTCTTCTTCTTCGTGGCCGAGGAGGTGCGCGAGATCCTCGCCTCGCTGGGCCTGCGCTCGCTCGATGAGGCGATCGGCCGCGTGGACCTGCTCGGTGTCGCCGACGCCGTCGAGCACTGGAAGGCGCGGGGCGTCGACCTGACGCACATCCTCACCCACATCGAGCGTCCCGCGGGCGCACCGCGACGACGCGTCGAAGCGCCGCCCAAGGTGCTCGCCGACGCGCTCGACTGGCAGCTGGTGGAGCACTCAAAGCCGGCGCTCGAAAGGCGCGAAGCCGTCAGGCTGGAGCTCGAGATCCGCAACCGCAACCGCTGCGTCGGCGGAATCCTCTCGAGCCACATCGCCGAGCGCTGCGGCGCCGCGGGTCTCGCCGAGGACTCGATCGTCGTCGACTTCGAAGGCTCCGCGGGCCAGAGCTTCGCCGGCTGGCTCGCGCCCGGGGTCACCTTCACGCTGCGCGGCGACGCCAACGACTACGCCGGCAAGGGCCTGTCCGGCGGCGTCTTCGCAATTCGCCCCCGCGAGGGCATGAGCGACGGCTTCCTCGCCGAGCGCAACGTGATCGTCGGGAACACCGTTCTCTACGGTGCGACCGAGGGCCGCGCCTTCTTTCGCGGTCTCGCCGGTGAGCGCTTCGCGGTGCGCAACTCCGGCGCGAGCGCCGTCGTGGAGGGCGTCGGCGACCACGGCTGCGAGTACATGACCGGCGGGCGCGTCGTCGTCCTCGGGGCCACCGGGCGCAACTTCGCCGCCGGCATGAGCGGCGGCGTCGCCTACGTGCTCGACGAGGAGGGTGAGTTCTCGGCGCGCTGCAACATGGGCATGGTCGGCTTCGAAGAGCCCTCGGCCGCCGACGCGCTCGAGCTGCGGGCCCTGATCGAAGAGCACCATGCCCGCACGGGCTCACCGGTCGCCGCGCGCGTGCTCGCCGAGTGGGAGGAACTGCTCGGCCGCGGAGCCTTCGTGAAGGTGATGCCCCACGACTACAAGCGCGTGCTGCGCGAGCGCGGCGAGGAAGAGGAGCGCGCGGCACGCGCCGCGGAGAACGGCGCGGTCAGCCTGCGCGGGCCGCTCGACGCGGTCGGCGAGACGGGAGCCTGATGGGGAAGCTGGGGGGCTTCCTGCAGATCGAGCGTCGCGGCGTCCCGCACCGGGATCCGCTCGAGCGCTCGCACGACTTCCGCGAGTTCCAGCTGCACCGCCCGGTCGAGGAGCTCCGCGAGCAGGGTGCGCGCTGCATGGACTGCGGGGTGCCCTTCTGCCACAACGGCTGCCCGCTGGGAAACCTGATTCCCGACTGGAACGATCTCGTCTACCGCGACCGCTTCGAGGACGCGATCTCGCAGCTGCACGCGACCAACAACTTTCCCGAGTTCACGGGACGCCTGTGCCCAGCCCCGTGCGAGGCGGCGTGCGTGCTCGAGATCCGCGAAGGCGATGCGGTGACGATCAAACAGATCGAGCACGCGATCATCGACCGGGCGTGGTCGGAGGGCTGGGTCGTCCCGCAGCCGCCCAGCCCGCGGCGCGAAACCGGCCGCGCGGTTGCCGTCGTGGGCTCCGGCCCGGCGGGCATGGCGGCAGCTCAGCAGCTGCGCAGGGCCGGACACGACGTGACCCTGTTCGAGCGCGACGAGGCGATCGGCGGCCTCGTTCGCTTCGGCGTGCCCGACTTCAAGATCGAGAAGGCAGTTGTGGAGCGGCGGGTCGAGCAGCTGGTCGCCGAGGGCGTGCAGCTGCGATGCGGCGTCGACGTCGGCAGCGACGTGGGCGTCGACGAGCTGCGCGAGCGCTTCGACGCGGTCGTGCTCGCCACCGGCTCGCGCGTCCCCCGCGAGCTCTCCGTCCCGGGCCGCGAGCTCGCCGGGGTGCACTTCGCGATGGAGTACCTCTATCAGCGCAACCGCTGGGTCGCGCGCGAGCTCGGGCCTGCGCCGACCGTTCCCCAGCCACCGGCCGACAGGGAGATCACCGCGCGTGGCAAGGACGTGGTCGTGATCGGCGGCGGCGACACCGGCGCCGACTGCGTCGGCAACGCCGTGCGCGAGGGCGCCCGCTCGATCATCCAGCTCGAGCTGCTCCCCGAGCCCCCCGCGCAGCGCCCGGACGAGCGCACCCCGTGGCCGGAGTGGCCGCTGAAGTACCGGCTCAGCTACGCGATGGAGGAGGCTCTCGAGCAGGGTCTCGGCGAGCAGGACTTCTCGATCACGACGACGAGATTCGCCGACGACGGCGACGGCGCCGTGGCGTCGCTGCAGATCGCCCAGGCCGAGCCCCAGCCACCGTTCGCACCCGTCGTCGGCAGCGAGCGCGAGTTCCCCGCGCAGCTCGTGCTCCTGGCGATGGGCTTTCTGCACCCCGAGCAGGGCCTGCTCGACCAGCTCGGCGTGGAGAAGGATCCGCGCGGCAACGTCAAGGCCGCCAAGCCCTACACGACCTCCGTCGAGGGCGTCTTCGCCGCCGGTGACGCCCGCCGCGGGCAGTCGCTGATCGTGTGGGCGATCAACGAGGGACGCCAGTGCGCGCGGATGGTCGACCGCTACCTGCGCGGGCTCGGCGAGGGCGGTCTCGAGGATGCGGCTATCGCCGGGCACGCAGACGCCGACGAAGGCCCCGAGGGCCCCCCGCAGCACGCCGGTCCCGGCATCGGCGCCTCCTAGCCGGGGCCCCCCGTTCGCGGTGCCGACCTTCTGCCGCCACAACCGCTTCCTGGAGCGCTGCCCGATCTGCAGCAAGACGCTGCCCGATCCCACAGCCGGCGGGAGGGGCTCCTCGCGCGGGCCACGCGCGGGCAAGGCAACAGCCGGGCCCGCCCCGGGGCGCAGGCGGGCACGGGGCGCCGACGTGCGGGTCCATCGCGAGGGGCGCAGCGCCGACGACGGCTACCGCTCGGCGCTCGTTCCCGGCGTGCGCGCGAGCACGGACGCCGCCAGGCTGGCCGCGGAGATCGCCTTCGCCGGCGCGCGCCTGCACGCGCTCGGCAGCGACCCGCCGGGGCTCTACGGGGAGGCGCGCGCGCTCGCTACGCAGGACATCGAGCGGGCCACGTGGTCGTGCCTGCTGATCGTCTACCTCTCGCCGCTCGAGGACGTCGAGGATCCCTTCGCCGGCATCCGTCCCGTCCTCGACGCCGCGCCGACGCCCCACGCGGCGCAGGAGCTGCCCGACCTGGCCGGCGTCCCTCTGGGCCCGCGCAGCTCGCACGAGCCTGCCCGTGGCGCCGAGACGCTGCTGGCCTACCGCGACTGGGTGTCGCGAGGCGGCGGAGAGCGCGATGCGCAGGCAGTGGCCTTCGCGGGCGACCCCGAGTGGAGCCCGGAGCGGCGCTTCGAGCGCCTGTTCGAGCGCCTTGCCCTTCCCGGTCTCGGACGCACCGGACGCTACGAACTGCTCGTCACGCTCGGGCGCCTCGGCCTCTACGAGCTGCGCCCGGACTCGCTGCACCTCGCCGGGGTCCGCGGCGCGAGCGCAAGCGACGCGACGACGCTCGCGGCCAAGCGCGTGTTCGGCATCGGCGATCCATTGCTGCTCGACCGTCGCGCGGCGGCGCTCGCCGAGGCGGCGGGCGTCCCCGTCGAGGCGCTCGATCTCGCGCTCGCCAACTGGGCGGCGCCGGTACGCGCGAGCGTCGGGGTGTCCCCCGAGGAGAGCGATGCCGAGGCGCTCGCCCAGGCCGGCGAGGCCCTCGGCGTCTAGCGCCGCGCTGTCGGGCCCGTCGCCCCCGTCAGCCCGTCGCAGGCATGTCCAGCGGGAGGTGTCCGCGGCTGCGCGGAGAGGGAAAGATGCCGTCCACACGGGCACCTCCAGTCTTTGCTGTCAGCAGTTCCGAACCACCGGGAGTCGCGATGCCACTCTGCTTTATCGAGCCACAGGACGCGATCCGCGTCATTGCCGAGTCGGTCGGCCGCGAGGCGCGGCGGCAGCTCGTGGGTGAGGTCGTGCGCGCATGGGTCGATGACATCCCCGATCAGGAATTGTCGGTCCACTACGCCAAGGCGATCGCCGACCTCGACGAGGACGACCTGCACCTGCTCGCCGCCTGGCACGCCTCCCTCGAGGTTGGCCAGCCGATACCAAACACCGAGTTCCTCGTCGGTGTCTTCCCGAGCCTCGGTGACAATCGCCGCGAGGCCCTGAAGATCGCCGCCGGTTTCCGCGGCGAGGAGGCATTCCAGGCGGGCGTTGCGGAGGACGAGGCCCTCGACACCGTGCTGCCGCGGCTCTCCACCGAGCGGGCGATCGAACTCGCCAACGAGTGCATACAGCTGTACATGTGGGACCGCCTAGGCTGCGACAACTAGGACCGATCGAAGATCGGCCAGCAGGCACGGCGCGAGGCTGTGTCCTCGGTCGCTCGCGTGCGTAGCACGCCACGCTCCCTGCGTCCTTGCCTCGCTTGACCTGCGACGCCCTAGATGGGATTGCATGCCACGAAACTTGCGTCCTTGCCTCGCTTGACCTGCGACGCCCTAGACGGGATTGCATGCCACGAAACTTGCGTCCTTGTCTCGCTTGGCCCTGCGAACCGCTCGAGGCGAATCTCGACCATCCCTGCGTCCTTGTCTCGCTTGAACTGCGACGCCCCAGGGGCTGAGACTCCGCGCCGGGGTAGACTGGTCACATGTCTGAGACCACCGCCGTGCCCACCGAGGAAGACGTGATGGATGCCCTTGCGAACGTGATCGATCCTGAGCTGGGATTGGATTTCGTCGAGCTGGGGCTGATCTACGGGGTGGAGGTCAACGAGGGTGCCGTGAGCGTCACGTTCACGCTCACCACCCCGGGCTGTCCGATCGGGCCGCAGGTGACCGAGCAGATCGAGGAATTCGTCGGTGAACTCGAAGGGGTCACGACGGTCGAGTCGCAGATGGTCTTCACGCCGGCGTGGTCGCCGGAGAGGATGAGCGAGGACGCCAAGTTCGCGCTCGGCTACTGAGCCGGTTTCCGTCACACCTAGCGCCGGCTTACTGCGCCAGTCCCGCCGCTCGCAGCGCCTCGTCATGGTCGAGATAGGTGCGGATGCGCGAGACCTTGCCGCCGCGGATATCGTAGATACCCGCCCATGGCGAGTCGACCGGCACACCGCTGGCTCGCCCGCGGGTCCTCAGCCGGCCCAGGGCGAGCACGCGGTCACCGAGGTCGCGGTACTCCTCCGGCATCGGCCGAAACTCCTCCCAGGTCTCGTCGACCTCGCCGAGAAACTTCTCGATGCCGTCGCGGCCCCGGTACACCTCCTGCTCGACACGGGCGGCGAACACCGGGAACCATTCGAAGTCCGCTGTCGTGACGCCGGCGTACACGTCGATGTCGCGCCGGTTGACGGCATCCATCAAGACCTTGATCGTCTCAACGTTCTCCTGCGACATCGCGCGCCCAGTATCCCGCACGCGCATGGATGCGGCATGAGCCGCGCAGCGAGACGCGCAGGCCTCAGACGTTCGCGGTCGCCGACTCGCGGGCGAGCGAGACGAGCTTGGAGAGTTCGGCGGCGATGTTCTTGCCGATCGTGTCGATGTCCGGGAGGGCGTCGAAGTCGCCCAGCAGGCCGAAGTTCATCTGGCCGTTGTAGGACATGATCCCGATCGCCAGCGCATGGTTTTCGGGCAGGAAGGCGATCGGGTAGGCCTCGAGCATCTCGCGGCCGAGCACGTACAGCGGGAACTGTGGCCCTGGGACGTTTGTGACGATCAGGTTGAACAGGCGCGTGGAGAAGTTCAGGCGCGAGGCCTGGGCGAGGATCGTCGGCGGCGCGAAGTTCTGCGCACCGGCGATGACCTCGGCCCCGAGCGCCTGCTTGGACTCCTTCAGTCCGTCCATCGCGTTGGAGACGAAGCGCAGGCGGTTGAGCGGGTCGGAGATGTAGACGGGCAGCGGCCCGCGCATCACGACGATGCGGTTGCCGCTGCCGCCGCGCTCGTCCTCGGTGCGGACGGACACGGGCACCAATGCGCGCATCTCGACGCCGGCTGTGCGTCGCCCGCGAGAGATGAGAAACGACCGCAGTGCCCCAGCGACGACGGCGAGGACGACGTCGTTGACGGTCCCACCGAAGGTGTTCTTGATGATCTTCAGGTCCTCCAGCTGACTGTTCACGCCGACGAAGCGCCGGTGCGGCCCGATCGGCACGTTGAGCGGCGTTTCGGGGGCCGGGTTCAACCCCGCCCAGATGATCTCACCGACGCCCTCTGCCGCTTCGCGGGCGTGCGCGAGCGCGCGGTCGGGGTGGGCGATCGCCTCGATCGCGCCCTCGGCCAGCGTGATGCCCGCGCGCAGTGCGCCCTGCACGCCGGAGGCGAGCAGGTGCGCCATGCCGGGTTCGTGATGTGGACGCCAGGGCCGGCCGGACGTAGGCAGCGGGGGTGGTTCCGGGGACAGGTCGAACAGCACCGTCGCCAGGTCCACCCCCGCGATGCCATCGATCAGCGAGTGGTGAGTCTTCGTGATGAGGGCGAAACGGTCGCCCTCGAGCCCCTCGATCAGCCACATCTCCCACAGCGGCTTGGAGCGGTCGAGCTGCTGGGAGAAGATCCGCGCGGTCAGGTCCTGCAACTGCTCCCAGTGACCGGGAGCCGGCAACGCGGTGTGGCGCACGTGGTAGTCGAGGTTGAAGCTGGGGTCGTCGATCCAAACCGGCCGCCCGCTGTCGAGCGCGGTGTGCGCGAGCTTGTGGCGGTAGCGCGGCACCATGTGCAGGCGCCGGCGGATCTGTTCGAGGAATTCCTCCATCGTCGGCGGCGGACCCTCGATGACAGTCAGGCCGCCGATGTGCATGTGCGACACCGGACCCTCCTGGTGGAGGAACGAGGCGTCCACCGGGGTCAAGCGATCGAGGTGGCGCTGGGGCATCAGCGCTTAGCGTACCGGGACGCCCCCTACAATGACATCCATGCCCAACACCGTCGAGAAGCTGCTGCTGGCGGCGCCCCGTGGCTACTGCGCGGGCGTCGATCGGGCCGTGCAGACAGTCGAACGCGCGCTCGAGATGCACGGAGCGCCGGTCTATGTGCGCAAGGAGATCGTGCACAACAAGCATGTCGTCGAGGGACTGCGCGAGCGCGGTGCCGTGTTCGTCGAGGAGGCCAGCGAAGTGCCCGAGGGCGCCGTCTGCGTGTTCTCCGCCCACGGCGTCGCGCCGAGCGTTCGCGCCAGCGCCCAGGCGCGTTCGCTGGAGACGATCGACGCGACCTGCCCGCTCGTCACGAAGGTTCATCGCGAGGCCGTGCGCTTCGCCGAACAGGGCTACACGATCGTGCTCGTGGGCCACGACGGCCACGAGGAGGTCGAAGGCACATTGGGCGAGGCGCCCGAGCGCATCGTGCTCGTGCAGGACGAGGACGACGTGGAGAAGCTCGAGATCGAGGATCCCGAGCGCATCGCCTACGTCACCCAGACGACGCTGGCAGTCGATGAAACGAGCTCGATCCTGACCCGCCTGCGCGAGCGCTTTCCCCACATCGTCGGTCCGCGCACCGATGACATCTGCTACGCGACCACCAACCGCCAGGCCGCCGTCAAGCAGATCGCGGCGAGCTGCGATCTGCTGCTGGTGATCGGCTCGCGCAACTCCTCGAACTCGGTGCGACTGGTCGAGGTGGCGCGCGACTGCGGCACGGCCTCCCACCTGATCGACAATGCCGGCGAGGTCCGCGAGGA
>DASZNB010000113.1:0-4642 GCA_035551395.1 Solirubrobacteraceae bacterium | reverse complement strand
CCCCATCCGCAACGGAATACCACAACGTGCGTGCATCCCGCGGCCGATCCGGCGCTCGTCGCAGTGCGCGCGAGCGTCGCCGGCCGGTGCTGGCCGGCGCTATCGTCACAGCATGCGCACCCGTACGTTTGCCCAGGCGTTGGCGCTGCTCGCCGCGCTTGCCGCGAGCGCCGGCGCGCCGGCCGTCGCGAGCTCGGCGTCGTCGAGTACGGGGACCGCGCGGATCGGCGCGCATGCACTGCTGAACTCGCGCGAACTGTGGGCGACGGTCGACGTCTGCAGCCCCAAGGACCAGCCCAACACCGTCGGTGTCCGCGGCTCGATGCCAGGCGACGGGAAGTCCTCGGACAAGATGTACATGAGCTTCCGCCTGCAATACATGAGCCCGGCCGGGAAATGGGTCGACCTCGCCAGCGGCGCGACCCCCGGCTACGTCAGCGTCGGTGCCGCCGGCGCCGCGCGCGAGGGCGGTCGCAGCTTCCAGCTCGCTCCCGTGCCGGGCAAGCCCGCGAGCGAGCTGCGCGGCGTGGTCGACTTCCAGTGGCGCCACGGCACGACGGTCCTCGCCCGCGGCTCGCGCCCAACCGGCGCGGGGCACAGGAGCGTCGCCGGCTCGGACCCGACCGGCTTCAGCGCCGCTAGCTGCCTGATCGGCTGAACAGCCGCGGGTCGTTCGTGATGATGCCGTCGACGCCCATCGCGGTGAGCTTGGCGATCATGCGCGCGTCGTCGACCGTCCACACGTAGAGCTCGCCGCCGGCGGCGGCGACGGCGCGCACGAGCGCGGGCGTGACCACGCGCCAGTGCGCCATGATCGCGTCGACGCGACCCGCCTCGAGCGCACCACGCGCGCGCCGCGGAAGCATCGCGCGGTAGCCCGTGAGGATCGCCAGCGCCGGGATCGCCGTGAGCATGTCCGTGGTGTAGTCGCGCCGCACGCGCGGCACCGACCAGCCGAGGCGCAGCTTCGGCTCGGCCGCCCGGACCTGCGCGAGGCTGTCGGTGAACATGCCGCTGATGAGCGTGCGTGGCACGAGCTCGCGCTCGCGCAGCGCCTGCAGCACGCGCAGCTCGTAGCCCGGGATCTTCACGTCGACGTCGAAGTCCAAGCCGGCAAAGGCCGGGCGGGCGAGATGGTCGAGCGCCTCCTCGAAGCTCACCGGGGTGCGCGAGCGCATGTCCTCGTAGTCGTGGGCGACGAGCAGACGACCGCCGCCGTCGGCGCGCTCGGACAGGACATCGAGCTCGATCATGTCGACGTCGTGCGCGAGCGCCGCGTCGAAGGACGCGAGCGTGTTGCCCGGCTCGATGTGGTGGGCGCCCTTGTGGCCCACGCGACGCGGGCGCCTGAGCGTCGGATCGTTCATCAGCGCCGAGCATCGCAGAGTCCCGGTGCTCGCGCCCCGGGGTGTCTCAGGGCGAGCGCAGCGGCTTGCGGGGGACGGCGACGGTCTCCATCGCGGCCCTCGCGCCGATGTAGGGCGCGAGCACGACGAACGTCATCTGGTCCACGAGCGCCGGCAGCCGCGCGAGGCGGTTGCTCGCCACGAACGTGCAGATGATCCCCCACAGCGCGCCCGTGACCGCTTCCTGTGTGATCGCCGGACCGCGCTGGGGCGCGGGACCGTGCTCGGTCAAAAGCTTCGTCACGTCCTCGACCGAGCGCGTCATCCGGCCGATCATCCCGGGACCGACTTCGAACAGCTCGACGAACGCGATCCGCAGGAGCGCCTGGTGCGCCACGAGGTACTCGACGAACGCCGTCACCGCCAGCTGGACACCGTGCGCCCACGTTGACCCGGCCTCCATCTGCGGTCGCACCGTGTCGAGGGCTTCCTTGACGAACTCGTCGAGCACCGCCAGGTAACACTCCTCCTTGCCGGCGAACTGCCTGTGGAAGGCCTCCGTCGAGACGCCCGCGAACTGGGCGATCTGAGGGTCGGTCAGGTTGACGTAGCCGGAGTCGAGCGTGAGATGGACGACCGACCCGAGCAGTCTCGCGCGCCCGTCTTGGCGCGCCAGGAAGGCCGCGGGCGTCGGCGGCACGCGCGTGGGCTCGATCGTGCTCGGCAGATCGAGCCGGGCCGCCGCCGGCGTGCGGTAGGACTCGATCCAGTCGAGCACTTCGTCGGTCAGGGTCAGCAGCTCCTGCTCGCGCGCCTCGAGCAGTCGCACGAAGACGAGATGGCGCACGCCGCCGACCGCCACGCGGGCGGTCATCTGTGGGAAGCCCACATTGCTCGGCGCCACCTTGAAGGCGTCGGAGACGAGCCGCTCGAAGGTCAGGCCCGCGAGCTGCAGGCGCTCGCGCGCCTGCGCGGCGACGCCGAGCGCGTCGACGAGCACGAGCCGCGGGCCGTTCGGCGATGCGGCTGCGTCATCGAGCAGCGTCTTGCAGGCCGCGTGCAGGCGATTGGCCCAGCCGCGCTCGACCGCCCACGCTTCGAGCATCCGCTTGCGCGCGCCCGCCACGACGATGGCGTAGGTGCACATGAAGCAGTGTTCCTTGTTCTGGAACAGCTCGTAGAAGGCGCGCCGCGACACCCCGGCCAGGCCGATCACGTGTGCGACGGTCGTCGCGCTGTAGCCGCGCTGGGAGACCGACTCGATCATTGCGCCACAGAGGCGGGAGCGCTGGTTGCGGGCGACCGCCTCGCGGCCCATGCCGTTCGGTCCGTGCGGCAGCCGGCGGTACAGCGGTGAGGGCTCCTCGCTAGTTCGCTTCATCCCCACGATCCCAGAAAATAGATTCGTTAAGAGTCGAACGTCAGGGCGCTTTAATAACAAGCCCTCTCGAACGATTCCAGCCGTGTCTCCATCGCGGCGCATCGTCCGACAGACAAGTGGATTCGAGAGGATGAAAGTCAGGCCGACAGGTCAGTCGCCGCGGGGAAAGGATGAAAGTCAGGCCGACAGCGTCAGTCGCCGCGGGCCGGGCTGGAAGCCCAGCTCCACGAGCATGCCGGCGAGCTGCGAGGAGGGAGCCGGCTCGCCGTCGATGCGCTCGAGCGAGAGCTTCGGCACCCTGCCGGCGCGAACCGCCTGCGCGAGCGCCTCGAGCGCCTGGCGCAGCCGCTCGGGCTCGATGCCGCCCGCGTGCGTGCCCGGACGGGGATGGGCGAGCGTCACGAGACCGCGTCCGCCGCGCTCGACGTAGAGCGCCGGCTCGTCCGCGACGAGCACGACGTGAGCGCCCGCCACGCGCGCCGGGCGGCCGGGAAGGCCCTCGCGTCGAGGCCACGGCAGCGCCGCGCCGTAGGGCTGGGCGGGATCGGCGGCGGCGAGCACGAGCGCGGATGGGCGCTGCCCCGAGGAGCGCAGCCGCTCGACCGCGCCTGCGAGCGCGAACTGCGCGCCTCCCATGCCCTCGATGAAGTAGCCGCGCCGGCAGATCCCGAGCGTCTCGAGCTTGGAGAACGTGTCATACAGCGACGCGAAGCCGCCCTTTATGCCCTCCGCGAGCACCTGCTCGCGGGTGACGATGCCATAGCGCTCGAGCAGCAGCTCGGCGAGCACGCGGCGGCGATCGGCCACCCCGCCGGCGTCCGGGCGCGCGGCGCTCGCGAATACGGGCGCCACGAGCGACCAGCGTCCCTGCACCTGCGACTGGGCACCGGTGCGCCGACGGGCGCTGAAACGCGAGCGGGCGTGGCCCGCGCGCACCTGGCCGCCGCGCCGCTCCGCGAAGGTGCCGCTGCGCTCCGCGCGGGCGAGCGCGAGACGGGGCGCGCGCAGCGGCGCCCAGGCGTCGTTGGTGACCTCGCCGGCCCAGACGAGATCCCACAGCGCCTCGCGCAGGGCCTCGGCGGGGGCGTCGAGCTCGGCGAGCAGGTCGGTGAAGAAGCGCGGACCGCTCGCGAGGCTCGCGCGCAGCAGCTCGTGCTCGGCGGTGCTCGGCGGCTCATAGCCGGCGCGCAGCGAAGGACTCGCCGGCGGCGGCCCGATCGCGGCGGCGTCCTCGCGGAAGTACAGCGCGACGCGGCCCGAGCGTCCGACGGGCCCGGCGCCGACCCACACGAGCTCGCCGCTCGCGCACAGGCTGTCCATCCACGACTGCGAGTACGCGCCCGTGCGCCGTGGCAGCACGTCGCGCTCCCAGATCTCAACGGGCAACGCCAGCCCCTGGAGGGGGACGAGCACCTCGCGCAGGCGGTCGACACCGGCACCGGCGCCGGTGTGGCGGTCGACCCCCTGCCACGATGGCAGGAAGGCAGCGAGCGTGCGCTGGTCCGCGGGCTCGATCTCCTTGCGCAGCGCGGCCAGCGACGCGCGCCGCAGGCGGCGCAGGACCTCCACGTCACACCACTCTCGCTCGCTGCCGCCGGGACGCAGCTCACCGCGCACGATCTCCCCGGCGCGCTCTAGCTCGCGCAGGACGGCGCCGGCGTCGATCGCGTAGCGCGCGCGCAGCTCGGCTGTCGTGAAGGGACCGTGGGTGCGCGCGTAGCGAGCGACGAGCTGCGCGAGCGCGTCGGGGACGTCGGCGAGGAAGGCATCCGGCAGGCCACCCGGCGGTACTGCCCCGAGCGCGTCGCGGTAGAGCGCGGCCTCATCGGCCGCGACGTTGCGCTCCTCGCCGCCGATGCGCAGCCCGATCGCGCGCCGTTCGCGGTGCAGCTCGGCGAGCATCCCCTCGGGGTCG
>DASZNB010000112.1:0-9786 GCA_035551395.1 Solirubrobacteraceae bacterium | reverse complement strand
TGCAGCTTGGCGCTCTCGAGGCTCGCCATCGCCGGGCCGAGGCCGCGCGAGGCCTGGGCGACGCGCTCGGGATCCTGCCAGTGGGTGGTCGCCGCGACGATCGCGCGCGCCCTGCCGGGCGGGTCCTCAGACTTGAAGATGCCGGAGCCGACGAACACGCCTTCGGCGCCGAGCGCCATCATCAGTGCGGCATCGGCCGGGGTGGCGATGCCGCCCGCGCAGAACAGCACGACCGGCAGGCGGCCCTCACGCGCGACGTCGCGCACGATCTCCAGCGGCGCGCCGAGCTCCTTGGCGACGGTCGCGAGCTCCTCGATCCCGAGCATGCTCAGACGGCGGATTTCGCCGGTGATCTGGCGCATGTGGCGGACCGCCTCGACGATGTCGCCGGTGCCGGCCTCGCCCTTGGAGCGAATCATCGCCGCGCCCTCACCGATACGCCTGAGCGCCTCGCCGAGGTTCGTGGCGCCGCAGACGAACGGCACCTTGAAGTCCCACTTGTCGATGTGGTTGCGCTCGTCCGCCGGCGTGAGCACCTCGGACTCGTCGACATAGTCGACCTCAAGGGCCGCCAGCACACGCGCCTCCATGAAGTGGCCGATGCGCGCCTTGGCCATGACCGGGATGCTGACCGCCTGCTGGATGCCCGCGATCATCTCCGGGTCGGACATCCGCGCAACGCCGCCGTCGCGGCGGATGTCTGCGGGGACGCGCTCCAGCGCCATCACCGCGGCGGCGCCCGCGTCCTCGGCAACCTTCGCCTGCTCGGGAGTGACGACGTCCATGATCACGCCGCCCTTGAGCATCTCCGCCAGGCCCGTCTTGACCCGGAATGTCGCCTCGTCACGCACAGCGAGCAGTTTATCCGGGACCACGCGCTCGGCTGGCCCCGCGCGTCAGACTGCTGGCCCTACTACGTGCCAGCGGGCGCTCGAGCTGAGCGCCTTGCCGCTTGGCTCTTGCCGCCAAGCAATCCGCCGCGTTGCTCGGGGATCGCGAAACCAGGTGGTGCAACCACCGGAAGTTGGGCCGGAGGGCGCGGTGTCGACGGGACGGGCGACGAGCTTGGCTGGGCAGGTTTTCCGGGCACGATCTCACATTACCCCAGGATGCTCACGGTCCACAGAAGCACCTCGGCTGCGAGTAGCGCACCAGCGCGCCGGCCGTCAGCTCGAAGCTGAGCTGCTCAAGCGAGTCGGCCAAGTGAGTACCTGTAGCGCGGTCTTGGGACGAGACTCGCGCCGCGACTGATGATGTTCCGATCGGCGCATGCGCCGATCGGCGGGGCCGTGCATGCACGGCCCCGGACCGGTCCGCATGCGGGTCTCCCACAACACGCAGTCGAGCTGATGTGCTCCGGCCAAGCGAAGCGGTTCTCCACGGCGACGAGAGTCGTCGGGGAGAAGCCGCGAAGCGCTACTTGAGCCGGAAGGCCCGGATGCGGTCGTCGTATTGCGCGGTGTCCTGCGCGTAGACGCCGTAGGCGAGCGCCTGGATGACGCTGAGCAGGGCCGCGTGCGAGCGCACGTAGGCGGGACTGTTGGAGGAGTAGTAGAGCTTGATCTGCGCGAGCTTTGCGACCTCGGAGAGCGTCGCATCGGTGATCGCCGCTGTGTGCGCCTGGCGGTGGCGCGCGAGCTTCATTGCGCGGACGACCAGCGGGTGCGGGCGACCGGCGGACAGGCCGATGACGAGGGTGCCGGGGTCGATCCGTCCCAGGCGGCTGAGCGCCTCCTGGGAGGGACTGGCGACGACATCGACGCGCAGGTCGAGCAGCATCAGCAGATGGCGCAGGTAGCTGGCGAAGAACGCCATCTGGTCGGTGCCCGCCACGAGCACCTTCTCGGCGCCGACGATCGCCTCGATCAGCGCCTCCACCGACCGCCGCGAGACCTTCCTGGCGGTCTCCTCGACGTTCAGGTGATCGGCGGCGAGCGCCGCCTCGAACTCGTTCTGGTCGAGCGAGAACAGCGGCGTCGACGCGGCCGAGGGCGCGTCCTTGGCGGCCTTCGCGTTGAGACGGCGGTATTCCTCGCGTGCCGCCGCCTGCAGCTCGGGGAAGCCCTCGAAGCCGAGCGCCTGGGAGAAGCGCACGACGGTCGAGCTGGACGTGTTGGCGCGGCGCGCCAGCTCCTCCGCGGTCTGGAAGGCAGCCTCGTCGAGATGGTCGACGATGTACTGGGCGACGTCCTTCTGCGAGCGCGAACAGTCGTCGAAGCGGGCCTGGATGTACTTGGACAGGCTCTGGTGCTCACCTGCCTGGGTCTGCCCGCCAGGGTGCGCCCGAGGGGATCTGCCCGATCGGGCTGCCTGCGCGGGCCCGGCTGGGACCGCAGCGATGCTCGCGCCGGACGGCGTCCTGCTGGCGCCCCCGGCGGGGGTGCTCGGAGCCTCCGGGATCTTGGTCGCGGCGCGCTTCATCGGCGCTTCTGTTCGACACGAGCGCCTCGCACTCCTCCCCGCAGTAGGGTCGGCCCGATGAAACGGCGCCTCTACGAGGACGACCACGAAGACTTCCGCGCTAGCTTCCGCACGTTCCTCGAGCGCGAGGTCATCGGCGAGCAGGGGCGCTACGGCGAGTGGGAGCGCAGCGGCCTGGTCCCGCGCGAGGTCTTCGCGCGGGCGGGCGCCGGCGGCTTCCTCGCGATGGCCGTGGCGGAGCGCTACGGCGGAGCCGGCGCGGAGGACTTTCGCTTCAACCTGGTGATCGGCGAGGAGACCCAGCGGGCCGCCGTCGGCGGCTTCGGGCTCGGGATCACGCTGCACAACGACATCTGCCTGCCGTACTTCCTCTCCTACTGCAACGAGGAGCAGCGCGAGCGCTGGCTGCCGGGTGTCGCCTCGGGCGAGCTGATCACCGCGCTCGCGATGACCGAGCCGGGCATCGGCTCGGACCTCGCGGCGATGGCCAGCACCGCCCGGCGCGAGGGCGAGCGCTACATCGTCAACGGGACCAAGACCTTCATCACCAACGGCATCAACGCCGACCTGCTCATCACGGCGGTGAAGACCGATCCGAGCGAGCGCCATCGCGGCATCAGCTTGCTGATCCTCGAGCGGGGAATGGCGGGCTTCGAGCGTGGACGCAACCTCGAGAAGATCGGCCAGCACTCACAGGACACCGCCGAGCTGTCCTTCTCGGACGTGAGCGTGCCGGTCGAGAACCTGCTCGGTGAGGAGGGCCGCGGGTTCGTCTACCTCGTCTCCAACCTGCCGCAGGAGCGCCTGTCGATCGCCGCCTCCGCGGTCGCCGCGGCGGAGGCGGCGCTCGGCTGGACGCTCGAGTACGTGCGCGAGCGCAAGGCCTTCGGCCAGAGCATCGGCTCCTTCCAGAACAGCCGCTTCACGCTCGCGGAGCTACGCAGCGAAGTCGACATCGCGCGCGTCTACATCGACCGCTGCACCGAGGCGCTCAACGACGGCGAGCTGAGCGCCGAGGACGCGGCGATGGCGAAGTGGTGGTGCACCGAGCTGCAGGGCCGGGTCGTGGACCGCTGCCTGCAGCTGTTCGGCGGCTACGGATACATGCTCGAGTACCCCATCGCCCGCGCCTTCGCGGACGCCCGCGTGACCCGCATCTACGGCGGCGCCAACGAGATCATGAAGGAGATCGTCGGCCGTTCCATGGGGCTCTAGGCCTGCAGCTCCTTCGCGAGCTCGACGAAGTAGTCGAGCGAGGCGGGGTTTGCGAGCGAGTCGGCGCTCGCCGCCTGCTCGGGCGGCGCGCCCATGAGGATGCGCTTGACGGGCACCTCGAGGACCTTGCCGGACAGCGTACGCGGGACCTCGGCGACCTGGCGGACCTCGTTGGGGACGTGACGCGGCGAGCAGTCCTCGCGAATGCGACGCTTGATCTGCGCGATCAGCTCGTCGTCGAGGGCCACGCCCTCGCGCAGCGTGACGAACAGGATCATCGAGAGCTCGCCGTCGGCCTTCGGCACATCGACTACGAGCGCGTCGAGGACCTGCTCGACGGCACCGGCCGCCCGGTAGATCTCGCTGGTGCCCATGCGCACGCCCTGGCGGTTGATCGTCGAGTCCGAGCGCCCGTAGATCACGGCGCCGCCGCGCGGCGTGATCCGGATCCAGTCGCCGTGGCGCCAGACACCGGGGAACATCGCGAAGTAGCTCTCGCGCAGGCGCTCCCCGTCGGGGTCGTTCCAGAAATACAGCGGCATCGAGGGCATCGGCTCGGTGATCACGAGCTCGCCGACCTGATCCACGACGCTCCGGCCACGCTCGTCCCAGGCCGCGACCGCACAGCCGAGCATCCGCGCCTGCAGTTCGCCTTCGTAGACGGGCAGCAGCGGACAGCCGCCGACGAAGGCGCTGCAGACATCGGTGCCGCCGCTGGTCGAGAACAGCCAGATGTCCGAGCCCACCTCCTCATAGACCCAGCGGAAGCTCTCGGGGGCCAGCGGCGAGCCTGTCGAGCCGATCGCACGCAACGCCCCCAGGTCGTATTCGGCGGCTGGCCGCACGCCGGCCTTCTCCGTGCTCGCGAGCAGGCCCGCGCTGACGCCCATGCAGGTGATCCCCGCTCGCTCGGCCAGCGACCACAGCGCGCCGAGGTCGGGGTGCGCGGGGCTGCCGTCGTAGAGCACGATCGCCGCCTCGCTGTGCAGCGCGCCGACGAGGAAGTTCCACATCATCCAGCCGGTCGTCGTGAACCAGAACATGCGGTCGCCGGCGCGCAGGTCGAGGTGCATGCGCTTCTTCAGCTGCTCGATCAGGATGCCGCCCTGGCTGTGCACGATCGGCTTCGGCAGTCCGGTCGTGCCGGAGGAGTAGAGCACCCAAAGTGGGTGCGCGAACGGGACCTGCTCGAAGTCGGGCGCGGTGCCGCGTCCGCGCTCGAGCAGCTCCTCCCAGCCGAGCGCTCCGGGGACGCTCGTCTCCGGCGCGGCGCCGGCGTCGAGGTACGGCAGCACGACGGTGTGCTCGACCGTCGGGAGCTCGGCGAGGATCGCGCGCACGTGCTCCGCGCGATCGAAGTCCTTGCCGCCATGGCGGTAGCCGTCGACGGCCAGCAGGACCTTCGGCTCGATCTGAGCGAAGCGGTCGATCACGCTGCGCGCGCCGAACTCGGGCGCGGCGCTCGACCAGATCGCGCCGATCGAGGCAGTCGCCAGGAACGCGATCAGAGTCTCGGAGATGTTCGGCATGTAGGCCACCACGCGATCGCCGCGCCCGACGCCGAGCGCGCGCAGCCCGGCCGCGGCCTCGGCCACGCAGGCGCCGAGCTCGCCGCGCGTGATCTCGCGCAGGGATCGCAGCTCGGAGCTGTGCAGCACGGCAATCGAGTCGGGGTCCCGGCCGTCGCGTCCGCTGAGCAGGTTCTCGGCGTAGTTGAGCTCAGCTCCCTCGAACCAGCTCGTCCCCGGCATCTCGTGCGTGGACAGCACGCGCTCGTATGGGTTCGAGGCCCGCACGCCGCAGAACTCCCACACGTCGGCCCAGAAGTCCTCGAGCTCCTCGACCGACCAGCGCCAAAGATCCTCGTAGCCGGCGAACGTGCGGCCGTGACGCTCGGCGGCCCAGCTCATGAAGCGGGCGAGCTCGCTGCTCTCGCGCAGCTCGGGCGACGGCGTCCACAAGGGCTGCTCCTGCGCTGTCGTGGACATCCGTCTCTGCTCCCTCCCGCTCGTCGTCGACCCGCCGCGCGGCCCTCGAACGGCAACCCCTGCGGCGGGACCCGCATCTCTTATAGCCGTTTTCTCATCCTGCGTGCGGGCCGCGGCGCCCGTCGCGCCGGATATTCTCGGCCGTCGTGGACGCTCCCGAACTTCGCGCCCAGTTCCCCGTCACGACCGGCCTGGCGTACCTCAACGCCGGCACCGACGGGCCGCTCCCGGCCGCCGCGGCGCAGGCCGCGCACGCCGAGCTCGAGCGCGAGCTGAACGAGGGACGCGCGAAGGCGCACTTCGAACGCCGCAGCGAGCTCACCGGGGCCCTGCGCGAGCAGTACGCGGCGGCGCTCGCCTGCGAGGCGCACGAGGTCGCCCTGACGACGTGCACGACCGAGGGCATCGCGCTGACGATCGCCGGCCTCGAGCTCGAGCCCGGCAGCGAGATCCTCACGAGTGACGAGGAGCACCCGGGCCTGCTGGGGGCGCTGGTGGCCGCGCGCGAGCTGAACGGCGTGGAGATCCGCGAAGCCCCGCTGGCGCAGCTCGCCGAGGCGCTGGGACCGCGCACGGCGCTCGTCGCCTGCTCGCATGTGGGCTGGATGAGCGGCAGCTTCGCCCCCGAGGAGCTCGCGCGGGTGGACGTGCCCGTACTGCTCGACGGTGCGCAGGGCGTGGGCGCCGTCGAGGTGGACGTGCGGGCGCTCGGCTGCGACGCGTACGCAGGCGCCGGGCAGAAGTGGCTCTGCGGTCCCGACGGGACGGGAATGCTCTACCTCGCCCCGGGGCTGCGCGAGCGCCTCGCCGTCTCGCGCCGCGGTTACGGCAATCTCGCCAATCCAGGCGCCGGCCTGCAGGCGCGGCTGCACGAGGACGCGCGCCGGGTGGACACGCTCGCCCTCAACGCCGAGACGCTCGCCGCGGCGCTCGCCTCCGTGCAGCTGCTCGGCACCTTTGGCTGGCCGGCGCTGCACGAGCGCGCGATCGCCCTGGCGGCGATGCTCGCCGAGCGGCTCGCCGAGCACGGACGCGAGGTTGCTCCCCGGGGACCGAGCACGCTCGTGTCGTTCACCAGCCCCGACCCCGAAGCCGAGCGCACGCTGCTGGCGAACATGGGTGTGATCTTGCGCGACATCCCCGAGCGACCGTGGCTGCGGGCATCGGTCGGTGCCTGGAACGACGAGTCGGACCTCGATCGCCTGCTCACGGCGCTGCCCGCATGAGCGGCTCGCGGCACCGATGAGCTCGCTGGGGCAGGCCGCCGACGCGCCCGGCCCGCCGCCGGCGCAGGGCGAGGCCCGCCATCCGCTCGGGCGCCTCGGCGGACGGGGCACGCGCCTGCTGGCGAGCATGCCGCTGGCGCGCACCGCCGGCTTCGTCGTCGTCGTCGCGCTGTCGGCCGTCCTCAACACGCACCGGCTCGCGCAGAACGGCTACGCGAACATCTTCTACGCGGCGGGCGTCAAGTCGATGTTGCACTCGCTGCACAACTTCTTCTTCGTCTCCTTCGACCCCGGCGGCCTGATCTCGATCGACAAGCCGCCGCTGGCACTGTGGCTGCAGGCCGCGAGCGCGAAGCTGTTCGGCTTCACCCCGCTCAGCCTGCTCCTGCCAGAGGCGATCATCGGGGTGCTGGCGGTGGCCGCGCTCTATCTGATCGTCGCACGCCGCCTCGGCACGCTGGCGGCGTTCGCGGGCGCGCTCGGCCTCGCGGTGTTCCCGTCGTTCGTCGCGGTCTCACGCGAGAACGGCGTCGACCCGCTGCTGGTCCTGCTGCTCGTGCTCGCCTGCGGAGCCGCGCTGCGCGCGTGCGAAAGCGGCCATTGGCGCTCGCTGCTCGTCAGCGGCGCCCTCGTCGGGCTGGCCTTCAACACCAAGACGCTCGCCGCCTACCTCGTCGTGCCTGGGATCGCCGCCGGCTACGCCGTCTGTGCGCCCGGGTCGGTGCGCCGTCGCGCCACCCAGCTCGTAGTCGCCGGCGTTGTCATGGCCGCCGTCTCGTTCGCCTGGATCGCCGCCGTTGAAGCGACCCCGGCCTCCAAGCGCCCCTACGTCGGCAGCTCGACCAACAACACCGAGATCGGGCTGGCGATCGAATACAACGGCGTCGGGCGCGTCGAAGGGCAATCCGGCGGGCCCAACACGACGGTCGTGAAGCCCGGCGCGCGCGTACCCGCCAAGCACCACTCGAACACCCACCGCTCTTCCAGCGCCAGCAAGAAAAGCACGGGCAGCTCGAGCGCCCACGCGAAGACAGCGAACGGCAGGGACACCTATCCGATCCCCTTCGGCGGACCGCCGGGCCCCCTGCGCCTGTTCGGTATCGGCCTCGGCGACCAGGCGGCGTGGCTGCTCCCGTTCGCCCTCTTCGGTCTGCTCGGAGTGGCGCTGTTTGCCCTGCTCGAGCGCCGGCCGGCGCGCGGGGCCGACGACGACCACACGCCCGCGCCCGGGCGGCGCGACCCGCGCCTGGCGACCGCGCTCGTGCTCGGCGGCTGGTTCCTCGTCGAGGCGGTCGTGCTGAGCACCTCGAAGGGGATCGTGCACCCCTACTACGTCTCCGCGCTCGGCCCCGGCACCGGCGCGATGGCGGGAGCGGGCGCTGTCGCGTTCCTGCGCCTGGTACGCGGCCCACACCGCCTGTGGGCGCTCGCGCTCGTCGGCCTGGCCGTCGCGGCGACGGTGGCCACGCAATCGGTGCTCGCCCACCGCGAGCACTACATGCTGTGGTTCGTCCCCGTCCTCGTGATCGGCGCAATCGTCCTGCTCGGCGCGCTCGTGGCGCTGCGCGCGCTCGCGCTGCCGGCGATCGCGCTGCTGTTCTTGCTGCTGCTCGTCCTCCCCACCGCCTATTCCTCGACGACCTGGCTGGCGCCCGTCGAGGGCACCTTCCCGGCCGCCGGCCCGACGCAGGCCGCAGGCTCAGCCAACGGCTACGGCGTCAACGAACGCGACCTCGGGATCGACAGGGCGCTGCTCTCCTACGTCGCCGGCCATCGGCCCGGAACGCGCTGGGAGCTGTTGACGGTCGCCTCCGACACCGCCGCACCGATGATGCTCCTGGGGCTGAAGGCCGGTTCACTCGGCGGCTACAGCGGCACCGACCAGGCGCTGACCGGCGAGCAGCTGGGACGCTACGTCGCGCGCGGCGAAGCCCGTTGGGTGCTGCTCGGCGGCGAGTACTCGACCCGCGGCGGCAACCTCGCGACGAAGGCCGTTCTGCGCGCCTGCCGCCTCCTCGCGCCCTCGATCTGGAAGAGCCCCGTCGGGTATCCGTTCGGGCTGACGCTGTTCGACTGCGCCGGACGCCAGCGCCAGCTCGCCACCTGAGCTCAGGCGGCGACGCACAGGTCGTGGTGAAAGGCGCGCGCGAACAGATCGCGCTCGCGGCCGGCGGCCCAGCGCGGCACCGCGGACTCGCCGTCGGCGATCAGGCGCAGCTCGACGGTCCCGTCATCGAGCTCGAGACTCGTACGGCGAACGAGCTGGTCACGCGAGCGCTCCAGGTCCTCGGCCAGGCGCAGCAGCGCCGCAAGTCGATCCAGGCGCTCTGCGTCGCCCTCGCCGAACAGGGACCCGAGCGGCCCTGACGCGGGCATCCCCTTGCGGTGGTAGCGCGCGGCCTGGGCGATGATCGCCGTCTCCACGGGCGAGAAGCCGGGTAGGCCGCCGTTGAGAATCAGGTAGCGCGAGTGCTTGTGGTGGTCGTCGTAGTCGATCGACATGCCGATGTCGTGGAGCATGCACGCGGCCCACAGCAGCTCGCGCTCGCGCTCATCGCCCGCATGCAGGCCGAGCCGTGCGAGATCGTCGAACATGCCGAGGGCGAGCATCGCGACGTGCTCGGTGTGCTCGGCATCGACGCGATATTGCTTGGCCATGTTCAGAACGCTGCTGCGCCGGACGTCCGCGAACAGCGGGGGCTCGTGGTCAGCCAGCAGGCGCTCGAAGAAAACCCCCTCGCGCAGTCCCGCCTCGCTCGTTTCGAGTCCCGCGAAGCCACAGGCGCGCAGGACGCCCTGCACGACGAGCGCCCCCGCCAGGATCAGATCAGCGCGGGCCGGCTTGATCCCAGGCACGCTCGCCCGCTCGGATGCCGGCAGCTCCGCGAGGCGCTCGACGAGCTGATCGAGCGGCTCGGCCGCGATCAGCATCCCCT
>DASZNB010000111.1:0-9114 GCA_035551395.1 Solirubrobacteraceae bacterium | reverse complement strand
CGGTGCTCTCCGCAGAGGAGATCGCCGCGCTCCAAGACGAGGTGCGCGAGCTGGCGCAGGCGCGCGACGCAGTGATCCTCGCCCACAACTACCAGGTGCCCGAGGTCCAGGACGTCGCGCACTACGTCGGCGACTCGCTCGGACTCTCACGCCAGGCGGCCGCCTCCGAGGGCGATGCGATCGTGTTCTGCGGCGTTCACTTCATGGCCGAGACGGCCTCGATCCTGTGTCCTGAGAAGACCGTTCTGATCCCCGATCTCGACGCCGGCTGCTCGCTGGCCGCCTCGATCGACGCCGAGCAGCTGGCCGGCTGGCGAGCGCGGTATCCCGCCGGCGTCGTCGTCATGTACGTCAACACCACGGCCGAGGTCAAGGCGCTGACCGACTACTGCTGCACCTCGGCCAATGCTGTCGATGTCGTGCGCCACATCTACGACACTCACGGCGCGGACACCGAGATCCTGTTCGGGCCGGACATGTGGCTGGGCGCTTACGTCGAGCGGGAGCTCGGGCGGCGTATGCACGTTTGGGACGGCGAGTGTCACGTGCACGCCGGCATCCGGCCAGCTGACATCGAGGCGACGCGCGCCGCACACCCCGGCGCGGACTTCCTGATCCACCCCGAGTGCGGCTGCACGACGAGCGTGATGGAGTACGTCGCAGCGGGCGACATCGCGGCCGAGGGCGTGCACATGCTCTCCACCGGCGGGATGCTGAAATACGCCGAGTCGGCGAGCAGGCGCGTCGCCGGCAAGCACGGCGCACAGGTGGACGAACCGGGGTTCGACGCCTCCTCCCAGTCCGCGGAGGCGAACGGGGGCGCGGGCAAGGTTCGCGAGGCCATCGTGGCGACCGAGATCGGCATGCTCCACCCGCTGCAGATGGCGGCACCGGGCATCGACTTCATTCCGGCCAACGCCGAGGCTTCGTGCGTGTACATGAAGATGATCACGCTGCCGAAGCTGCGCGATGCGCTCCGCGACATGAAGTTCGAGGTGCGCGTGCCCGAGGAGATCGCGGCGCGCGCACGGGTGCCGATCGATCGGATGGTCGCGATCGGGTAGCTGGGGCGGATCAGCTACAGGTCGTGAGATGAGTGTGGCGGATATGCTACAATCGGGGTCGTGACCGTCGAGCCGAACAACCTTGCAGGCGACCTCATCGGTCGTATCCGCCGGGCGACCGGGTTCAGCCAGACCGAGCTCGCGCGTCGCAGCGGGATCGATCGCTCCGTACTGAGTGCATATGAGAACGGGCGGCGCCAGCCGTCGGTGGCAGCGCTGGCCCGCATCGCTGCCGCGGCAGGCATGGAGCTGGATCTCGCGGCCTCCGGCAACGCCGCCGCCGAGGAGCAGGCGGGCCGGGTCCTGGCCCAGGTGCTTGAGCTGGCCGAGGCCCTGCCGTACAAGCCGCGGCACGAGCTCTCCTACCCGCCGCTGATCGAGCTGCAGGTATGAGCAACCTCAGCGAGCTCCTGTTCTCGATCCACGACGCGCTGGACAGAGCACACATCCCGCATGCGGTCGGCGGGGCGATGGCGCTCGCGTACTGCACGCTCGACCCCCGCGGCACGCGAGACCTCGACTTCAACGTGTTCGTCGGAACCGAGCGGGCGCGCGAGGTCTTCGCGGCGCTGCCGGCGGAGATCGAGGTCAGCGGCGAGCGTCTGGAACGGCTCGAACGCGACGGTCAGGTCAGGCTCAGATCGGGAATCACGCCGATCGATCTGTTCCTCAACGTCCTCCCATTTCATGAGCACGTCGCAGACCACGTTCGGGAGGTGCCGTTCGAAGGACGCACCATCCCGGTCCTGAGCTGCACGGCGCTCGTCGTGTTCAAGGCGATGTTCGATCGAACCCAGCACTGGGCCGATATCGAGGCGATGGTCGAGGCCCGCTCTTTCGACATGGACGAGGCGGCCCACTGGATCCGGGACATGCTCGGCGAGGACCGGCGAATTGAGCAGCTGGCGGCGGCGGCCGAGCGGCGGAGCTCGCAGGGCGAGCCTCGGCCCCTGCGCCCGCGGCTGGCCGGCGGCCCGCCCGACGCCTCTCGCTAGAACTCGTCCGCGCCGTGCGGTCCGACGCAGGCGACAGCGAGCCTTTCGGCGACACCCTCCGCGACGTCGCGGACCTGCGCGAATGTGACGGCGTCGAGCGCCGCGATGGCGGCGTCAGGTTCGACGTCTTCGCCGAAGACGATGCGCTGGTTGGCCGCGTGGCGCGCAACCGCGCCGGTGTTCTCGAACGCGAGCACGAGCCGTCCGGCGGCATACGCGCGCGCGCGTTCGACCTCCTCCTCGGTCGGCCCATCGGTCCGCAGCTCGTCGACGATCTCGCGCATCCGCGTGTAGGCCTCGATGCACTTGGCCGAGTCCAGTCCCGAGCCGAGCTGCAGGATCGGCACGTCGGCGAAGCTGTGATCGAGTGCGTAGACGGAGTAGCACAGGCCGCGCTTCTCGCGGATCTCCTCGAACAGGCGCGAGCCCATCGAGCCGCCGAGAAGCGTCGAGTAGATCGATAGCGCGGCGCGCTCGCGCAGCTCGCCGACCGCGATGTCCGGCCGGTAGATCATGCGCAGGTGTGACTGGTTGGTCTCGCGCTGCTCGACGAGCTTGGCGGGCGCGAAGCTCGCCGCCGGCGCCGGCGGCTCGGGCTCGGACAGCGCGGGGAAGCGTCCGAAGCGCTCCTGCAGCTCCGCGTCATCGGGCAGGTGCTCGAGGTTGCCGACCAGGAACGCGCCACCGCGCGAGCCCGCCCAGCGGCGCTCGCGGAAGGCCACGATCCCCTCGCGCGTGAAGCTGCGGAGATTCTCCTCCGGGCCGAGCACGGTGCGCCCCAGCGGGTGATCGCCGAAGGCCGCCCTGTCGATCAGGTACTCGGCGACCATCGACGGTTGGTCGTAGGCGCGGTTGATCTCCTGGATCACCACGCCGCGCTCGCGATCGAGCTCGTCGGCGTCGATTCGGGGGCGCCCGACGAAGTCGCTCAGGAGGTCGATCGCGGCCGCGGCGCTCTCGGCGCGAACGGTGATGTGGAAGGCGACGAGGTCGTGGCTGGTGTAGGCGTTGAGGACTCCGCCGAGCCGCTCGGCCGTCTCGTTGACGTGCTTGTAGGTCGGGTACTTCTCGCCGCCCTTGAAGACGAGATGCTCGAGGAAGTGAGCCATCCCATTCTCCTCCGGGCGCTCGTTGCGCGCGCCCGCGTCGAACGCCACGAGGATCGTCACCGCGCGCGTGCCCGGCAGCCCGATGCGGTGGATCTGCAGACCGTTGCTCGCCACCTCCATGGTCGTGCTGGCACCCTCCATTGGCCCACCTTAGCGGCCGTCGGAGCGCAGGCTGGCGGCGACGACGCGTCACGCGACAGGGATGCAGTGGATGCCAGCGAGGGTCTTGACAGGGCGTAGCGGAGGCGTAGTCTCCGCTAACCAGCAGGATCGTCCTCGGAGGGGCAGGAGATGGCAGCCGCGCGCGGTGTCGGTCACAACGAAGCAGGCTCACTGGACATCAAGGACGTCGTGTCTCCCAGCGGCCACACCGTCGTACTTGACGGGGAACTCGACATCACGACTGCGGGTGAGCTGCAGCCGCTCGTCGTGCGTCTCTGTGCCGGTGGCGCTCGGCATGTGGCGCTTGACCTCAGTCGTCTGAGGTTCATCGACTCGACCGGGCTGCAGGCGATCCTCTCCGCCCACAGCGTCTGCCGCGATCACGGCACGGGGTTCATGCTCACGTCACCGCAGGAGACCGTCAGACGCGTCTTTGAGATCACGGGGATGCTCGATGTGCTCCCGTTCGGGGCCTAGCCAGGTCGAAGGGTCACAGGGCATGCACGCGCGCGATCCGGGCCCGGTGAACTAGCAGGGCGAGCGCGGCGCCTCCACTAGGCTTGCGCGAGCCATGCCGCGAGCTTTCCGACAGCCGCTGAGGGCGGCGCTCGCCCTGCTGGTCCCGCTGCTGCTCGTCGCGGGCCTGTGGCTGGGTGGGCATCCCGAACACCTGCCCGGCTTCCTGGGCAACGCGTTCGTCGCCGACCATCAGACCCGCGTCGTCGACGAAGCGATCCAGCGCGTCGCGCAGGACTACTACCGCCCGATCCCGACCGGGAAGCTCTCCAGTGCTTCCATCTCGGGGCTCGTCGCGAGCCTCGGCGATCGCTTCTCGCACTATCTCACCCCGAGCGAGTACCGCGAATTCAACTCCCCTCCACACTTCACCGGCATCGGCGTCCAGGTCGCGCCCCGCGCGCGCGGGCTGCTGATCACACGCGTGTTCGACTCGACGCCCGCCGCGCATGCCGGCCTGAGGACGGGCGAATTGATCGTCGGAGTTGGCGCACGCACTCTCGCCGGGCTGTCCGCCGACACCGCGACCGCCCTGATCAAGGGGCTGCCCGGCACGGACGTGTCGCTGAGGATCGAAGCGTCCAGCGGCGCTCACCCGGGCCACCCGGCGACGCGGACGGTGAAGATCACACGGGCGACGATCTCTGAGCCGGTCGTCGCCTCGCTCACGCGGGTTGTGCACGGCGTCAAGCTCGGCGTGGTGGCGCTGGCGACGTTCTCGCCCGGCGCCCACGGCGAAGTGCGCGAAGCGGTCCAGCGCCAGCTGCGCGGGGGCGCACGCGGAATCGTGCTGGACCTGCGCAGCAACGGCGGCGGCCTCGTCGAGGAGGCACAGCTGATCGCGAGCATCTTCGTCGCAAAGGGGGTGATCGTGAGCACCCGCGGCCGTACCCAGCCGAGCCAGACGCTGTTCGCCACCGGCGACGCGATCGCCAGCTCGATCCCGGTCGTCGTTCTGGTCGACGAGAACACGGCCTCGGCCGCCGAGATAGTCACGGCGGCGCTGCAGGACCATCGCCGTGCGACCGTCGTCGGCACACACACGTTCGGCAAGGGCGTCTTCCAGGAGGAGCAGGGGCTCTCCAACGGCGGCGCCCTCGACATCACCGTCGGCGAGTACTTCACCCCCAACGGGCGCAACCTCGGCGGCGGTGGCGTCAAGCAGGGCGCCGGGATCACGCCGGAAGTGCACGTGCCGAAAGGCATCGACGGCGAACGCGGCCTCTCCGCGGGTCTCGCCACTCTCGCCGCGAAAGTGAAGTGACCAGCCCCGGGGCGCGCGAGCCGCGCAGCTCACCCTCGCGCCAGGCCCCGGCACCACCGGGAGCACTCGTCGCGGTGCTCGAGCGCCACGGGCGCTTTCTCACGGCCGAGCCCGCATTCCCGCCGCGGACGGTCGAGCCGGCGGCGCGCAGGGGTGGCTCGGCGCGCATCGTGATCCGCTCTGCCCGTCCCGAGCATGGCCCTCGGCGCGATGCTCGCCTCGGGGAGCTCGTGCTCGTGCTGCCCGGCGGCGGCGGGGACCGTGGCGGCGGCGCTCGCGGCCGTGGCCGTGGAGCGCGCATCGAGCGGGTCATCGGCAGCCCCGAGGTCGCGCGTGATGCGATCGAGGGCCTGATGCTCGATCGCGGGCTGCCCCGCGCATTCGACGCCGCGGTGGAGCGCGAGGCGCGGGGGGCAACGGAGCGCGTCCGTCGCGCCGATCGCGCGCGGCGCGACCTGCGCCGCCTCGCGACCTTCACGATCGACCCGGTCGGCGCGCGCGACTTCGACGATGCGATCTCCGCCGAGCAGATCGGCGAGGGCCGCACGCGGGTGTGGGTGCACATCGCGGACGTCGCGGCACACGTCCCGGAGGGCTCGCTGGTCGATCGCGAGGCGCGCCGGCGCACGACGAGCGTCTACGTGCCCGGGGCGGTCGAGCCGATGCTGCCGCACAGCCTCTCCAGCGACGCCTGCTCGCTGGTGCCCGGCGCCGACCGCGCGGCCGTCACGGTCGAGCTCGAGCTGCGCGGGGCAGCGGTCGAGCGCGCCGCCTTCTACCGCTCGCTGATTCGCTCGGATGTACGTCTCGACTACGAGCGCGTCGAGCGCATCTTTGCGGGCGCGCAGCGAGCGGAGGACCCCTGGGGAGGGCCGCTCGCCGCAGCGCGCGCGGTGGCCGCGACTCTGCAGGAGCGGCGCGAGCGTGCCGGCGCGCTCGTCGTCGACTCCGAGGAGCCGGAGTTCTCCTTCGATGCCGAGGGCAACATCAGCGCGATCGCGGGCCGCGTGCAGACTGAGTCCCACCGCCTGATCGAGCACCTCATGATCGCGGCCAACGAGGCCGTCGCCGAGCTGCTCCGCCAGCGCGAGGTTCCCTGCCTCTTTCGCGTGCACGAGCGCCCCGACCCCGAGCGCATCGAGCGCTTGGCCGGCCAGCTCGCCTCGCTCGAGGTGCCCGCGCCGGCGCTGCCCGAGCCGCTGTCCGCGCACCAGGCCGCCGAGCTCATCGGCGCGATATCCCGGCGGGTGGAGGAGCACGTGCGCCGCGGTGGCAGGGGGCGCCTGGCGCTCAGCTCGCTCGTGCTGCGCTCGCTCAAGCAGGCCTACTACTCGCCGCGCAACCTCGGCCACGCCGGCCTGCACTCGAGCGCCTACTGCCACTTCACCTCGCCGATTCGCCGCTACCCGGACCTCGTCTGCCATCGCGCGCTGCTGTCGGCCGTCGGCGGCGGCGAGCAGGCGCCGCGCGCGGGCGAGCTGGTGGAGCTGGGCGTGTGGAGCTCCGAACGCGAGCGCGAGGCAATGAAGATCGAGCGCGACGGCGACGACGTGGCGCGCTGCTTCGCGCTCCAGCGATTCCTGCTCGAGCACGGCCCCGACCACCTCTTCGCGGGTGAGATCACGGGCCTGATCTCGGCTGGGGCCTTCATAGCGTTCGGGCCCAGCCGCAGCCCGGCAGCCTCCTCGCCGCCAGCGGGCGAGCGCGAGCCGCCCTACGAGGGCATGCTCCCCGTCCGCCTCCTGCGTGCTCCGGCGCGAACCGCGAGCGGCGGGACGGCGCGGCGGCATCCCCAGCGCGGAAACCGCGGCGCTGAGCGCTCTGGAGAGCGCGAGTGGTGGGAGCTCAACGAGCATGGCACGATCCTGCGCGGCGAGCGAACGGGCGCCTCGCTGCGCCTGGGCGACGCGATCGAGGTGCGGGTCGCGCGCGTGGAGCGCTTGCGCGGGCGCGTGGACCTCGTGCCGAACGAAGATCCCGCCGCAGGCTAGGCTCGGTGAATGGCAAAGGGCAAGGGCAAGCGCAAGATCGGCGCCGGCGACGTGGCGTCCAACCGCTACGCATCGCATCGCTATGAGCTGATCGAGCGGCTGGAGTGCGGCGTCGTGCTCGAGGGCACCGAGGTCAAGGCGCTGCGCACGACGGGCGCGCAGCTGAAGGACGGCTACGCATCGATCCGCGATGGCGAGCTCTGGCTGCAGTCGGTGCACATCCCGCCCTACGGCCCCGCCGCGCGCGAGAACCACGACCCCGAGCGCGCCCGCAAGCTGCTCCTGCATCGCCGCGAGCTCGATCGCATCGCGGCGCGTGCGAGCGAGCGCGGCCTCACCCTCGTGCCCACCCGCATCTACTTCGCCGGCGCTCATGCCAAGGTCGAGATCGCCCTGGCCCGCGGCAAGGACCTCTACGACAAGCGCCAGTCGATCCGCGAGCGCGAGAGCAAGCGCGACATGGAACGCGCCGTGCGCGAGGCGCGCCGCTAGAGCGCGCCCTACAGGCTGCCGAAGCTGTGGCTGCCCGAGCTCAGGATGTGAGCTGCGTCCATGCCCGCCACGAGGGCGACGATCAGGCCGAAGTACACGAGCCCTACGAGCCCGCGGTTGCGCGGCGAGACGCGGTAGTAGGCGGCCTGCTCGAGCGAGCGTGTCTTGCGCTCCTTCCAGCGTCGCCACGTCTCCATGCCGCCCAGGAACACGAAGATCAGCAGGAACGGGTTGTGCGAGAGGATCAGCAGCACGACGAGCGCGGCGAGGCCGACGAACCACATCGCGGGCGCCATCGCCGCCATCGCGCGGCCGCCGTCGAACGGCACGACCGGAATCAGGTTGATCAGATTCAAGAAGAAGGCGACGTAGGCGAGTGCGCGCAGCAGGTTGCTGTTCGTCGCCTCGGCGAGCGCGAGACAGACCCCAGCGCCGGCGGTGCCGAGCACCGGTCCGGCGAGCCCGACGCGCGCCTCTGCGAGCGCGTTCTCGCCCAGCGACTTCGCCATCACGACCGCGCCGAGGAACGGGATGAACATCGGCGCGCTCGCCTTCAGCCCCTCGCGGCGCAGCTGCAGCACGTGGCCCATCTCGTGCACGAACAACAGCACGACGAACCCCACGGCGAAGGTCCAGCCGAAGAACAGGGAGTAGGCGGCGACGGAGACCAAGGCGGTGCCCGCAGTCGTCAACAGCTTCAGCTTCGGCAGCAGCAGGAGGGCGCCTTTGATCGCCGCGAAGAACTTCGCCCCGAGCGCCACGATCGCTGCCAGCGCGCTGCCGATTCGCCCTCGCCAGCGAGATCTCGAGTCGCGCGCCGGCTCGCCGAACGGGTCCGCGCCCGCTCGCGGCGGGTGCGGCTCGGTGAGCGCCGGCGGCGACGGGGATGCAACCGGCACGGGAGTGGACAGCGAAAGCTCACTGTTGTCCATTGCTCCATTGTGGCAGGACGGATAAGCGTCTCCTAACGGGTGCGGGCGACTGAGCGTTGCGGCGGCGCGGCGGCTGCGGCCGTCAGACTCCGGGCCGCCGATGAGCAAGCGTCGGCGTATGCCGTGCGCGCACGTTTTTCCGCACGCAGCGGGATCGTTGTGCGCGAGGGGTTGCGCCGGCGCCGGCGTCGAGCTAGTTTGAATCCAGACGCGGAACCGAGCCGCAAAGAGCGAGGCCACCGAGGTGTGAGGCCGCGCCACCCGCAGAGAAGGGCTTTCGGGCCCGACCGAGTGGGTTCCTCAAGCGGCCCGGGACCGCGTCGATTTTGTTCTCCGCCCTGCCATCGCCGCCGTGCGGCTATAGACTGGTAGGGCAGCACATTCCCGGGGACGACAGGCTTCGACGTGGTCGGCTCGTGGGGGTGGTGGCGAGTCGAGGTCCCGGGCGGCCTCGTAAAACACCCGGGAAAAACATAAGTGCGGACTCTCACGAGTACGCCCTCGCCGCTTAGTCAATAGCTAAGCCGTGAGGTCTCGGGCCCCGCTCGCCTGCGGCGGGGAAGGCCGGGATCAGAAAGCAGGCTCACCC
>DASZNB010000110.1:0-18148 GCA_035551395.1 Solirubrobacteraceae bacterium | reverse complement strand
ACTCGTCAAATCCTCCGTCGGATTCGACTGGCGCTCGGCGATCAGCTTGCGACACCGCGCGAAGATCTCCGGCACGTCTTTCTCGACGGCGCCTTCGAAGCCGTTGGGGTTCAGATCGGGGTCGCCGGCGCCGAGCGTCGAGGTCATCAGTTTGGCCCAGATCGCGTCGTCCTCCTCGGGGATGCCCATGAAGCTGCCGATCACGCGCGCGACGACGGGCTGGGCGACGTCGTTGACCAGGTCACAGCTCTCGCGCCCCTCGAGGCGCCCCAGCACGCCCACCACGATCGCCCGGATCGCATCCTCGTGCGCTGCGATCCGCCGCGGCGTGAAGCCGGCCTGGAACAGCGCCTTGAGGCGGTCGTGCTTGGGCGGATCCATGCCGATGAACATCGCCTGGGCGAGCTCGAGCGGGAACCCGCCGGCGGCCGCGATCACGCCCCCCCGTTCGGAGGAGTAGGTGCGCCAGTCACGGCTGACGGTGTGGATGTCCTCCGCGGTCGTCACCGACCAGAAGCCGGCCTCCTCGGGGAAGTCTTCGAAGCTCTCCGTCCAGTGGATCGGGCACTGGCTGCGCATCTGGCGAAAGACGTCGTGTGGCGGGCCCTCCAGCCAATGCTCGCGCTCGGTCACTTCGACGCTCTCGATGTCCCGGCCCACAGTCGCCATGCCATCCTCCGTTGTCGTCCCCTACAGGTTTCCGCGATGGTACTGGCTAGCTGGCCAGTTTGCATGCGCCGCTTCAGATGAAGCGCTCGAGCACGCGCGCGATCGCCTCGGTGCCGAACTCCAGCGTGTCGGCCGGCAGTCGCTCGTTCTCGGCGTGGATCAGCTCCATGAACGCCATGTCCTCGGGGAGCTGCATCGGCAGGAAGCCGTACGTCTGGATGCCGAGGAGCGAGAAGAAGCGCCCGTCGGTGACGGCCGGGAGCAGCAGCGGGACCGGCCTGGCCGTGGGGTCGAGCTCGCGCAGGGTCTGAGCGAGCGTGTCGAAGAGCGTCAGGTCGGGCTCGGTCGTGACGGGCTCGTGTCGGATCACCTCGAACTCCACGTCCACGCCGCCGAGCGCGCGCAGCTCGGCGAAGACGTCCTGCGGAGTGAAGCCAGGCAGCAGGCGGCAGTCGAGTTCGAGCGTGACCTCGTCCGGGATCACGTTGATCTTCTCGCCGCCCGCGACGATCGTGGCGCTGGCGGTGTTGTGCAGGAGCGGGTCGAACACCTTCACGCGCTCGCCGACGACGTCGAGCAGCCGAGAGGTCAACTGCGGCTTGAGCAGGCCGCGCAAGGGAAGTGCGAGCGGGGCAGGAAGCTCGGCGGCGATCGCCTCGATCATCGCGCGCGTCACGGGGGTGACGTGCACGGGCAGGCGGCGGCGGTCGAGCTCGCCGAGCAGCCGCGCGAGCTTGCCCATCGCGCCGCCCCTGATCGGCATCGAACCGTGCCCGGAGCGCCCGCGCATCCGCGCGCGCGCCCAGCAGACCTGCTTCTCGGCGACCATGATCGGGTAGAAGCGGCGGCCGGCAACCTGCATCGTGAAACCGCCGAACTCGCCGATCGCGAAGCGCACGCCGCTGAACAGCTCGGGGTGCTCGGCGACCAGGAAGCCCGCGCCGAGATCGCTGCCCGCCTCCTCGTCGGCGAGGACGCAGAGGATCACGTCACCGGGCGGCTGGGCAGCGCTCGCCTTCACCCGCATGAAGGCCGCCAGCATCATCGCGACCCCGCCCTTCATGTCGAGCGCCCCGCGGCCCCACACATGGCCGCCGTCGAGCTCGCCCGCGAACGGCGGGTGGCGCCACTCGCCGCGAGCGGCGACCACGTCGACATGCCCCTGCAGCAACAGCGGCGCACTGACGCCGCGACCGGGCAGGCGCGCGATCAGATTCGGGCGCGCCGGATCGCGCGCCACGATCCGCACCTCGCAGCCGAGCCCCTCGAGCAGGCCGCGTATCCAGTCGATGCACTCACGCTCGTTGCCCGGAGGGTTGCTCGTGTCGAAGCGCAGCAGTTGCTGGAGCAGCTCCACCGGTCGGTCCTGGATGGGCGCGGAGGCCATTGGCGCAGTCTCCCCGATCTCGCTCGCGCGTGAGCGACGCCCACACCCGCGGCACCCGAGCCCCGGCAGCCGCGCCGAGGAGAGCCGTTTCGCCGCCTGGCAGGGGCTTTGCAGGACTGGTTGGCCTACGCCCCTTCGTGGTAGTACTGGCATATGCCCCGCGCAATCTGGACCGGCGCCATCAGCTTCGGGATGGTCACGGTGCCCGTCAAGCTCTACAGCGCGCTGAACCGCAAGAGCGTGCGCTTCCATCAGCTCTCCAGCAAGACGGGCGTGCGAATCGCGCAGAAGCGCGTCGATCCGCAGAGCGGCGAGGAGGTGCCCTACGAGGACATCGTGAAGGGCTATGAGATCGCTCCCGATCGCTATGTGGTGATCGAGCCGGGCGAGCTCGAGACCCTGCAGCCGAAGAAGACCAAGACGATCGAGATCGAGGACTTCGTCGAGCTCTCGCAGATCGATCCCGTCTTCTACGACCATCCCTACTACCTCGCCCCTGGGCCCGGCGGCGCAAAGCCCTACCGTCTGCTCGTGGAGGCGATGCGCGAGACCGGGAAGGTGGCGATCGCGCGCGTCGTGATCCGCTCGAAGGAGCAGCTCGTGGCGCTGCGTCCGATCGGCGATGTGCTGGGCATGGCGACGATGATCTTCGCCGACGAACTGCTCCCGCCCGAGCGCCTCGACGAGCTCGCCGAGGCCAGCGAGGTCAAGACGACCAAGCGCGAGCTGGACATCGCCAAGCAGCTCGTCGACTCGCTCGCAGGCGAGTTCGAGCCCGACAAGTACAGCGACACCTACCGCGCCGACGTGCTCGCGATGATCGAGCGCAAGGCCCAGGGCGAGGAGATCTCGGTGCAGCCCCCGCCGGAGGAGCTGACCGCCCCGGCGCCCGACCTGATGAGCGCGTTGAAGGCCAGCCTCGACGCGGTGCGCGCGCGCGAAGCGGGCGACGGCGAGGCGAGGAAAAAGCCGGCCAAGAAACCCGCCGCCAAGAAAGCCGCCGCGAAAAGGCCCGCCGCGAAAGGATCGGCCGCCAAGAAGGCGACGGCCTCGCGGGCCGCCGCCAAGCGCTAGGTGGCGCCGCGCCGCGCAGGCAGCCAGGAGCGCCCGCCCGACAGGAAGGACAACGGCGCACGGCTCGCCGGCTACCGCACCAAACGCGACTTCGCGGCGACACCTGAGCCCGCTCCCGGCGCGCGAGCCGCGCCGCCCGCGCAGCCGCGGTTCGTGATCCACGAGCACCACGCCCGGCGCCTGCATTGGGACCTGCGCCTCGAGCGCGGCGGCGCGCTCGCCTCCTGGGCCCTGCCCAAGGGCCTGCCGGAGGCGCCGAAGGACAATCGCTTCGCCGCCCACACCGAGGATCACCCGCTCGAGTACCTCGACTTCGAGGGCGAGATCCCGAAGGGGCAGTACGGCGCGGGCAGGATCGCGATCTGGGACCACGGCACGTATGAGTGCCTGAAGTGGGAGGAGCGCAAGGTCGAGGTCGCGCTGCACGGGGGGCGGCTGAACGCGCGCTACGCCCTCTTTCCGATCGAGGCGGGCGCGGAGCCCAAGGACTGGATGATCCACCGCATGGACCCGCCCGACGACGCCGATCGCGAGGCGATGCCCGCGCGGATCGTGCCGATGCTCGCGCGCAGCGGCGAGCTGCCCACCGACGAGGAGCGGTGGGCTTACGAGATCAAGTGGGATGGGGTGCGGGCGATCGCCTACTCGACGCCCGGTGAGCTGCGCCTGGAGAGCCGCAACCTCAACGTCATCACCGACAAGTACCCCGAGATCGCCGGGGTGGGACGAGCGCTCGGCTCACGCAGTGCCGTGCTCGACGGCGAGATCGTCGCGTTCGACCGCGCCGGGCGCCCGAGCTTCTCAGCGCTTCAGCAGCGCATGCAGCTCTCCTCGCGGGCGCAGGCGCGCCGGCAGATGAAGTCCACGCCGGTGACCTACATGGTCTTCGACCTGCTGTGGCTCGACGGCCACTCGCTGATGGGCCTCCCCTACGCCGAGCGTCGCGAGCGACTCTCCTCGCTGGGGCTGGGGGGCGCGCACTGGCAGACCCCAGAGCACGTCGTCGGCCAGGGCCGGGCGCTGCTCGAGGCGAGCGCCGAGCAGCGCCTCGAGGGAGTCCTCGCCAAGCGTCTGGACTCCCGCTACGAGCCCGGGGCGCGCTCGCGCAGCTGGGTCAAGATCAAGACCGTGGGACGCCAGGAGTTCGTCGTGGGCGGCTGGATGCCCGGGCAGGGCAAGCGCCGCGATCGCATCGGCGCGCTGCTCCTGGGCGTCTACGAGGCGGACGGTGGGCTGCGCTACGTCGGCCGCGTCGGCAGCGGCTTCAGCGAGTCCGACCTCGACCGACTCGCGGCCCTGCTCGGCCCGGACGAGCGCTCGGCCTCGCCGTTCACGAGCGGCGGCCGGCCACCGCGCGGCGCAATCTTCTGCGATCCCCGGCTCGTCGCCGAGGTCGCGTTCAGCGAGTGGACACACGACGGCAACCTGCGCCACCCCGCCTACAAGGGTCTGCGCGAGGACGCCTCGGCCGCGGAGGTCGTGCGCGAGGACAGCGGCGCAGGCGCGAGCCGGGAGGCTGACGCGAGCACGGAGGATGGCGCGGGCGAGGATCGTGGGCCGGCTCCCGGGGGTCACGACGGCGGCCTGGCGATCGAGCAGCAGAGCGCCAAGAGCGCGCGCGCCCACGTCGAGGGCCGTGAGCTGAAGCTCTCGAACCTCGACAAGGTGCTGTATCCCGCGTCTGGGTTCACCAAGCGCGAGCTGATCGAGTACTACGCCACGGTCGCGCCGGTGCTGTTGGGACACCTCGCCGGGCGCCCGCTCACGGTGACCCGCTGGCCGGATGGCGTGCAGGGGAAGTCCTTCTTCCAGAAGCAGGCGCCCGCACACCGCCCGGACTGGGTTCGCACGGCGACGATCGCCAGCGCGAGCAAGCCGATCGACTACACGCTCGCGGAGGACCTGGCGACGCTCGTCTGGCTCGCCAACCTTGCGGCGATCGAGCTGCACACCCCGCTCGCGCGCGCCGACGCGATCGACCGGCCCACCGCGCTCGTGTTCGACCTCGACCCGGGCGCTCCCGCGAGCATCGTCGAGTGCTGCGCCGTGGCCCTGCAGTTGCAGGGGATGTTCGAGAACCTGGGCTTGCAGAGCTTCGCTAAGACCTCCGGCTCCAAGGGCCTGCAGGTGTACGTGCCGCTCAACGGCGAGCGCGACTCGTACGCCGCGACCAAGCCCTTTGCGCGCTCCGTCGCCGAGCTGCTCGAGAGCACGGTGCCCGAGTTGGTGGTCTCACGCATGACCAAGGCGCGCCGTACCGGCAAGGTGCTGATCGACTGGAGCCAGAACGATGCGAAGAAGACGACTGTGTGCGCCTACTCCCTGCGCGCGACCGAGCGCCCAACGGCCTCCACGCCGCTCGACTGGGGTGAGGTGCGTGCGACGCGCGAGAGCGGCGACGCGGACGCTCTCGCCTTCGACGCGGCTGCGGTGATCGAGCGGGTGGCTGCACGCGGAGACCTGTTCGCTCCGGTGCTCTCGCTCGTCCAGACGCTGCCCAGCTTCTGAGCTACTCGAACTCCGGCTCGACCCACCAGGGCATCGTCTCGGGCAGCCCGTCGCTGACACGATCGGGAAACTCCGCCGCTCGCTTCTCCAGGAACGCGGTGATCCCCTCGACGGCATCGGCTGACTGCCCGCGCACGAGCATCCCGCGCGAGTCCGCGCGGTGGGCGAGCATCTGATGCTCGGCGCCGAGCATCCGCCACATCAGCTGACGGGCGAGCGCGACGGAGACCGGGGCGGTGTTCTCCGCGATCTCGCGCGCCAGCGAGCGGGCGGCTTCGAGCAGCTCGCCCTGCGGGTGCAGGCTACGCAGCAGCCCTCCCTCGAGCCCCTCCTGGGCGGAGAACACTCGCCCCGTGGAGACCCACTCCATCGCGCGGCTGATGCCCACGACACGGGGCAGGAACCAGCTCGAGCAGGCCTCGGGGATGATTCCCCGGCGCGCGAACACGAAGCCGATGCGCGCGTCGTCGGCCGCGAGGCGCACGTCCATCGGCAACGTCATCGTCGCCCCGACGCCGACGGCGGGTCCATTGATCGCGGCGATAACCGGCTTCGTGCAGCGGAAGATGCGAAGCGTCCACTCGCCGCCGTTGTCGCGCGCGGGGCCGTCGTGCTCGCGGCGGCGGTAGTCGAAGGTCTCGCCGCCGCTCTGCAGATCGGCTCCGGCGCAGAAGCCGCGCCCGGCGCCGGTGACTATCACCGCACGGACCTCGTCGTCAGCGTCGGCGCGATCGAGTGCCGCGATCAGCTCCCGCCCCATCTGCGCTGTCCACGCGTTGAGCCGCTCGGGCCGGTTGAGCGTGATCGTGAGCACCCGACCGGACAGCTCGGTGGTGATCTGCTCGGGGTCCACGGCGCTGACTCTAGAGATCGAGCGCGGTCAACTGGCGCTCGTAGGGGCCACGCCCCGTCAGGCACCTCGCCCCACAGCGCGCGCCGAGCGCGAGCGCGTGGGCCAGTTCCATGCCGGTCGCGAGCCCGTACGTCAGGCCGGCCGCGAACGAGTCGCCGCAGCCGTAGGAGTCGGCCGGCTCGCCTCCCAGCGGCGCCGGCGCCCAGCGGCCGGTCGCGCCGGAGCGGCTCTCGTAGCGGCCCCCGCGGGCGCCCTCGGTCCAGACGACGAGCTCGGCATCGGCGGCGCCACGAACGGCCTCGCGCTGCTCGAGCTCGTCGTCTGCGCTCAACACGAGCGCATCGATCGCCACGCCGTGACCGAGCGCATGCCGAGCGCGCGGGTTCGCGACCAGCACGCGCGCCCCAGCTCGCGCCGCACGCAGGGCAGCGGCATCCCCTGCGGTGAAGTACACGCCGTCCAGCGCAGCCAGCGCCGGCGCGCGCTCCGCGCCCTCGGCGAGCACCGGCTCGAGCCGCGCGCCGAAGGTGGTGATCGTGCGCTCGCCCTCGCCATCGACCAGCGTCAGTGCTCGGCGCGTCGGCTGGGGGACTCGCCGGGCGCGAACGACCACGCCGAGCTCCTCGAGCCGCCGCTCGGCACGCAGACCCGCAGCGTCCTCGCCGAGCGTCGTCACCAGCGTCGCCGCGCCCGCAAGACGGGCCAGCTGCACGGCCGCCACGGCACCGCCGCCCGCCGGCTCCTCGAAGGCCTCGCGCGCGTGCACGACCTCGCCCCTGCAGGGAACGCGATCGACGCGCGCGAACTGGACCCACTCCACGTGGCCGACGACGGCCACCCTCGCGCCGCCCGCGCTCATCGCGCGGGTGTCACGCCGCTCGCGCTCATCGCCGGACTGTCACGCCGCTCGCGCTCATGGCGGCAGTGTCACACACCGAGCTTTTCGCCCGGCGGAGCCAGCAGGACATAGGATGGCGCGGCGATGAGCGAGCTCTTCGACGTCTCCGGCAAGACGGCCCTCGTGACCGGTGGCTCGCGCGGCATCGGGCTTATGATCGCGCGCGGCCTCGTGCAGGCCGGGGCGCGCGTGATCGTCTCCTCACGCAAGACCGAGGACGTGACGGCGACGGCGCAAACGCTCGCGCAGCTCGGCGAGTGCACGGCGATTCCCGGCGACGTGTCGAGCCCCGAGGGCGCGGCTGCGCTCGCGGGCGAGGTGCGCTCCCAGTTCGACGCGCTCGACATCCTCGTCAACAACGCCGGCGCCGTCTGGGGCGCGCCGCTCGAGGACTTCCCGCCGGTCGGCTGGGACAAGGTCGTGCACACCAACGTCGAGGGCATCTTCAACCTGACGGTTGCGCTGCTGCCGGCGCTGCGCGCAGCCGCCGACGCCGACGATCCGGCGCGCGTGATCAACGTCGGCTCGATCGACGGCCTGCGAACGCCGTCGGTCGAGAACTACAGCTACAGCGCGAGCAAGGCGGCCGTGCACATGCTCACCCGCCATCTCGCCAAGCGCCTGGCACCCGAGCAGATCACGGTCAACGCGATCGCACCGGGGCCGTTCCCGAGCAAAATGATGTCCGTGCTCGACGATCCCGAGTGGCGCGCGCGGATCGAGGCCGAGGTCCCGCTCGGGCGTGTCGGGCGGCCTGACGACGTCGTCGGCTTGACGCTGCTGCTCGCCTCGCGCGCCGGCGCGTACATGACCGGCACGGTGATCCCGCTCGATGGCGGGATCACGGGCTGCAGCTAGAGCGACGGGGTCTAGCCGGGGGCCTTGGCGAAGTAGCTGTGCCCCGCGTGCACCGTGCGGTGACGCTTGTTGACGAGGTTCTTCACGGCGACCTTGTCGGTCACCACGCGGATCAGCGTCCCGCCGCAGCGATCTTCGGTCAGCCAGCGCGTCCCGAGCACCGCGCCGGTCGCGTAGTTGCCCTTGGTCGAGTAGCTGCCGTGTCCTTCGGCCCACAGCTTGCGGACGGTGTGGCGCCGTGAGCTGTGAGTCGCGCTCGCGTGCGCGAGGTGGCGCCGCTCGGCGGTTGTGGGGCAGACGCTGAAGTCGCCGCCGTAGAGCGTCGCGGTGACGCGCCCGTTGCGCTGCTGAGTGATGCGGAACATGCCCGCGTAGAAGGTCGCCGTCTGGGTGCCGCCGCCGGCACGCGCGGTCGTCAGCGACACCTTGCCGTGGCGCGCGTCGATGATCGTCCCGAAGGGCACCTGCAGGGCGCCGGTGAGCGCCACGAAGTGTGTCGAGCCCGGCAGTTTCACGAGCACTTTGCCCGACAGCGGAGTCAGGTTGGCGCTGACACCGAGCTTTGGCGCCGGCAGTTTGGTCGAGGTGCTGCCGAGCACGCCGGAGCCGGCGAGCTGCACGGTCGGCGCGAGCACCGTGCCGGACGATCCTTTGTCCACGGGTTCTTTGACGAGCGGTTCGATCGGTTCGACCGGTTCGACGGGAGTTGGCGAGTCATCCTGGAAGACCCAGGCGGCGCCGTCCCTGGCGTGGTCACGGATGCCCCCCACCAGCGCGGTGCGGCCGTCCTGCGAGAGGGCGGCGCTCGCTCCGAACCAGGCCGTGCCGCTTTCGCCGGCGACGAGCTGTTCGCTGCGCGTCCATGTCGCTGCGCTCCGCCTGAAGATCCACGCGCCGCCGTGCGGGCGACCGGCGCGCGGGGCGCCGAGCAGCGCAGTGCTCCCGTCGGCCGACAGCGCCGCGGCGTAGCCCACTTTGCTGCCGCTTTCGGCGGCGCTGACGGTCAACTTGGGCCCCTGCTGCGCCCAGCCGGCGCTGGCGCGCGCGTACACCCACGCTGCGCCGTCGCCGGCTTCGTCTGCGCGGGCGGCGACCAGCGCGGTGCTCCCGTCGCCGGACAGTGCGACGCCGAGACCGAACTGGCCTTTGCCGGACTCGCCGGCGCCGGTCAGCCCGACGGGTGGTTCGCTCGGGCTCGTGGCCGTGGAGAACAGCCATGCGGCGCCGGTGGCGTGTTCAGCGCCGGGCGCGCCGACGAGGACCGTGCCTCCGTCGCCGGAGATCGCCACGCTGCGCCCGAACCGGTCCGCGGCGTGCCGGGCCGGCTCGCTCAGCTTGCCCGTTTCGCCCCAGCTCGAGCCGCTGCGCGAGAACAGCCAGGCGGCCCCGCCGTGCGTCTCCGTCGGGCCTCCGACGACGGCCGTGCTGCCATCACCGGAGAGCGCGACGCTACGGCCGAAGTTCCCGCTCGCGGTCTCCGTGGTCGGCGTCAGCGCGGCCTGCCGGCTCCAGGCGGAGCCGCTGCGGGTGAACACGAGCGCGGTGCCACGATGGCCTTCGGCGAGGGGGTTGCCGACCACCGCCGTGTCGCCGTCAGCCGACAGCGCGATGCTGCCCGTGAATTCGCATTCGCCTTCGCCGGGGCAGCCTTCACCGGCTCCTTCGCCGCCGACTTCCAGCGCGGCCTGGCGGGTCCAGCTCGTGCCGCTGCGCACGAACACCCACACGCCTTCGCCGGCGCCGTCGACCTTCTTCGCGCTCACGAGCGCCGTGTTGCCGTCGGCGGAGATCGCGACGCCGAGCCCGAAGCGTGCTTTGCCGCCTTCGTGGCCGACGATCTTCACCTGCTGCACGAGCTGTGCCGAGCCCAGCGTCGGCGCGATCAGGCCAAGCGCGAGGAGCCCGAGGAGCAACACGACGGAAAGGGCGGGCCGTAGGCCCGCTGGCAAAAACGTTACGCGATCCATCGCTGTTCTCCTAGCTGCCCGGCGCACGGGTCTTCCTAAACGAGTCCGTTTGAACTCCCGGTGGCGCGGCCTCCCTCCAAGTGCGCTACCTGATCAGTGGGCAAAAGATAAGGCCGGGCGGCGTCGAAGTCAAACGCTGGGGCGGCTTGCCGGCGTGAGCCGTCCGGCCTACGTTTGCGGTTAGCATCACGGCGCTGCCCGGCCGGGCAGCATCACGACAGAGGTTTGGCATGGGGCGAGCGGGGTGGCGGCGACGCAAGACGGCTCTGTTGATCGCCGTCGCGGCGCTCGCGGCAGGCCTCGGTGTGGCGGCGTACGCGACTCACCTGCTCGGGCGAACCGAACTGCAGAGCATCGACGCCCGCTTCTCGATCCGCGGAACCCAACAGGCGCCGCGGAGCATCGTGCTCGTGGACATCGACAACACGACGCTGCAGCAGCTCCAGCGCGAACACAAGCGCTCGGAGTTCCCCTTTCCGCGGAGATACGACGCCACCGTGATCGATCGTCTGCGCGCCGGCGGCGCGAAGGTGATCGCCGTCGACATCCAGTTCACCCAGCAGACCGACCCGGCCGACGACGGTGCTCTGATCGAAGCCGTCGAACGCGCGCGCGGAAAGGTGATCCTCGGCACCACCGAAGTGGCACGCGACGGCAGCACCGGCGTGCTCGGGGGTGGCGCGCTGCTGCGCGAAATCGGCGCGCGCGCGGCCAGCGTGCGCTTGGCCTTGGACACCGACGGCAGCGTGCGGCGCTTTCCCTTCGCCTTCAGCCATCTGCCGAGCTTCGGCGTGGCCGCCGAGGAAGTGGCCACCCACCGGCGCATCCCAGCGTCGCTGTTCGGCGCGAGCGGGACACTGCCGATCGACTTCGCCGGACCCCCCGGAACGGTCAGGGCGTACTCGTTCTCACGGGTCCTGAACGGCGAATACCCGCCCGGCGCGTTCGCCGGCAAGATCGTGATCGTCGGCGCGTCGGCCCCGATCCTCCAGGATGTGCACGCGACTGCGACGACGAACGGCGCGGAGATGGCGGGGCCCGAGATCTGGGCCAATGCCGTCTCGACGCTCTCGCGCGGCGTGCCGCTGAAAGATGCCGCGGGCTGGGTCAACGTCCTCATCACGATCCTGCTCGGTGTGCTCGCGCCGCTCGGCAGCCTGCGGCTGCAACCGCTGCGCGCGCTGCTGGACTCGCTCGTCGCCGCGATCGCCTACACGGTCGCCACCCAGATCGCGTTCGACAACGGTTGGATCCTCGGCTTCGTCTATCCCCTGCTCGCCCTCACCGTCGCGACGCTCGGCACGCTCGCCGTGCTCTACCTGTCCGAGACGATTGAGCGAGAGCGGGTACACGACCTGTTCGCGCGCTTCGTCCCCTCCGACGTCGTCGACCAGGTCGTCGCGCGCACCGATGACAACCTCCGGCTCGGCGCAGTCGAGCGCGATTGCACGGTGCTGTTCTCCGACCTGCGTGGGTTCACGAGCTTCTCCGAGAAGCTCCCGGCGCATACGGTGATCGAAGTCGTCAACACCTATCTCAACGAGATGACCGAGGCGATCCTCGGCGCCGGTGGCACGCTGATCGCCTACATGGGCGACGGGATCATGGCCGTGTTCGGCGCCCCGCTGGAGCAACCCGACCATGCCGACCGCGCGCTCGCGGCGGCGAGCGAGATGATCGGCCTGCGCCTGCAGCGCTTCAATGCGTGGCTGGCCGAGAACGGGCACGACCACGCTTTCGTGATGGGCGTGGGCATCAACAGCGGCCTCGTGATGGCCGGCAACATCGGCTCGGAGCGGCGCGTCGAGTACACGGCGCTGGGAGACACGACCAACACGGCCTCGCGCCTGGAGGGCATGACGAAGGGCAGCGGGCACATGCTGTTCGTCGCGGACACGACGCGCGAGCGGCTCAGCGACCCCGACGGCGCGCTCGTGCTCGTCGGCGAGCTCGAGGTGCGCGGGCGCGTCCAGCCCGTCCCGGTGTGGACGCTCGCCGAGACGCCCGAGCCGCCCGCGGCTCAGACGACGTCCGCCCGGTAGGGGCCAGGCTTCGGCCGGGGCTTGCCGCCGGGGAAGGCGAGCCGCAGGATCGTGCGGTGGACGGTGCCCAGCTGGCGGTGCAGGGGACCGGTGTTGTAAGGCAGTCCGTAGCGGCGGCAGATGTCGCGCACGCGGGGCGCGATCTCGCTGTAGCGACTCGAGGGCATGTCGGGAAACAGGTGGTGCTCGACCTGGAAGCTGAGGTTTCCGGCGAGCAGGTGAAACAACGGGCCGCCATCGATGTTCGCGGCGCCGAGCAGCTGGCGCACGTAGAAGCCGCCGCGCGTCTCATCGGCGACCTCCTGCTGGCTGAACGTGTACGTCTGGTCGGGGAAGTGCCCGCAGAAGATGATCGAGTACGCCCATACGTTGCGGACGATGTTGGCGGTGAAGTTCGCCGCCAATGTCGAGGTGAACGCGCGGCGCGCGGTGCTCAGCGAGCGGCCGCCGGCGAGGGACGCTGCCAGGGCTGCGAGCGCCGGGAAGGCGACGTAGTCCTTGACTATCTGATCGCGCGCCTTGGCGCCGATCGCCTTGAGCTCGCCGATCACCTGCCGCTTTGACTTCTCGCCCGAGCGGATCGCACCGCGATCGAGGTCGTGCACGGCGACGCCCCACTCGAAGAAGCCCATCAGGACCAGGTTGTAGAGCGGCTGCAGCAGGTAGACCGGGTGCCAGCGCTGATGCGGGTCGATGCGCATGATCTCGTAGCCGAGGTCGCGGTCCTTGCCACGGATGTTCGTGAAGGTGTGGTGCTCGTAGTTGTGCGAGTGCCGCCACGCGTCGGCCGGCGAGGCCGTGTCCCAGTCCCAGTTCTGCGAGTTGATGTCGGGGTCGTTCATCCAGTCCCACTGCCCGTGCATCACGTTGTGGCCGATCTCCATGTTCTCGAGGATCTTCGCCAGCGACAGCGCCGCGGTGCCTCCCAGCCACAGCGGTCTGCGTGTGGATCCCATCAGCAGCGCGCGCGCGGCGAGCACGAGCTGGCGGTGCAGCTTGATCGTGCTGCGGATGTAGCGCGCGTCGCGATCGCCGAGGTCGGCGTAGACCTCGTCGTGGATCGCGTCGAACTCGCGGCCGAGCTGCTCGATCTGCTCGGCGCTCAGCGCGGCGAGCGGGCTCTGCTGGCCGTCCTGCGCTGCTGGCGGTGCATCGGTGGCGGTGGCTGTGGCTGGCACTGGGGGCTCCTTTCGGTTTGCGAGCGTGGACGATCTAGAGAGCTATCTCGACGGCGCCCTCGGGCGCGTTGATGCAGGTCTGCAGCATTTCGCCGGGCTGCCCGTGGACCCGACCGGTGCGCAGGTCGCGCACCTGGCCGCTGCACAAGCGACCGACGCATGTGTGGCAGATGCCCATGCGGCAGCCGAACGGCAGCTCGACGCCGGCGTTCTCGCCGGCCAGGAGGATCGGCACCTCGCCGTCGCTGGAGGCCTCGACGCCGCTCTTGGCAAAGCGGATCGTGCCGCCGGCGCCGCGCTCGCCATCGCCGACGCGCGCATCGGGCTGGAAGTGCTCACGATGCAGACGCGCCGGGTCACCGTCGCGCTCGAAGCGCTCGGCGATCGCCTCGAGCAGGCCCGGCGGCCCGCACAGAAAGCTCTCGCGCTCGCGCCAGTCCGCGCACAGCTCGTCGAGCTGGGCGCCGGTCACCCGCGCCTGTGTCGCCGTGTGCCGCTCGTGGAGCCGGTAGCCAGCCTCGCGGGCGTGCAGCTCGCGCAGCTCGTCCCCGAAGATCATGCTCTCCGGGCGGCGCTCGCTGTGGATGTGCACGACGTCGCCGACTGGGCCCTCGCGGAGCAGGCAGCGGAGCATGCTCATGATCGGCGTGATGCCGCTTCCGGCGCTGATCAGCAGCAGGCGACGGGGGCGCGGGTCGGGCAGCACGAACGTGCCTTCGACGCCGCCGAGGCGCACGATCGCGCCGGCACGCGCGCCCGCAAACAGGAACGGCGATACCTTGCCGCCCTCCACGAGCTTCGGGGTGATCGCGATGCAGCCGTCGCGGCGGCCGGGCTCGGAGGTCAGCGAGTAGGCGCGCCAGTGGTGGATGCCGTCCACGGCGATCCCCAGGCGCACGTACTGGCCGGGCTGGTGCCCCGGCCACTCGGCGCCGGGCTTGATCAGGACGGTGACCGCGTCCGGGGTCTCGCGCTCGATGCGCTCGATGCGCCCGCGCAGCTCGCGCGTGGACCACAACGGGTTGACCAGCTCGAGGTAGTCGTCGGGCAGCAGCGGCGAGGTGAACGAGCGAACCAGGCCGAGCGCGCGCCGGCGCACCGGCGAGACGCGGGGGACGGCGCCGCGTTCAGCCACCGCGGCCGCCTCGCGCCGCGCTCGCCGGCGGAGGGCCGAGCAGGCCCCGCAGCGCGCGTTTGACGTATCGAGAGATCGTCACTCCGAACCATGTTACCTCAAACGAGGGCACATGAAACGTGGTATCCTCAAACGGAGATGGCCGGCGCCGATACGAAGTCCCTGGACGCCGCCGTCGAGGAGGGGGGATCCGGCTTCGATCTCACCGTCGAGCAGCTCGCGGCGGAGGTCGGGATGACGGTGCGCAACATCCGCAACCACCACACGCGTGGCTTGCTCCCGCCCCCCGAGGTGCGCGCGCGGGTCGGCTATTACAACGCCGAGCACGTCGCGCGCCTGCGGCTGATCCTCGACCTGCAGGCTGACGGCTTCAACCTGACCGCGATCGAGCGGCTGCTGAGCGGCTCCGACGGCCTGGCCGAGCGGCTGCTGGGCCTGCGCCGCGCCGTGACGACGCCATTCGAGGCGGAGACGCCGGAGCTCGTCACCGGCGTTGAACTGATCGAGCGCTTCGGCGTCGTGGACCTCAAGGACGTCGAGCGCATCCGCAAGCTCGGGCTGGTCGTGCCGCTCGGAGATGATCGCTTCGAAGTGACGAGTCCCGCGCTGATGGATGCGGCCGACCAAGTCGTCGCCCTGGGCATCACGCTGCACACCGCGCTCGCGCTCGTCGAGCGGGTCAGCCGTGATTGCGACTCGATCGCGCGCGCGTTCACCAAGCTGTTCCTGGAGGAGCTGTGGGAGCCCTTCGAGCAGGCCGGTCAGCCGGAGGAGCGTTGGGAGGAGCTGATCGAGGGCGTCGACTCGCTGCGCCCGCTCGCCTCCGAGGCGCTGCTCGCGCTGTTCAAGCAGCGCATGGCCCGCCAGCTCGAGACCGCCTTCGGCAAGGTCATCGAGCACCAGGCAAAGCGGAGGTGATCCGCGCCTCGGCGAGCGCGAGGCGCGCGGCAGCGCGGCCGGGCACGCCGTGGACCCCCCCGCCCGGGAAGGCGGCGGCGCTGGCGATGAAGAGACCGCCCAGCGGGGTGCGGTAGGGCGCAAGCGAGGGCACGGGGCGGAAGATCACCTGGCGCAGCACGTAGCTGCCGCCGCCGACGTCGCCGCCGATCAGGTTGGCGTTGCGGGCCTCCAGCTCGCCCGGCCCGAGCACGTGGCGGGCCAGGATGAGCTCGCGAAAGCCCGGCGCGAAGCGCTCCACCTGGGCCTCCATGCGTTCCACGTGGCGGGCGCGCTCGCCGGCGAGATCGAGCGAGTGACGGCTGTGCGTGTACGCCCACGCAGTGTGCTTGCCGGTGGGTGCGCGCGAAGGATCGGCGAGCGACTGCTGGCCGAGCAGCATGAACGGCCGCTCGGGCAGCTGCGCGCCCGGAGCGGTCGCCGCGAGCACGTCGGGCGCCGAGCCTCCCACGTGCACGGTGCCGGCACGGCGCGCCTCGGGCGCCGTCCACGGGATCGGACCGTCGAGCGCCCAGTCGAGCTTGAGCGTCCCCGGGCCCATGCGATAGCGAAGCAGCGCACGGCGGTAGCGTGCCGGGAGCGCCTCGCCGGCGAGCGCGGCGAGCGCCGCAGGCATCACGTCGGCGATCACCAGGCGCGCGTCCAGGCGCTCGCCATCGGCCAGCTCGACGCCGCAGATCCGGCCGCGCGCAGCGACGAGGCGCACGACCCTCGCGCCCGTGCGCAGCCCGCCGCCGAGCGAGCGGAGGTAGGAGACGAGCGCCTCCGCCAGCCTGCCGGCGCCGCCCTCGGGGCTTGGCCATCCGGCGCCGTGAGCGAGCAGGTTGAGATAGGCGGCCGCGATCGCGCTCCCGGCCCGAGCGGGGGGCACGTCGGAGTGCATCGCCGACCCGTACAGCCACGCACGCGTGCCGTCGTCGCGAAAGAGCCGCTCCGCGAGCGTCTGCGCGGGCGTGCCCAGCAGTCGCGCGAAGTCGAGGATCCCGCCAGGACCGAGGCCGGCGGCGAGGCGCAGCGATGCGCGCAGCGGGGGGAAGCCGCCGAGCATCGTGCGCCGCAGGGCATCGAAGTGGCGAACGTATGGCGCGGCGAAGTCCTGCCAGCGCTCGCCGTCGCCCGCATGGATCCGATCGAGGCTCGCGGCGGTGTCACCGAGGTCGCGGTAGAGCGCCGCGGCGCGGCCGTCGGCGAGCGGATGGGCCATGCAGACCGGGGGGTGGATCCAGCGCAGGCCGTGTTCGTGCAGGGGCATCGCCGCGAACACCGGCGAGGCCGCGCCCGCCGGATAGACGGAGGAGAACGTGTCGTGCACGAAGCCCGGCAGCGTCAGCGACTCGCTCGCGACCGCGCCGCCCGCGCGCTCGGCGGCCTCGAGCACGAGCGGGCGCACGCCGGCGCGCGCGAGCGTGATCGCGGCCGCCAGCCCGTTGGGACCGGAGCCGACGACGAGAGCGTCGTAGCTCATGCGCGCAACAATAGGTCCGCTCGCCCGCGGAGCACGATCCTGGACAGGTCGCGGATAATAGGGCGGTGCTTCTCCACGGCTCCGTCACCTCGCTGTCCTGGATCCCCTCGGAGGCGGTCGAGGGCTCGACGCGGCTCGCCTTCGACGCCGGGGTGGCGCACTACGACGAGCCGCCACCTGAAGCGATCGACGACGTCGAGGCGCTGCGGCGGGCGGATCGCTTTCGCTTCGCCAACGTGCTGGAGGCGTGGGTGGACGTGGACGACTCGGGTCGCATCCGCGACTACGGCCAGGCGGGCGGAGGGCTGATGGGGAGCACGTCGGTGAAGATGGGACCGCTGACGCGGACGTTCGAGGCGATCGGCCTGCCCGACATCCAGGGCGCACCGGAGCGCGGTGAGGGCTGGGTGCGCATGACGCAGACGGCCGGGGGCCGCACCGGCGTGCCGGCGCCGCGGCGGGTCCGCCGGCGTCCGTTCGTGCAATGGCAGGCGCCGCTCGTGTGGACGACGCTGTCGCTCACGCTGCATGCCGACGGGACCGTCAAGAGCGAGCTGACGGGCGCGAGCCGCTTCCCGCGCCACTGGATCTACGACGCCTCGGGACGGCTTTCGCACAAGTCCGGCCTCGCCGACTTCAAGGACTGGTACCGCCGGTCCTTCGGTCGCCACTCCCCCTGGGGCGAGACCGATTCGCCGGCCCTGGTGACCGCGGTCGAGACAGCGCTCGAGCGCAGCCTGTCGGCCAGGATCATGCAGGGTGCCACCAAGCCGCAGGTGCGCAAGGTCAAGTCCGGCGAGGCGCTCGTCAGGCAGGGCGATGCGGGCTCGGAGGTTTTTCTGCTCCTCGACGGGGTCCTGCGCGTCGAGGAGGACGGCCGGCGACTCGCCGAGTACGGCCCCGGAGCGCTGCTCGGCGAGCGCGCCCACCTCGAGCAGGGCGGGCGCACCTCGAGCCTGGTCGCGGTGACGGCGTGTCGCGTCGCCTCCGTCGAGGCCGACCAGCTCGAGCGCGGCTCGCTCGAGGAGCTCGCCAAGGGCCACCGCAGGACGAAGCCGGACCGGGACTGAGCTGCTTGCGCGTCCACCTCTGCGGGGTGCGCGGCTCGACGCCCGCGCCCGGGATCGAGTTCGTCTCCTACGGCGGCCACACGCCGT
>DASZNB010000109.1:0-1967 GCA_035551395.1 Solirubrobacteraceae bacterium | reverse complement strand
TCGACCACATCATCCTCGCCGCGATCCGCGGGCTCGACCGCGCGAGCCTCGAGTACCCGCAGGTGCGCGCGGGGCTGATCCTGATGATGGACCGGACGTTCACGCAGCGGCAGAACGAGGTGATCGTCGAGAAGGCCATCGCGTGGTCGTCGCGCGGGATCGTCGGGGTCGACATCGCCGGGCCTCGCCCCGGTCATGCCCGGTACGACTACCGCAGCGTGCAGCCGATGGTCGACGACGCGCGTGCTGCGGGCCTCGGCGTCACCATCCACGTGGGCGAGGAAGGCGGCGACATGGGCCGCGCGGAGATCGGCGAGGTGCTCGAAGTGCTGCGCCCCGACCGGATCGGGCACGGCATCCTTGCCGCCGGCGACGCCGAGCTGATGCGGGAGCTACGCGACGCCGAGGTCGTCCTCGAGATCTGCCCGACGTCGAACCTGCTGACGAAGGCGCTCGCCGACGAGGACGCGGTGCGTTCCGTGTTCCGCACCTTCGTCGAGAACGACGTCCGCTTCACGATCGCGACAGACGGGCCGGAGATGATGCGGACACACTTGCGTGACGAGCTCGACCTGCTTCTGCGCATCGGCGCGCTGACGCAGGAGGAGCTGGACGAGGCGAACGCGCGCGGGCACGAGGCGAGCTTCGTGCGCGGCGGGTTCCGCGCGGCGCGGGTCTAGCCGCATCGAATACTCCCATCGGCCGATACCCGTGCCGCCCTGGCACGCGTAGCCTGGCGCGCCATGAGCACGACCATCAACGGCACGCCTCCCGCCTTGACTCAGAGGCAGCTCCAGGTCGTCGGATTGATCGCACTCGGCTGTTCGAACGACGAGGTCGGGCGCAGGCTCGGCATCTCGCCGCGGACAGCGAAGGCGCATTGCGACGCGCTTCGCCTGAAGCTCGGCGTGCCCAGGCGGCGGCAGATTCCCGCTGCATTCAGGACGCTCACGGGCCAGGATCCCCTCGCCCGCGAGCTCGCGCCGGCTGCGGCCGGCGTCGGGGGCTAACGGCGACCGCGCCCGGTCCTTAGCGGCCGGGCGCGGGCCCCCTATTCACGGACGTGGCGGTCGTCCAGAATCGGCAGGCAAGGAGGAGAGGCCAGGGGAGACCCCGGCGTGCGGCAGCCAGGCAGGCGCAATGCACGAGGGCACAGTCAGAGCCCAGCTTCGGACGCAGATCATCATCAAGCGTCCCAGGCTGACGAAGCTCCTGGACGAATCGGGGGCGCGGATCACCCTGCTCGCGGCTCCGGCGGGATACGGGAAGACGACCCTCGCGCGCGAGTGGACGGGCGAGCAGGAACGGGTCGGTTGGTACACGGGCGGGCCGGCGATGATCGACGTCGCCGGGCTGTCCGTCGGGCTGGCCGAGGTCCTCGCGGCGATGGGCGATCCAACGAGGGCCGACATGGTCGAGCGCGTGCGGATCCTCGCCGCGCGCGGGCACGACGCCCGCGGGCTCGCGAAGGCGGTGAGTGGCGGGGCGCCGGGCGCGGACTGGCTCCTCGTCGTCGACGACTATCACCATGCCTTGGGGTCAGCCGATGCGGAGGCGTTCTTCGAGGAGCTTGTCGGGCTGACCGAGTTCCGGCTGCTGATCACGAGCCGCGAGCGCCCCGGCTGGCTGGCGGCGCGCAGCGTGGTCTACGGCGAGGCGGCGGTCGTCGAGATGGACGCGCTCGCGTTCACGGATGACGAGGCGCGTGAGGTGCTCGGCGGCGGAGGTGAAGAGATCGTCGCCGAGGCGCGCGGCTGGCCGGCGGTGATCGGGCTCGCTGCGATGCGCGGCAGCCCGAGCGTGGCAAGCGGGCTGCCGCCGGACGATCTGTATCGATTCTTCGCGGAGGACCTCTTCCGCAGCGCATCGCCGCAGCTGCGCGAGGCGATGTTCATGTTGGCGTTGGCTGGTGTCGACGGAGCTCGGTCGCTGCTCGGTCGAGCACACCTCGAGCTCGTCGCGGAAGC
>DASZNB010000108.1:0-12614 GCA_035551395.1 Solirubrobacteraceae bacterium | reverse complement strand
GTTCAGCTTCTCGAGCACCGGTCGCGGGGCGACCGCCCAGCCGAGGCGCAAGCCCGGCGCGAGGATCTTGGAGAAGGTCCCGAGGTAGATCACGAGGTCCGACGCGCCTCCGCGCCCCACCGCCGCGGCGTCGAGCGAGTGGAGCGTGGGCAGCGGCTCGCCCTCGTAGCGCAGCAGCCCGTACGGATTGTCCTCGAGCACGAGCAGCTCGCGCTCGCGCGCCACCTCCACCAGCCGGCGCCGGCGCGCCAATGACATCGTGACGCCGCCGGGATTCTGGAAGTTGGGGATCGTGTAGATGAACTTCGGCCGGCGCCCCTGCGCCTGCAGCCGGTCGAGCGTGCTCTCGAGCGCATCGATCGGCATTCCCTCCGCGTCGATCTCGATCTGCTCGACCTCGGCCTGGTAGGCGCTGAACGTCGGCACCGCCCCCGGGTACGTCGGCGCCTCCGTGACGATCACGTCGCCCGGGTCGATCAGCGTCTTGCAGACGAGGTCGATGACCTGCTGTCCCCCCGTCGTCACGATCACCTCGGCGGGGTCGATCAGCGTGGCCTCCGCAGCCATCACCTCGGCGATGCAGTCGATCGTCGCGGCCATTCCTTCGGTCGGTCCGTACTGCAGGGCGCGGGCCGTCGAATCGGCCGCGACGTCCGCCATCAGGCCCGCATACAGCTCCGGCGGGAAGGTGCTCGTGTCGGGCAATCCCCCGGCCAGCGAGATCACGTCGGTGCGCTCGGTCAGCGCCATCATCTCGCGCATCGCCGAGCTTTTCATCCCGCGCGTGCGCGCCGCGAACAGCGCCTCGTAGCGCGCGAGCTCGTGCGCCGTCTGGCGGGTCCGTCGCCCGCCGCCGCTTCCGCTGGTTCCTGGCTCCATCTGCCTGTTGCCTCTATTCGCCGTCGCGCCCGCCGCACCTCGCGCCGCGAACCGCCGGCCGGCCAGGGTCGTCTATCGTGCTCACCGATCTGGGGTCAGGACCGCACCGTATCGCACCCCCGGCGGCACTCTGCATGCACGGCATCTTCTTCTACATCGGTCTCGGCGCCGGACTCGCGGCCGCCTGCGGGATGCGGCCGTTTCTGCCCGTCCTGCTCGCCGGGGCGCTCGCTTCCGCGCAGGCTCTCGGGCTGAGCTTCGCGCACGACCCATACCGGTTCCTGCAATCGGGCTGGTGGCTGCTGGCCGTGGCCGTGGCGCTCGTGATCGCCTACGCGATCCAGCTGCTGGCGGGACTCGCGCCCACGCTCGACTCGGGCGGCGAGCGCGCGCGAGTCGATCCGCTGGCGGCGGCGCTCGCAGGCGTCGCCTACGGCAGCGGCGCGCTGCTGTTCGCCGGAACACTCGCCGCCCACGGCGACGCCTGGTGGCCGGGCCTGATCGGCGGCCTGGCGGCAGTTTGGCTCGGACAGGAAGCGCTCACGCCAATCATCGCCCGCGCGCGGCGGCGCCTGCCAGATCGCGCGGCGCGCGAGGCGCTGAGCGTGTATCTCGATGCGGCCGCGCTCGCCTGCGCCGCGCTCGTCGCGCTGCTGCATCCGCTCGGATACGTCCTGCTCGTCCTGCTCGGCTGGCTGCTCGTCAGCGGACGGGCGCGCGCGGGCGAGACGTACGCGGGACTGCGCATCCTGCGCCGCTGATGCCGGCGCGGTCAGTGAGCTCGACCCCGCCCAAGCTGGTGCTCTGCGTGATCGACGCGATGGCGCCGCAGATGCTGGAGCGCGTCGTCGCCGCCGGCGCGGCGCCTGTGCTGGAGACGCTGATGCAGCGGGGCCACTACGTACCCGACTGTGTCGCCGCCTTCCCGTCGGTGACGCCCGTCTGCGCCGCCTCCATCGTGACTGGCCGCGGACAGGACGCGCACCACATCCCCGCGATGAACTGGTTTCATCGCGAGGAGGAGCGCTACGTCGAATACGGCTCGAGCTTTCGCTCCGCCCAGCGCTTCGGCATCGCCCGGCAGCTGACGGACACCGTCTACAACATGAACCGCGCGCACCTCGCGCAGGCCACGCCGACGGTGTTCGAGACGCTCGATGACGCCCACGTGCGCACGGCCGGCACCACCTACCTGATGTACCGCGGGCGCCACCTGCACGAGCCCCAGCGCGACACCGCGCTCACACGCGTCGCCTCTACGTTGATGCGCCATCCAGTGCTGGGCCCCCGCGAGCTGTTCTACGCGGACATCTTCGCCTCGCGCCCGACCGGCTGCCGCTCCGGTCTCGGCATGCCGGGCGTCCGCGATCGCCACTCGGGCTGCGTCTCGGCGTACCTGGTCGAGAACGACCTGTTCGACTTCCTGCTCCTGTCCCTGCCCGACAACGACTGGGTCTCGCACAAGCGGGGACCGGAGGCTCAGCTGCAGTCGCTCGCCCAGGCCGACCTTCAGCTGGCACGCGTGATGAACGCCGCCGGCGGTGTCGATCAGTTCCTCGAGGAGCACGCGGTGATCGCGATGGCCGACCACTCCCAGGCGGACGTGCTCAGCTCGATTGCGCTCCAGGACGCGCTCGGTGAGCTCGGCGTGCTCGGCCCCGTGCGCGCGTCGGAGGGCCCGCGCGACGGCGAGCCGCGGATCGCCGTCTGCCCGTCCCAGCGGGCGGCAATGGTCTATGCCCTCAACGCGGGTGAACGCGATGCCATGCGCGCCACGGTCGTCGCCAAGGTGCTCGCGCTCGAGGGCGTCGATCTCGCGCTGTGGCTCGAGCGCGACGCCCACGACCGTCCGCGCGAAGGCGTGATCGCGAGCCCGCGTCACGGCGAGCTGCGCTTCGCCCCCGGCGGCTCGCTCGTCGATGACCGCGGCGCCAGCTGGAGCGTGGAAGGCTCACTCGCGGCGATCGGCGCCGAGCTGCAGGACGGGCGCCTGCGCAGCCGCGAATATCCCGACGCGCTCGCGCGCTCGTGGGCGGCGCTGAGCTGTCCGACCTCGGGGGAGGTGCTGCTGTCGGCCGCGCCCGGTTACGAGTTCATCGACTGGGGGCGCCAGGCGCACGTCGGCGGGGGCAGCCACGGCTCGCTGCACGCCTCCGACTCACTCGGCGCACTCGTGTTGAGCGGGGTCGAGCTGCCGCCCGTCGAGCCCGAGCAGTGGGCGATCCGCGACATCGCGCCGCTGGTGCTCGGGCACTTCGGCGTTCCCGTCTGAGCCGCCGCTTCCAGGCGCCAACCGACTGGCTGGCGTTAACCTGCCGTGATGCACCGTCCGGCGGCGATCGTTCTCGCATGCGCGCTCGCCTGTCTGCTCGCTCCCGCCAGCGCTGCCGCGGGCGCTTCGGGCCTCACGCGGGGCGTGCCCAGGAGCCCGCTCACGGGCTCCTCCGCCCGTTCCGACACGGCGGCCGTCCAGGCCGCCTCCGCCGCGCACCAGACGAACCCGGAAGCGCCGATACCGGTGCCCGCGTCGAGCATCCCGCCGGCCGGCCGGAGGCTGTCCGCCAACGCCGTCATCGCGATCGCCGAAAAGCTGCCGAAGATCCGAGCCGAGCGGGCGAAGTACCCCGGCTCCTATGGCGGCGCCTACCTCAAGCAGCCGTTTCACTGGCAGGTGAGCTACTTCTCGCGCAACGGCAAGAAGGAGATCGCCCAGGTCATCATCGACGACCTGACGGGACGCGTGCTCGAACAGTGGACCGGCTTCCAGGTCGCCTGGACGATGGCGCGCGGCTACCCCGGGGCGTTCGGCAGGCACGTGAACGCGCTGTACATCTGGCTACCGCTGTGCGTGCTCTTCCTCGTGCCGTTCCTGAACTACCGCCGCCCGCTCTCGCTGTTGAACCTCGACCTGCTGGTGCTGCTGTCCTTCTCGGTATCGCTGGCCTTCTTCAACCACGCACGCATCTACGCCTCCGTCCCGCTCGTCTACCCGCCGCTGCTCTACCTGCTGGCTCGCATGCTCGCGATCCTGCGCCGCGGCCGCGGCAGGCGCGCGTCGAGTGCTCGTTCGCCGGGCAGGCTGCGCCTGCTCCTACCCGCCCCATGGCTCGCGGTCGGGATCGTCTTTCTGCTCGGCTTTCGCATCGCGCTGAACGTGACCGACTCGAACGTCATCGACGTCGGCTACGCCGGTGTGATCGGCGCCGAACGAGTCACCAACGGCAAGGCGCTCTACGGTCACTACCCCGCCGACAACGAACACGGCGACACGTATGGCCCGTTCAACTACGAGGCCTACGTCCCCGCCGTGCAGATCTTCGGCTGGAGCGGCAAGTGGGACGACCTGCCCGCAGCGCACGCCGCGGCGATCCTCTTCGATGTGCTCGCGATCGGGCTGCTGTTCCTGATCGGCAGACGCATGCGCGGACCCACGCTGGGGATCGCACTCGCGTACGCGTGGGTCTCCTATCCGTTCACCCTGTACGCGCTGGAGAGTAACTCCAACGACACCCTGGTCGCGGCGATGGTGCTCGCCGCCGTGCTCGCCGCGAGCTATCGCTCGCGCCTGGCGCCCGGGGCGCGCGGCGCGATGGCAGCGCTGGCGGGCCTGACCAAGTTCGCGCCGCTGGCCCTCGCCCCGCTGCTGGCGACCCACCGACTGCGCGAGCTCGCCCCGTCGCGCCGGCCCTACGCGCTGGCGCTGTTCGCAGCGGCGTTCGCGGGCGCCGCTGCGCTCGCATTCGTGCCCGCGCTGGCGCACGACTCGCTGCACACGATCTACGAGCGCACGTTCGTCTACCAGTCCAATCGCGGCTCGCCGTTCTCGCTGTGGGGGCTCTACGACCTGGGTGCGATCGAGCGGGGTGTGGAGATCGCCGCGGTCGCGCTCGCGCTGGCGCTCGCCGTCGTCCCCCGTCGAGGCGATCTGGTCGGGCTGTCCGCGGCCTGCGCGGCGGTGATCATCGCTGCGCAGCTCGGCGTCGAACACTGGTTCTACCTCTACATCCCCTGGTTCTTCCCGCTGGTGATGCTGGCGCTGCTCGGGCGCTTCAGCGATCAGCCGAGGCTGCCGGTGGTCGCGCCATCAACAGTTGCTCGATCGAAGCCGCCCGCAGCCGCGCTGAGCACCTGATCAGCACGCCCATCAGCCACGGGTCCTCCTCGGAGGTCTCAAAGCGCACCGGCATCTGCGTCAGCAGCGACTCGATCGCCTGCTCGCGCTTGACCCCGATGACGCCTCCGCGCGGGCCGGTCATGCCGACGTCGGTGATGTAGGCCGTGCCGCCGGGCAGCACCCGCGCATCGGCGGTCGGCACGTGCGTGTGCGTCCCCACGACAGCCGTGACACGGCCGTCGAGGTGCCAGCCCATCGCGATCTTCTCCGAGGTCGCCTCGGCGTGGACGTCGACGAGTATCTGGTCCACGTCGCCCAGCTCGCGCAGCGCGACCTCGATCTCGGTGAAGGCCGAGCGTCCCGCGCGCAGGTAGAGGTTGCCGCTGAGGCTCACGACGCCGAGGCGCACGCCCGCGCTCTCGACGACGCACACGCCACGGCCGGGCTGGCTGCGCAGGTAGTTGGCCGGCCGCACGATGCGGGCGCTGCGTTCGAGGTAGGGGTAGATCTCGCGTCGATGATAGGTGTGGTTGCCGAGCGTGATCGCATCGACGCCCGCCGCAAAGATCTGGTCGGCGATCTTCGGGGTGATGCCGAGTCCGCCGGCCGCGTTCTCGCCGTTGACGACCACGAACGTCGGCCTGTGGCGCTCGCGCAGCACGGGCAGGCAGTCCAGCAGGGTCTGCTTGCCGAGTCCGCCGACGACATCGCCGACGAACAGGATGCTCGTGGCGTCGGCGGCCAGCGGACCGGGCGCGGGGCTCGCGGCCGACTCCCGCGGGCGCTCTGGGGACGCCTGGGCCTCAGCCATACTCTGCGCATGATGGGAGGCAGGTGAGCGACGTCTCCGACAAACCCCCGGAGGCGGCCGCCCCGAGCACCGAAGAGCGCGAGCTGACCGACTCTCCCGAGGCGCAGGAGCGCGAGCCGCCGCGCACGGTCGTGCCGCGCTGGGTCCAGCTCGTGCTGCTGCCGCTGGCGCTGATCGCGCTGTGGGCGGTGGCGAAAGCCGCCGGAAAAGTGCTCGTGATCTTCATCGTCGCGGCGCTCATCGCGCTGATCCTCAACCCGGCCGTGTCGTTTCTGCAGCGCGCGAGGCTTCCGCGCGGGCTGGCTGTCCTGGCCGTGTACCTCGCATTCTTCCTCACGCTCAGCGGCATCGGCTTGCTGCTCGCCAACCCTATCTCCAACCAGGTCGAATCGTTCAGCCGCAACGTCCCGAGCCTCGTCAAGAAAGCGAACAAGTCGCTCGCCGAATTCCAGACGACGCTCAACAACAGCGGCGTGCACGTCCAGTTCATCAAGCAGGGCGAGACCGCGCTGCAGACGCTGCAGGACAAAGTCGTCAAAGGATCGAGCTCGATCGTGTCCTTCGGCGGTGGCCTGCTGACAGAATTTGTCAGCGCCGGCTTCGACCTCCTGCTCGTGTTCGTGCTGTCCGTCTACATGCTGCTCTACGGCCAGAGCATCGGCAGGCTGATGCGCCGCTACATGCCCGACGGCGACGGCACGTCGGCAGACGACTACCCGACGCTCGTGCAGAGCGCCGTCGCGCGCTACGTGGGCGGGCAGCTGCTGTTCAGCCTCGTGATGGGCGCCACCGCAGGGATCTCGCTGTACGTGTTCGGGCTCCTCGGGATCTTCCCCGACGGGCGCAAGTACGCTGTCGCCTTCGCCGTGTTCTATGGGCTGATGGAGCTCGTCCCCTACATCGGCCCGATCGTCGGCGCGCTGCCGGCCGTGCTCGTGGCGCTGTTCAGCGATCCGATCTCGGCGCTGTGGGTGGCGCTGATGTTCGTCGCGCTGCAGCAGGTCGAGGGGCACATCGTCGCGCCGCAGATCTTCGGCCACACGCTGCGCATCAACCCGCTGCTGGTGATCTTCGCGCTGCTGCTGGGCTTGCAGCTCCACGGCGTCGTCGGCGCGCTGATCGCCCTCCCCTTGCTCTCGATCCTGCGCGAGACCGTCGTCTATCTCGCTCGCCACATCACCTTCGAATCGTGGGATCGCCGGACGCGCGAGCTGTTGTGAGCACGGCCCTGAGCGTCAGCTCGCTCGCCAAGAGCTACGGTGAGCTGGAGGCCCTGCGCGACATCGCCTTCGAGCTCGCCGCGGGCGAGACCGTCGCGGTCGTCGGGCCAAACGGCGCCGGCAAGACGACGCTTTTGTCGATCATCGCCGGGATCCAGGCGCCGAGCGCGGGGGCGCTCAGCGCCGAGCCCCGCGAGGTCGGCTGGGCGCCCCAGCAGCCCGCCCTCTACTCAAAGCTCTCGGTGGCCGAGAACCTCGAGCTGTTCGCGCGGCTGGAGAAGCTCCGCGACCCACACGGCGCGGTCGCGCGGATGCTCGAGCAGACGGGACTGACCGAGCGCGCGCACGAACCGGTCGCACGCCTCTCCGGTGGCAACCGCCAGCGCGTCAACGTCGCCCTGGCGCTGATCGCCGATCCGCCCGTGCTCGCCCTCGACGAGCCCTCGGCCTCGCTCGACCCGGGCCAGCGCGAGCGCCTGTGGGAGTTCATCGCCGCGCTCGCCCGCGCCGGCACGGCAGTGCTCTTCTCGACGCACAACGTCAGCGAGGCCCAGCGCAATGCCGACCGGCTGCTCGTGCTCAGCGAGGGCAGGCTGCTGTTCGCCGGCTCCCCCGCCGCGCTGCTCGCGGCGACGGGGCACGAGGGCGCCGACCTCGAGCACGCGCTCGTGCGCTTCCTGGCCGCGCGGAGCGACGCATGAGGTGGCTGCTGCGCAAGGACCTGCTGATCCTGCGCCGCTCGCGCCTGCTCGTCGCGCTCCTGATCGTCTACCCCGTGGCGATCGCCCTGCTGATCGGCTTCGCGATCTCGCGTAGCCCGGCCAAGCCGCATGTCGCGATCGTCGATCAGACGCCAGCGGGGGAGACGGTCAAGGTCGGCAGTCAGCGCGTCGCCGTGGATGAATACGCGCTGCAGCTGTTCAGCCAGGTCCACTCGGTGCGGGTGGCGACGCGCGCGCAGGCGATCGCAAAGGTCAAGTCGGGCGAAGTCCTCGCCGCCGTCGTGATCCCGCCGAACATCGCGGCGCGGCTGTCCTCGGCGGTGCAGCAGGCGCAGCTCGAAGTGCTCTACAACGGCGATGCGCTCGAGCAGTCGCTCGTGCAGTCAACGCTCTCCTCCGCGGTCGCGCAGGCGAACCTGAACTTCTCCGAACAGATACAGCAGGCCGCCGCCACCGCGATCTCGGCGCTACTGCAGGGCGGTAGTGCGGGCATCCTCGGGGCGCCGGAAAACCTGATCGGCCTGAACCGGATCCCGCCGACGCTGAAGGCGATCATCGCGCGCACGCCGCGCGGGCACGCGCGCTCGGAACTGGAACGCATCGAGGCGTTCGCCGGCTTCGCGGCGGAGAACCTCGCGCTGAGCCGCCAGGTGCTCTCGACGATCAGCCAGCCGATCAAGGTCAAGAGCGTCCTGCTGCGCGGTCGCCGCACGCCATTGAACACCTTTGCGGTCGTCGTCGCGGTGAGCGTCTCGCTGATGTTCGTCTGCGTCCTGCTGGCTGCCGGCGGAGTCGCGCTCGAGCGCGAAGAGCGCGCGCTCGGCCGGCTCGTGCGCGGCCTCGTCTCGCGCGAGACCCTGCTGGTCGAGAAGGCCTTGCTGGCGGCCTGCTGCTCGTTCATCGTCGCCCTGGCGATGCTCGCCGGGGTCGGAGCGTTCGTCTCGCTGGACTGGAGCCGCGTCGCGCTGTGGCTTCTCGCGCTCGCCTTCGGAGCGCTCGCGTTCGGGGCGCTCGGCGTCGCGATCGGCGCACTCGCCAGGGAGGTGCGGGCGGCCTCGCTGCTGGCCTTCCTGCTCTCGCTCCCGCTCGCCTTCCTCGCGCTCGTCCCCTCCGGGTCGGTCTCCGGCGGCTTCTACGCTGCGATCGGCGCGGTCTCATTCGTGTTCCCGTTCAAGGCCGCGCTGCAGGCGCTCGACGCCGCCGTCAACGGCGCCGCTCCGGCGATCGGCGGCTCGCTCGCCCATCTCGCCGGCCTGATGCTCGTGTTCGCGGCGCTCGCGCGCGCCGGCCTGCGGCACGCCGACTAGCGCCAGCTGGCCGTCGCGAGGCTCTAACCTTGAGAGGCTGATGTCCTATCCACAGACGCGTATGCGCAGACTGCGGGCCACGGCTGGCCTGCGCGGCCTCGTGCGCGAGACCGATGTTCGCGCCGCCCGGCTCGTGCTGCCGATGTTCGTCGCCGAAGCCGTGCCTGCCGGGGGCTCCGGCCGCGCGCCGATCGCCACGATGCCCGGCGTCGAGCGACTGTCGCTCGCCGCCGCCGTCGAGGAGGCACGCGAGACGGCCGAGCTGGGCGTCGCCGCGGTGATGCTGTTCGGGTTGCCCGCGAGCAAGGACGAGGAGGGGTCGAGCGCGTGGGACGAGGAGGGCATCGTCCAGCTGACCGTGCGCGCGATCAAGCAGGCCGTGCCGGACCTGCTCGTGCTCACCGACGTTTGCCTGTGTGAGTACACCGAGCACGGTCACTGCGGCGTGCTGCGCGAGGATGGTGCCGTCGACAACGACGCGACGCTCGAGCTGCTCGCGCGCACCGCCGTCAGCCACGCGCGCGCCGGCGCCGACATCGTGGCGCCCTCGGACATGATGGACGGCCGCGTCGGCGCGATCCGCGAGGGGCTCGACGGCGAGGGCCTCGCCGACACGCCGATCCTCGCCTACTCCGCCAAGTTCGCCTCCGCCTTCTACGGCCCCTTTCGCGACGCCGCCGACTCGACCCCCGCGTTCGGCGATCGGCGCGGCTACCAGATGGATCCCGCGAACGGCGAGGAGGCCGTGCGCGAGGCCCTGCTCGACGTCGAGGAGGGTGCGGACATGGTGATGGTCAAGCCGGCGCTCGCCTACGGCGATTTGATCCGCGCGGTCAAGGCCGCCACCCGTCTGCCCGTGGCGGCCTACAACGTCAGCGGCGAGTATGCGATGGTCAAGGCGGCCGCGGCCGCCGGCTACATCGACGAGCGGGCCGCGGTGCTCGAGATCCTCACCTCCCTGCGCCGGGCAGGCGCCGACACGATCATCTCCTACCACGCAAAGGACGCAGCCCGATGGCTGGCAGAGCAGACCTGATCAGCGAGCATCCCGAGGACCCGCTCGCTCGCGACGCCACGGGTGGGCACGCGGGCGCCGCCGCACCGAAGATCCGTGCCCGCAAGGACGGGGCCGCCGTCCCACTCGAGGACGTGGACCGCAAGCTGCTCAACCTGATGCAGGGGAGCTTTCCGATCGCAGCGCGGCCATACCTGCGCGTGGCCGAGCTCGGCGGCGTGAGCGAGGCCGAGGTGATGAGCCGCGTCCAGCGCCTGCTCGACAAGCGCATCATCCGCCAGGTCACGCCGATCTTCGACACGCGCGCGCTCGGCTACTCCTCGATGCTCGTCGCAGCCAAGGTCGACTCAGAGCACCCCCACCGAGCCGCCCAGGTGATCAACGCGCACCCGGGCGTCTCGCACAACTACCTGCGCAACCACGACTTCAACCTGTGGTTCACGATCGCCACCGAGCCGGACTCCGAGCTCGGCCTGGAGGGCACGCTGGAGGTCCTCGCGCGCGAGTCCGGCGCCGAGTCGATCCGGCAGCTGCCGACGCTGAGGCTGTTCAAGATCCGCATGGACCTGGAGATGGAGGGCGACACGGCGGCGCTCTCCAGCGCCGCCGAGGTCAAGGAGCCGATCGAGCTCGAGCCTCAGCCCTACGACGAGACAGACATCGCGGTGATCCGCGCGCTGCAGGGCGATATGCCCGTCGTCGAGGAGCCATACGCTCGTGCGGCCGCCGCCCTCGGGATGCCACAGGAGCGCTTGCTCGACCACCTCGCGCGGATGCAGGAGCGCGGGCTGCTGCGGCGCGTCGCGGCGATCCTCTACCACCGCCGCGCCGGCTTCTCGGCAAACGGCATGGGCGTCTGGCAGGTGCCCGACGAGCAGATCTTCGAGATCGGCTGTCGCATGGCCGCCGTGCGCGGCGTCTCGCACTGCTACCAGCGTCCCACCTACGGGGACTGGCCGTACTCGGTCTTCACGATGGCGCACGGGCGCAGCAAGGAGGAGTGCGACGCCGTGCTCGACGCGATCGCCGAGCAGACCGGGATCCACGAGCGCGCCACCCTCTACTCCTCGACCGAGTTCAAGAAGGTCCGCCTGCAGTACTTCACCGAGGACTTCAAGGAGTGGGAGCGCAGGCACGCCTGAGCGTGGGCTCGTGACGGCGTCGCTCACGGATACCCGCTCGGCTGAGCTCTACAGCCGCGCCCTGCGCAGCATCCCAGGCGGCGTCAACTCGCCCGTGCGCGCGATGCGCTCGATCGGTCGCGAGCCGATCTTCATCGACCGTGGCGAGGGCGCGGAGCTCGTCGACGTCGACGGCAACCGCTACATCGACTACGTCTGCTCGTGGGGACCGCTGATCCACGGGCACGCTCATCCGCACGTGCTCGCGGCGATTGCCGCTGCGGCGGGGAAGGGCACGAGCTTCGGCGCCCCGACCGGCGGCGAGGTGCGCCTGGCCGAGGAGGTCGCCGGGCGCATGGCGGGCATCGAGATGGTGCGCATGACATCCTCCGGAACGGAGGCGTCGATGACCGCGATTCGCCTGGCGCGCGCGGCGACCGGCCGCGAGCTCGTGCTGAAGTTCGCCGGCGCATACCACGGCCACGTCGACGGGCTGCTCGCCGAAGCCGGCTCCGGCCTGGCCACGCAGGCGCTGCCGGCGAGCCCAGGAGTGACGGCGAGCGTGGCAGCCCAGACGCTCGTCGTGCCATGGAACGACGAGCGGGCGCTGCTGGAGGCGAGCGACCGCGGCGACATCGCGGCGATCATCGCCGAGCCATTGCCGGCGAACATGGGTCTCGTGCCCGCGCGCGAGGGGTTTCTCGCCCTGCTGGCCGCGCGCGCCGCCGCGATCGGCGCCGTGCTCGTGCTCGACGAGGTCATCAGCGGCTTTCGCGTCGCCCGCGGTGGCGCACAGGAGCTGCTGGGAGTGCGCGGAGACCTCACGATCGTGGGCAAGGTGATCGGCGGCGGCCTGCCGGCGGCGGCGCTCGGTGGGCGCGCCGAGCTGATGGAGATGCTGGCGCCCGCCGGCGAGGTCTACCAAGCGGGAACGCTGTCCGGGAACCCGCTCGCGGTTGCGGCCGGGCTGGCGACGCTGGAGCTGCTCGACGCTGCGGCCTATGCGCGGCTGGGCGAGGTCACGGATCGGCTCGCAGCGGGACTGCGCGCGGCCGCCGCCGCGCATGGGCGCCCAGTGCAGGTCGTCAGCGCTCCCGGGCTGTTGACGGTGTTCTTCAGCGACCGGCCGGTGACGAGCTTCGGCGAGGCCACACGCAGTGACCTGGCGGCGTTTGCGCGCTGGTGCCGGGAGCTCCTGCGTCGCGGCGTCTACCCGCCGGCGTCGCAGTTCGAGGCCTGGTTCCCCTCGCTCGCGCACACCGAGGCGCAGCTCGAGCGGACGCTCGCGGCCGCGGCAGAGGCGTTCGCGGCGCTCGACGAGCCGGTGGAGCGCGTATGAGCAGGGCGCTCGACGCCGACCGCGCGAGCGGTCTCGAGCGCCTGCGCGGGCTGTTGAGCGAGAGCGGCGGCCTGATGGCCACGCTC
>DASZNB010000107.1:0-8247 GCA_035551395.1 Solirubrobacteraceae bacterium | reverse complement strand
CCGCTGCCGAGCAGCGGCACGGTCTTCATAACCGTCACCGACTCCGACAAGGCCGGTGCCTTCTTCGTCGCCAGCAGCCTGCACGAATGCGGCTTTCGGATCGTCGCCACGCACGGCACCGCCGAGGCGATCTCGCGCATGGGCGTGCCCGTGCAGGGCCTCAACAAGATCGCCGAGGGCTCTCCGCACGTGCTCGACTGGATCGAACGCGGAGACGTCCACCTGGTCGTCAACACGCCCACAGGCGTGGGGGCACGGACCGACGGCTACGAGATCCGCCGCGCGGCCGTCGGCCACGGGATCCCCTGCCTGACGACGCTCGCGGCCGGCATCTCGGCCGCCCGCGCGATCGCACGCGCCCAGCGCGACGGCGAGCCCGAGGTGCTCTGCCTGCAGGATCTCCACGGCGCTCGCACCCGGGAGCGCTCGGCCGGGCGCGACGGAGCCGGCGTGGCGTGAGCGATCGAACATCGGCCAGGGCGCCGTTCGGCCGCCGCCTGCTGAGCGCGATCGGAGTCGATGAGCTGGGCGCCTATCGGGTGCTGCGCGTCGCCGACGACGGCCCCGGTGCCGAGCCGGGCCAGTTCGCCATGCTCGCCGCCGCCGAGGATTGGGGCGGGGGGGAGGAGCAGCGTCCATTCCTCGCGCGGGCCTTCTCGTTCGCCCGCCAGGTGCGCGGAGAGGCGCATTTCCTGCTCGAGGATGTCGGCCCGGGCACCCGGCGACTGTGTGAGCTCGATGCCGGCGACGGGCTCTGGGTCGTGGGGCCGCTGGGGCGTGGCTTCAGCGCACCGGTGGCGGGGCGACGCGCGATCCTGCTCGGCGGGGGAGTCGGCATCGCACCGCTCGCGATCCTTCAGGACCAGCTGACGGCAGCTGCCACGACCGTGCTGCTCGGCTTTCGCGATGGCGCCCGCGCCGAGGGCGCGGCGCTGCTGGACGGCGCACGCGTGGCGAGCGACGACGGCTCGGTCGGTCATCACGGCCGCGTCACCGACCTGCTCGCGGAGGAGCTCGCGCGCGATCGCAACGCAATCGTGTACGCCTGCGGACCCGCCGCCATGCTCGAGTCGGTGCGGGCGATGTGCGCCGAGCGCGACGTGCCCGCCCAGCTTGCGCTCGAGGCCGGGATGGCGTGCGGCTTCGGAGCGTGCTTCGGCTGCGTCGTGGCGCGGCGCGGCGGCGGCTACCTGCGGGTGTGCGTCGACGGGCCCGTGCTCGACGCGCACGAGCTCGAGCGTGTCGACGAGCACGCCGGAGCCCCCGTGTGAGCGTCTCCTTCTGCGGACTCGAGCTCGCGCATCCGATCGTCAACGGCTCTGGCACCTTCGACGCGATCGCCGCGCACGCGGCCTTCGGCGAGGAGCTGCTGCGTGACTTCCCGTTCGCCGCCTACGTCTCCAAGACGATCACGCTCGAACCGCGTGCGGGCAATCCGCCGCCGCGCCTGTGGGAGGCCTCGGCCGGGCTGATCAACTCGATCGGGCTTCCCAACAAGGGGCTCGACGGCTACCTGCGCGACGATCTCCCGCGGCTCGCGGAGCTCTGCTCGCTGGCCCGCGCAGGAGCGGGCGTGCCGCTCGTCACCAACGTGATGGGAGCGAGCGCCACCGAGCTCACGCGCCTCGTCGCGGCCTGCGAGGCGCGCAGCGAGATAGCGGCGATCGAGCTGAACGTCTCCTGCCCGAACGTGGAGACGGGCCTGGACATCGGCGCCGACCCGCGCCAGCTCGAGGAGGTCGTGCGCGCCGTCCGCCCCCATACGGGCAAGCCGCTGATCGTCAAGCTGACCCCCAACACGGCCGACGTGGCGCTGTGCGCGCAGGCCGCCGAGGACGCCGGCGCGGACTCCGTCTCGCTGATCAACACCCTGCGCGCGCTGGCGCTCGCGCCGCCCACCACGCGCGGCGGCAGCGATCGCGCCGGTGGGCGCAGCCCCGGCCGGGCGTGGCTCGGTGGCGCCACGGGCGGGCTCTCGGGGCCGGCGGTGCGCGTCGTGGCGCTCGCGCAGGTCGCCGCCGTCGCGGCGCGCGTGCAGATCCCCGTCGTGGGAATGGGCGGCGTGCGTAGCGGCGCCGACGCGCGCGAGCTGCTCGACGTCGGGGCGCGGCTCGTCGCAGTCGGTACCGAGAGCTTTCTCGACCCCGCCGCCGGCGGACGCATCGCGCGCGAGCTCGAGGCGATCACGCGCGTCTGAGGGCGCTCACACGACCATTTCGGGGGCGATTCGCGTGTGACCCGGCGCCAGGTGGACCGGACACGGTCGTCAGTCCGCTTACGTCGCCTCAAACAGCACTAAAAACCCCTGCAAACCACACGCGCGCACCGTCCACAAGCCTCGATTTATCTGCACCTCAGCTTGAGGTACAGGTGAATTCGGCACATTTCCTTGATCGCCCGTCGCTGGTGTGTAGACTCGCCGCCCATGGCGACGGCGACCGGCACGACGTCCTCGAGCACCTCGACGGCCCCCGAGCGCTCGCTCAACCAGCGCATGGATGCGCTGGCGCGTGCCAACCAGATTCGCATTCAGCGCGCGCAGCTCAAGCGCGATCTGAAGGCTGGGCGCCGTTCGATCCACTCGCTGCTGCTCGACCCGCCCGAGTACGTCGAGACGGCCAAGGTGTTCGACATGCTGCTCGCAGTGCCCAAGTACGGGCGCGTGAAGGTCAACAAGATCCTCGCCCACTGCCGGATCGCCCCCAGCAAGACCATCGGCGGACTCTCCGAGCGCCAGCGCTCGGAGCTGATCTCCCTGCTGCACCACTAGACGCCTTGCCGATTCAACCGGCCTCGTCAATAGGGTCCGGGTCATCGCGCGCGTATTCGTCATCACGGGACCATCGGGGGTCGGCAAGGGCACGCTGATCCGTGGACTGATGGAGCGCGTGGGGCGGCTCGAGCTGTCGGTGTCCGCCACCACGCGCGCCCCCCGCGCGGGCGAGCGCGACGGTGTCGACTACCACTTCCTCTCGCGCGAGGAGTTCGACCGGCGGGTGCAGGCGGGCGAGTTCGTCGAGCATGCCGACTACGCCGGTCGCAGCTACGGGACGCTGCGCAGCGAGCTCGAGGATCGCGTCAACGCGGGCATCCCCGTCGTGCTCGAGATCGAGGTCCAGGGCGCCCGCCAGGTGCGCGCGGCGATGCCCGAGGCCGTCCAGGTCTTCATCGCACCTCCGTCGCTGAGCGCGCTGCGAACGCGATTGATCGGACGCGGCACCGACGACCCCGAGGAGGTCGAGCGGCGGCTGCTCGTCGCCGAGCACGAGCTGCACGCGCAGCCCGAGTTCGCGCACGTCGTCGTCAACGACCGCCTCGACGAGGCGCTCGAGCGGCTCGTCGAGATCGTCGCGAGCAACCTCGACTGACCAACCGGATTCGCGCTGAGGGGCTCGCCCCGCCTGCCGGCGCGCACGAGTTCTCACGCCAACCGCGCACGGGAGCGTGCGCGCGGCCGACTACACTCAGACCTCAACCAGGAAAGGCAAGCGCAACCCGTGATCTCTCCCCGCATCGACCGCCTGCTCGAGCAGGTCGACTCAAACTACGCCGGCGTGATCGTCGCCGCCAAGCGCGCCCGGCAGATCAACAGCTACTACCACAACCTCGGCGAGGGCACCTTCGACGAGTTTCCCCCGCCGATGATCGAAACGGCGTCGAAAAACTACCTCACGATCGCACTCGAGGAGGTAGCAGGGGGAAAGATGAAGTACCACTACCGCTAGGACGACCGCTGGCCGGGGCGATTCGGCGTCCTCGGTCGCTCGCGTGCTGGCCGATCGGCGATCCCGTCGATCGACGATCGGTACGCCAGGCGGGGTGGGCGGGCAGTCAGGTATTGCCTCGCTTGACCATCGGCCGTCCTAGACGCGCAATCCTTACGCCACGGCTTGCCACTTCCCGCGACGCGCTCTAAAACCTAAAGCTCATGTCCCGCATCCTGCTCGGCGTCAGCGGCGGCATCGCTGCCTACAAGGCGCTCGAGCTCGTGCGGCTCGCGACGGGCGCCGGGCACGCTGTGCGCGTCGTGCAGACGCCGACGAGCACTCGCTTCGTCGGTGCGGCCTCCTTCGCCGCGCTGAGCGGCGCCCCGGTGCTGCACAGCGAGTTCGAGCGCGATCCCGCGCGGGGGGCGTTCCCGGACCAGCCCCAGCCCCAGCACGACCCGCTCAGCCATCTCGAGCTCATCGCCAACGCCGACGTGTTTCTGATCGCGCCCGCCTCCGCCAACACGATCGCGAAGCTCGCCGCGGGCATGGCCGACAACCTGCTGTGCAGCTGCGCGCTCGCGGCGCGCTGCCCGCTCGTGATCGCTCCGGCGATGAACGACCGCATGTACGAGCACGCCGCCACCGCGGCCAACCTGCACACGCTCGCGGAGCGGGGGGCACGCATCGTCGAGCCGGGCGTCGGGCGCCTGGCCTCGAAGGGCGAGCACGGCATCGGCCGACTGGCCGAGCCGGAATCCCTGCTGGCGGCCTGCGAGCAGGCGGTCGCCGAGCACGTCGGCTCCGGCTCTCCGCGCGACGCTGCGGGTCCGGGGGGGCACGGCCTGCGCGGGCTGCGCGTGCTCGTCACCGCCGGGGGCACGCGCGAGCCGATCGACAGCGTGCGCTTCATCGGCAACAGCTCCTCGGGGCGGATGGGCTTCGCGCTCGCGCAGGCGGCGCAGCGACGCGGGGCCCTCGTGACGCTCGTCGCCGCCAACGTCTCGCTTGCGGACCCTCCCGGGATCGAGCGTCGCGACGTCGGCAGCGCGGCCGAGCTGGAGCGCGCGTGCGCGCAGGCCTTCCCCGACTGCGACTTGCTCCTGATGACGGCGGCCGTCGCCGACTTCACACCTGCGAAGCCCGCGAACGGGAAGATCAAGAAGGCCGAGCGGGGGATGCTCGAGCTCGCGCTGAAGCCCACCGCCGACGTGCTCAGCGCGCTCGCCGCGCGCCGGCGCAGCGGGCAGACCCTCGTCGGCTTCGCCGCCGAGCACGGCGCGGCGGCCGTCGAGCTCGCGCGCGGGAAGCTCACCGCCAAGGGACTCGACGCGCTCGTCGTCAACGACATCTCGCGCGCGGACATCGGCTTCGACGTCGACGCCAACGAGGTCACGATCCTGAGCGTCAACGGCGACAGCGCGCAGATCGAGCGCCAGGACGTGGCGCGGGCGAGCAAGGCGCAGGTCGCCGAGGCGATCCTCGACGCAGTCGAGGCGCTGCGCGACGGCGCCTAGGCCGGCCCCGCGATCGGCTCCCGCGCGCCCTTCGACCGGTCGCGCACACGGGATAAACTTGGGCCGATGGAGAGTGTGTATGACCTCTACCAGCGCGGCTGCGACCTGCTCGACCACGGCGACCACCAAGCGGCGATCGTCCCGCTCAGCAAAGCCCGCGACCTCGAGCCCGACAAGGCCTCGATCCGCGAGGCGCTCGGCCGCGCGCTGTTTCACGCGCGCCACTACAAGGATGCCGCCGAGGAGTTCCGGGCGATCGCCGCGAAGACTCCCACGAACGACTACGCGCAGTTCTGCCTGGGTCGCTCGATGCAGCTGCTCGGGCGCCATCGCGAGGCTTGCAAGCCGCTCGCGCTGGCCTGCTCGTTGCGCCCCGAGCGCGAGGATTACCGGCGCTACCGCGATCGCGCGCGACGCGACGCGGAGCGCGCCTGAGCCGCATATGGGCCCGCGCGCCGATGCTATGCTCGATTGACAGCTTTCGTACCGGTGCCGAGGCGCCGGTAGCAGTACCGAGAGTGGGCGCCCGCCCGCTTTTTTTGCGTAAGGACCCAGATCGAGAAGGACGATGAGCCCGCTGCAGACAGAAATCGAGAAGCGCCTAGCCGCCACCCAGCCCGAGATCGAGGTCCTCCTCGCGGAGGTCGTCGGCGGCCGCTGTCTGCGCGTCTTCATCGACCATCCCGACGGCGTGACGCTGGAGATGTGCGAGCTGGTCACGAGGGAGCTGAACGAGCTGCGCGAGCGCTACTCGCTCGAGGTGTCCTCGCCCGGCAGCGAGCGCCCGTTGACCAAGCCAGCCCACTTCCGCCGCTTCGTCGGCCGTCGCGCTCGGGTGCGCGCGCGGCATCCGCTGCCGATCGGCGAGCGGCCCGTGCAGAGCTTCACCGGGGAGCTCGTCGGAGCATCCGACGAGGAGGTCACCCTCGCGGCCGACGGGGGCGTCATCGCGATCCCCTACTCGGAGATCCGCCGCTCGAATCTGATCGAGGAGTAGAGCTCATGTCACGCGAAATCCTTGAGGCCATGCACGCACTCGCGCGCGAGAAGGGAATCGAGCCCGAGAAGCTGATGATCGCGCTCGAGGACGCGCTGCTGTCCGCCTACAAGAAGCAGCCCGGCTCGGCCAAGTACGCGCGCGTGGAGATGGACCGCGAGACGGCCGACTTCCGGGTCATCGAGCTGATCATCCCCGAGCGCCTCGAGGCGCATCTGATCGTCGAGACGATCGACGAGGAAACCACCATCGACCCCGAGACGGGGGAGATGCGCGAACCCGAGGAACCGGAAATCGATCCGAAGAAGTTCGCCGAATACCGCGATCAGATCGACGAGCGCGACGTCACGCCCGACGACTTCGGCCGAATCGCCGCGCAGACCGCCAAGCAGGTCATCCTGCAGCGCATCCGCGAGGCCGAGCGGGACATGATGTACGAGGAGTACCGCGACCGCGTCGGCGAGCTGATCACCGGCATCGTGCAGCAGTCCGACTCGCGCTACACGCTCGTGCAGCTGCGCGAACGCGTCGAGGCGCTGCTGCCCAAGTCCGAGCAGGTCGAGGGCGAGCGCTACGACCACTCGCAGCGCATCAAGGCAGTGATCAAGGAGGTCTCGCCATCGACCAAGGGGCCCGCGATCATCGTCTCCCGGCGCGACCCCGAGCTGATCAAGAAGCTGTTCGAGCTCGAGGTGCCGGAGATCGCAGACGGCCTCGTCGAGATCGCCAACGTCGCCCGTGAGCCCGGCTATCGCTCGAAGATCGCCGTCATCTCCCACACCGACGGCGTCGACCCGGTGGGAGCATGCGTCGGCCCCCGCGGCTCGCGCGTGCGCATGGTCGTATCCGAGCTGCGCGGCGAGAAGATCGACATCATCCCCTTCAACGACGAGCCCGCCCGCTTCGTCGCCAAGGCACTCTCACCGGCCCGCGTGCGCGAGGTGCTCGTCGACGACGAGGCCAAGCAGGCGACCGTGATCGTGCCCGACGACCAGCTCTCGCTGGCAATCGGGCGCGAGGGCCAGAACGCGCGCCTGGCCGCCCGCCTGACGGGCTGGCGAGTGGACATCCGCTCGGAGACCGAGTTCGCGGCCGAGGAGGCCGAGCACGGCTTCGAGGAGGAGGAGGTGCAGGGCCGCTGCGCCGCCGTCCTCTCAAACGGCCGCCGCTGCCCCAACGCGGCGCTGCCGGGCTCGCGCTACTGCGGGATCGAGAGCCACCAGGCGCTCGCCAACATCGCAAGCGACAACGTCGGCGACCTCGCCGCCGAGGACGGTGGCGAGCAGACACCGGCGCCGTCCGCCGCCGAGCAGACACCTGCCGCCACCGCCGCCGAGCTGTCGAGCGAGCTCCCGCCCACGCAGGCCGAGGAGCAGGCGACATAGGGGCCCGACTCCGCGGGACGACGACGCCTGGCGCCAGCCCGCGCCGCGCAACCCCGCATCGTCGCTGCATCGGCTGTGGACGGACCGCCCCGAAGCCCGAGCTCGTTCGTGTCGCGCGCGCAGGCGTCGGCCGGGACGCGCGCGCGGTCCAGGACCGCGACATGAAGATGCCCGGACGCGGCGCGTATCTGTGTGCCGGCGAGCTCTCCGATGCGCCCGCGGCGGCCTGCCTCCAGCGCGCTCTGCAACGCGGCGCGATCCCGCGAGCCCTGCGCTCGGCGGTGTCACTCGATCCCAAGCTCGTAGAATCGTTGAGCTGATGAGCAAGAAGCGCGTACACGAAATCGCCAAGGAGCACGGTGTCTCGAGCAAGGAGCTGCTCGAGAAGCTGAAGGCTGCCGGCGTCGAGGCCAAGGCCGCCGCCTCCTCCGTCGAGGAGGGCGCCGCGCTGAAGGCGCTCGGCGTCGCCGCTGCCAACGGAGCCCAGAGCACCAACGGCGCGAGCGCGGCTGAGCCCGCCAAGGCCAAGGCTGCGCCCGCGGCAAAGGCCACGGCGCCCGCCGAGGCCGCGCCCGCGAGCACGCCCGCAGCGCCAAGCGCCGGCGCAGCCGCCGCGAAGGCTCCCGTCGCGCAGGCCCCGG
>DASZNB010000106.1:0-13416 GCA_035551395.1 Solirubrobacteraceae bacterium | reverse complement strand
ACGCCGGGGCCGCATGCGGCCCCGGCCTCCACCCAACCCTTAGTACCCTCGTTGCTCGCCGACGAGGGACGACCGACCAGCGGCATCTATGACCCAGACCGCGACAGGAGCGACATGACTGAGAGCGTCAGCGAGAGCGAGAATCCGGCGATCGGAAGCCCGACTCCCGTGGTGGCCAACCCGAGGACGAACCACGACTGGTGGCCGAACCAGCTCGACCTGAGCGTGCTGCACCGGCAGTCGCCGCTGTCCGACCCGATGGCCGAGGACTTCGACTACGCAAAGGAGTTCGCGAACCTCGACGTGGATGCGCTCAGAAGCGACCTGATCGCGCTGATGAGCGACTCCCAGGAATGGTGGCCGGCCGACTACGGCCACTACGGGCCGCTCTTCATCCGCATGAGCTGGCACGCCGCCGGGACCTACCGCATCGCCGACGGCCGCGGCGGGGGCGGCCAGGGCGCCCAGCGCTTCGCGCCGCTGAACAGCTGGCCGGACAACGCGAGCCTCGACAAGGCGCGGCGGCTGCTGTGGCCGATCAAGCAGAAGTACGGCCGCAAGCTCTCCTGGGCCGACCTGCTCGTGTTCGCGGGCAACGTCGCGATGGAGTCGATGGGCTTCGAGACATTCGGCTTCGGCTTCGGGCGCGAGGACATCTGGGAGCCCGAAGAGATCTTCTGGGGCTCTGAGGACACGTGGCTCGGTGACGCGCGATACAGCGGCGAGCGACAGCTCGCCCAGCCGCTCGGCGCGGTGCAGATGGGGCTCATCTACGTGAACCCCGAGGGGCCCAACGGCAACCCCGACCCGGTCGCGTCCGCCCGGGACATCCGCGAGACGTTCGCCCGCATGGCGATGAACGACGAGGAGACGGTCGCGCTGATCGTCGGCGGCCATACGTTCGGCAAGACCCATGGCGCGGTCGACCCGAAGCAGATCGGCCCCGAGCCCGAGGGCGCGCCGCTGGAGGAGCTGGGACTTGGCTGGAAGGGCAGCCTGCAAGTGGACGGCAACGGCGTGCGCATGCTCACGGGCGGGCCGGAGGGCGCCTGGACGAGCGAGCCGACGAAGTGGAACAACGACTTCCTCGACAACCTCTTCCGCTACGAGTGGCAACTGACGGAGAGCCCGGCCGGGGCGAAGCAGTGGACCCCCAAGGACCCCGAGCCCGACGACCTGGTGGCGGACGCGCACGACCCGTCGAAACGGTCGCCTGTGATGATGCTGACGACCGACCTCGCGCTGAGGTTCGACCCCGTCTACGAGCCGATCGCCCGGCGCTTCTACGAACACCCCGACCAGCTCGCGGAGGCGTTCGCCAAGGCCTGGTACAAGCTGCTGCACCGCGACATGGGCCCGGTCTCGCGCTACCTCGGACCGTGGATCCCGGAGGCGCAGCTGTGGCAGGACCCCGTACCAGCGCTCGATCACGAGCTGATCGACGAAGCCGATATCGCCGCGCTCAAGGAGAAGATCCTCGCGGCGGGGCTATCGGTCTCGCGGCTCGTCGCGACCGCCTGGTCCGCGGCTGGGTCGTTTCGTGGCACCGACAAGCGCGGCGGGGCGAACGGGGCTCGGATTCGCCTCGCGCCCCAGAAGGACTGGGAGTGGGCCGAGCCAGGTGAGCTCGCGACGGCGCTGCAGACGCTCGAGCAGATCCAGCAGGAGTTCCACGCCTCGCAGTCGGCGGGCAAGCGGGTGTCGCTCGCCGACCTGATCGTCCTCGGCGGGTGCGCGGCGGTCGAGCGCGCGGCGCAGAACGCCGGACACGACGTCGCCGTCCCGTTCACGCCCGGACGCACCGACGCGTCGCAGGAGCAGACGGACGTGGAGTCGTTTGCCGTGCTCGAGCCGACCGTCGACGGGTTCCGCAACTACATCCGTCCGGGCGAGCCGTTCTCGCTGGAGTACGGGCTGCTCGAGCGGGCCTTCATGCTGAGGCTGACGGCCCCGGAGATGACGGCGCTGATCGGCGGCATGCGCGCCCTTAACGCGAACTTCGGGCAGTCCCGGCATGGCGTCCTCACCGACCGGCCGGACACGCTGAGCAACGACTTCTTCGTCAACCTGCTCGACATGGGCACCGTATGGGAGGCGTCGGGGTCGGCCGAGCACGTCTACGAGGGGCGCGATCGCGCGACCGGCGAGGCCAGGTGGACCGCCACCTCCTTCGATCTCGTCTTCGGCTCGAACTCACAGCTGCGGGCACTGTCGGAGGTCTATGCAGCCGACGATGCCGGCGAGCAGTTCGTGCGTGACTTCGTCGCCGCCTGGGAGAAGGTCATGAGCCTCGACCGATTCGATCGATCCTGATCGCCCCGTCCGTCACCCGCGTGTATCTCGCCCGCCACGGCCAGACCGCCTACAACCTCGAGGGACGTTTCCAGGGCCACCTGCCGGTGGCGCTCAACGCAACCGGCAGGGCGCAGGCAGCGGAGCTGGCCGAGCGCGCCGCTGAGCACGAGTTTCGCGTGCTGTGGTGCAGCCCGCTGCTGCGAGCGCGCGAAACGGCCGACATCGTCGGCGCAAGGATCGGGTGCCAGCCGCGCGAGGATGCGCGCCTGATGGAGACCGACGCCGGCGACTGGACCGATCGCAGCTTCATCGACGTACGCGCCGAAATGCCCGAGCGCTTCAACGCGTTCGCCTCGGCCGATCCCTCCTTCGCATTCCCCGGCGGCGAGTCCTTCTCCGAACAGGACGAGCGCGTCAGCGAGGCCCTGCAGGAGATCGAGGCGGGCGAGCTCCCCGCGCTCGTCGTGTGTCACGGAATGGTGATCCGTGCCGCGCTCACGCGGCGGGCCGGACATCGCTCCGAGCGCTTCGAGCGCGTGGCCAACGCCGCCCTCGTCCCGCTCGATCCGCTGGCAGCCGAACACGAGGACCTCGGCGGCGGAACCGTACTGCCGGCGAGCTGAGCGGCGACGGGACGCGAGCGCCGCTCGCAGGCCTCGGGGAGCGCGAGCGCGGGGCGGTGGACGTCCTTCCAGGTGGCAGTGCGCGGCTAGCGCTTGACCGCCCGGACAGCGGTGCCGTAGGCGCAGATCTCAGTCCAGGTGGTGCCCAGCTCGGAGGTGTCGAAGCGGAAGGCGACGATCGCGTTGGCGTCCTTCTCCTCGGCCGCCTCGACCAGTCGCTCCTGCGCGTGCAGTCGTCCTTCGGCGAGCATCTTGGTCATCCCCTTGAGCTCGCCGCCCACGAGCGACTTCAGCGTCGCCCCAATCTGTGAGCCGAGGTTGCGGGCACGCACCGTGAGGCCGAACACCTCGCCGATCACCTCCTCGATCTCATAGCCGGGCAGATCGTTCATGGTCGTGATGATCACGTGAGCAATCGTAGGCGGAGCATCCGCCCCACGCAAGGCCGCTAGCGCAGGATCAGGCAGCCCGCGCTTGCGCCGCGGCGCTCATGCCGCCTCCTCCACCAGCGGCTCGGCGATCAGCGGATCGGCGATCGGCTCGGGGATGGATGCGCTTGCCCCGCTGCGCGCCGGCGGGCCGATCGCGGCGAGCGCGATCCCCGTGGCCAGGCCGCCGGCCACCGTGATCAGCCAGGCGGTGTGAAAGTCGGCCGCGTTCCGCGTCGCGGTCCCGAGCACCGCGACGAGGATCGCCACGCCGAGGGCGGCCCCGATCTGACGGCCCATCGTGAGGATCGCCGCGCCGGTGGCGAAGCGCTCAGGCGCAAGCGAGGATGCGCCGGCGCCGGTCAGGGTCGGGATCACGAGACCCACGCCCGCGCCCCCGATCATCGACCCGGGCAGGTACTCCGACGCGAAGGCCGGCCGATTGCCGGTGCGGGTGATGAACCAGAGCGAGCCTGCCGCGAACATCAGCGATCCGATGACGCCCGGCAGGCGATAGCCGTACCGCGCGCCGAGCCGCGCGGAGGGCAGACTGAAGGCGGTCGCCATCGCCGGGCCGGGGAACAGCATCAGTCCCGCCGTGAGCACCCCCTCGTGCCACACCGAGGTGAGGAACAGCACGCCCGCGAGCAGCATCGCGCCGAAGCCGCCGAAGAAGACCACAGACGCGCCGACCGCCAATCCGAAGCTCCGTACGCGCAGCATCGACGGCTCGATGATCGGCGCCGGGTGACGCTGCGAGCGCCACCAGATCGCCGGCAGCAGGATCGCCGTGACGAGCGCCAGCGCGATTACGCTCGCCGAGCTCCAGCCCCATTCCTGTCCCTTCACGATCGCCACCACCAGCGCGCCGATCGCGACGATCAGCGCACCCGCGCCGAGCACGTCAGGGCGAGCTGCGCCGAGCTCCCGGCGCTCTGCCAGCGTACGCAGGCCGAACCCCAGCCCGAGCAGTCCGACGGGAACGTTCACCAGGAACACCCAGCGCCAGTCGGCCTGCACGAGCAGGCCGCCGAGTGGCGGCCCGGCGGCGGCGGCAATGCCTCCGGTGGCCGCCCACACCCCGATCGCGACGTGGCGCTCGTGCACGTCGAACTCGGGCAGCATCAGCCCGAGCGACGTCGGCAGCATCAGCGCGCCGCCCGCTGCCTGGACCAGGCGCGCCGCAATCAGGAAGCCGACGGAAGGCGCCAGCGCGCACGCTGCGCTAGCGCCGACGAACACGCCCAGGCCGAGCAGGAAGGCGCGCTTGCGCCCGAACGCGTCCGCCCATCGCCCGGCGGGCACGAGCAGCGCGGCGAAGACGATCGCGTAGCCGCTGAGGATCCACGACAGCGACGCCAGCGAGGCCCCGCCGAAGTGCCGCGCGATCGCCGGAAAGGCGATGTTGACGATGAACAGGTCGAGGCTTGACATGAAGACCCCGACGCACACGATGAGCGAAACCCGCCACTTCCGTTTCATCATGAAATGGACCCTAGCACACGAGTTGCATCATGCAACTTACCCGGCTATGCTGAGGACGTGCTCGGAAACCGCTACGAGAACCAGACCTGCAGCGTCGCCGCCACGCTCGACGTCGTCGGCGAGCGCTGGTCGCTGCTGATCGTGCGCAACGTCATGCTCGGGCTGCGTCGCTTCGAGGAGATGCAGCAGAACCTCGGGATCGCCCGCAACGTGCTGCAGAGCCGGCTGAGCGGTCTCGTCGAGCAGGGCGTGCTCGAACGGCGCGCCTATCGGGAGCGCCCGGCGCGCTACGAATACCGCCTCACCGACAAGGGCCTCGACCTGTGGCCGACGATCGTCGCGTTGATGCAATGGGGCGACCGCCACGCCGCTGCGCCCGCCGGCCCGCCCGTCGTGCTCGAACATCGCGACTGCGGCGGCAGCGTTGACGAGCACCGCATCTGCGCGCGCTGCGGCGAGCGCCTGAAGGTACGCGACGTGCGTGCCTTCGCCGGCCCCGGCGCCTCGCCGGAGCACCCGCTGCTGCGCCGCGCTCGTACGGCCGCGAGCGCCTAGCGCGAGCTTCCCGCGCCGCGCTCGATCAGCGCGCCGACGAGCGCGGCCCCCTCGCGCGCCATGCGCGAGCGCGCCACGACGAGGTCGAAGCCGGCCTGCACGGCGCGCGCGCGCACGGCGACGTCGACGTGGGAGTAGAAGGCGAGCGCGGGGAGCGCCCCGAGCTGCCCGGCGCTGCGCAGCGCTTCGAGCGCCGCGGCTCCGTCCAGACGCTCGTCGGTGAGGTCGCAGATCAGCAGTGCCGGCGCCGGGGCGGCGTCGTCGGCGAGGCGCGCGCGCAGTCTTTGCTCGTCGCCGATCAACTCCAGCTCGTGGCCGGCTGCGGCGGCCTCGCCCTGCAGGCGCGAGCCGAACATCAGATCGGCGGTGAGCGCGAGCACGCGCGCCATCGCTACTGCGCGCGCAGGCGGCGGAACTCCTCGCGCGCCGACTGCGGACGGCCCCACCCGTGTGTGACCTCGACCCTGCCGCTGCGCGTCTCGCGCACGACCAGCTCGCCCTCGATGCCGGCCTCGTCGAGCAGGCGCAGCGCCCCGTGCACCGTCTGTGCGGAGGCGGCGTGGCCGAAGTTGTGCGCGACGAGCAGCCGCCAGTGCCAGTCGTGGTGCGAGTACGGGCGGGCGTTGCACGTCGCCAGGTACAGCGCGCCCTCGACGTAGCGGGACTCGTCGGCGATCCGCATGTCCAGCTCCAGGTCCGTCCAATCGGCGGGCAGCGAGTCGACGACGCGCTGGAAGGTCTCGGCGAGCGCCATTGGCGAAAGCCTAGCGCGGCTATTCTCGAAGCAATGGCAAGCACGGACACCCACGCGCTCGCGAGCGACTACGAGGCCCTGCTCCGCGGCTGCGGGCTGCTCGATCGCTCCGACCGCGGCAAGCTCGCGCTCACCGGCACGGATGCCGTGGAGTTCCTCAACGGCCAGGTCACGAACGAGCTCGGCACCCTGTCATCGGGCGCGGGCTGTTACGCCGCGTTTCTGACGCACAAGGGCAAGATGCTCGGCGACGTGCGCATCCTCGCGGCGGGCGAGGCCGATGATGCTCCCCCCTCCGAGCTGCTGCTCGACACCGAGCGCGCATGCCTGCAGGCGCTCTTCGACATGATCCGCCGCTACAAGGTCGGCTACGACGTGGAATTGCACAAACGCACGGTCGAGAACGGCCTGCTCTCGCTGATCGGCCCACGCGCCGAGGAGCTCGCGGGCGTCGAGCTGCCCGGCGCGGAGGAGCACCGGCACAGCCTCCTAGCGATCGACGGAGTGCCGGCGCGGGCGGTGCGCAGCGATGTCGGCATCGACCTGCTGTGCGCCGCAGCGGATACCGCCGGCCTCGAGCAGGCGCTGCGGGCGCGCGGAGCGAGCCCCGTCGCGGAGGCGGCCGCCGAGTGCCTGCGGGTCGAGCGCGGGCGTCCCCGCTACGGCGTCGACCTGGACGACGGCGTGATCCCCCAGGAGGCTGGGCTCAACGAGCGCGCGGTCAGCTTCACGAAGGGCTGCTACGTCGGTCAGGAGACCGTCGCGCGGCTGTTCTACAGGGGCAAGCCCAACCGCCACCTGCGCGGGCTGCGCCTGTCCCAGGCGCTCGCGCCGGGCGCCGAGCTGCGCCTCGGCGAACGACCGGTGGGACGCCTGACGAGCAGCGCCATCTCCCCCCGGCTCGGACCGATCGGGCTGGCGCTCGTACGCCGCGAGGCCGAGCCGGGCAGCACCGTGCAGGCGGGCGAGCAGGGGGCCAGCGCCGAGGTGCTCGAGCTCCCCTTCGCCGGCGACTGAACGACCACGAGCGCCACCCGCGCCCCGTGGCGGTGGCGATGGCGATGGCGGACCGCTACGGCAGCGACCAGCTTGTGTGATGTGTGACACATAAGCAATCATTGTGCGGCTGATATGGTTGCGTCGGTGCAAGCAACCGCAACGATCCCCGGAATTGCCGAGACCGCGCCCGCCGGCCCCGTGAGCCGTCGGGAGCTGACGCGCAACATGTACGCGCTGGCCAGCTTCCTGATGCGCACGGCCAACCTCGGCACCTTCAACACGATCGCCGAGCTCGACCTCTCGTTCACCCAGATCAAGACGCTGTGCGCGCTCGAGACCGATGGCCACGGTCGCTCGGTCAAGGCACTGGCCGACTCGCTCGGCCTGTCGCTGCCGGCCGCGAGCCGGGCCGTCGACGGACTGTATGAGCGCGGCCTCGTCGACCGCGAGGAGGACGCGGAGGACCGGCGCATGAAGCGCGTACGCCTGACGGACACCGGCCGCAAGGTGCCCCTCGCGCTCAACGAGGCGCGCCTGTCGGCGCTCGCCGAGCTGATCAGCTCGCTCGGCGAGGAGGAGGCCGCTGCGCTCGATCATGCCCTCGAGATGATCCTCGAGCGCCGCGCCGACATCGCGGCCTACAGGCCGACCAAGAAGCGAGCCCGTCGATGACCGCGCGCATCCGTTCACTGCAGCTGAACGAGGACAACCGCCGCTGGTGGGCGCTCGGAGCGATGTGCTTCGCGCTCTTCATGATCATGCTCGACAACACCGCCGTCAATGTCGCGCTGCCATCGATCCAGCGCAGCCTGCACGCCTCCACCTCCTCGCTGGAGTGGACCGTCAACGCCTACACGCTCTCCTTCGCTGTGCTGCTCGTCACCGGCGGGCGCCTCGGCGACCTGTTCGGGCGACGCAGGATATTCCTGGCCGGGGTGGTCGTCTTCGCGGGCTCGAGCGCGGCGATCGGCTTCGCCACGAGCGACACGTGGCTGGTCGGCTGGCGCGCCGTTCAGGGCGTCGGCTCGGCGATGATGATGCCGGCGACCCTCTCGATCATTACGAACGCGTTTCCCCCGGCCGAGCGGGGCAAGGCGATCGGCACCTGGGCGGGGGTGTCGGCGATGGCGCTGGCAATCGGTCCCGTCGTCGGCGGGCTGCTCGTCGAGAGCGTCAGCTGGCAGTCGATCTTCTTCCTCAACCTTCCCGTCGCCGTCGGCGCTGTCCTCGTCGCTCTGTTCGCGGTCCGCGAGTCGCGCGATGAGACCGTTGCCCGGCGGATCGACCTGCCCGGCGTGAGCACGCTTACGATCGGGCTCGCCGCACTCGTGCTGGCCCTGGTGGAGGGCAACTCCTGGCACTGGGGCTCCGCGCGCGAGATCGAGCTGTTGGCGGTCGCAGTGATCGGACTCGGCGCGTTCGCCGTGGTCGAGCACCGCCAGCCCTCACCGATGGTCGACTTCAGCTTCTTCCGCTCGCGCACCTTCCTCGGCGCGAACATCGTCGCCTTCATCGTCAGCTTCGCGATGCTCGCGATGTTCTTCTTCATGGCCCTGTACATGCAGAACGTGCTCCACTTCTCCCCGCTGCAGGCCGGCGTTCGCTTCCTCCCCTCGACGCTGATGATCGTCCTGCTCGCCCCCCTCGCCGGCCGACTCGCGGATCGGGTCGGCCCGCGCCCGCTGATCACGTTCGGACTGCTGTCGGTCTCGGGCGCTCTCTTCTGGCAGTCCCAGCTCACCGTCTCCAGTGGCTATGGCACTCTGCTTCCGGGCTTCATTCTGATGGGCATCGGCATGGCCTTCGTGATGTCGCCCATGAGCATGGCTGCGATGAACGCTGTCGCCCAGGCCAAGGCCGGGGTCGCCTCGGGGATCCTTTCGATGAACCGGATGGTCGGCGGGACCTTCGGCGTGGCCGTGCTCGGCGCGATGGTCGCCACCCTCGGGCGCTCGAAGATCGATCAGCTCCTGCCCGCCCTGCCCGACGCCTCGCGGGCCCGCCTCGCCGAAGCCCTCGGCTCGGGCGCCGTCCCCCACGGGGTCAGCGCCCACATCATCGACGCCGGGCAGAGCGCGTTCGTCTACTCGCTCCAGTATGGGCTGCGGCTGGGATCGGCCGTGGCGCTGCTCGGGGCGCTGGCGGCCTGGTTCCTGATCGCCCGGAGCACCGGCGCGCCGGACGGCGCCGGGCCTCAGCGTCACGAGGAGCAGTCCGCTCTGCCCGCGCCGCCGCCCGAGCGCAGCGGCGCGCGCGAGCCGGTCGGCGTGTGAGCACAGCGGCCGGTTCCTGATCGGCTGCTCGGAACTGGCGAGGGCCGACGCCTCGCACGCGCACGGGCCGGCCACACCGCAGAGCCCGCCCGGGGTAGGATTGCTGCTCCTTCTCTGACCCCTACCGGCGAGGTTCCAGCGCACGTGGCGATCGATCTCCAACAAGTGTCATCCGTAGACGTCGAGCCGGGCGAACTGCCCGCGACGATGGCCGCCTGGGTCATCCGCGAGGAGCGCTTCGGCGAACCGCGCGACGCCTTTCAGCTCGAGGAGATCGAGGTGCCCGAGCCCGGTGCCTTCGAGGTGATCGTGCGCGTGATGGCCGCGGGCGTGAACTACAACAACGTGTGGGCGGCCCTCGGCAAGCCGGTGTCGGTGATGCGCTACGGCGACCACCCGGAGTTCGGCCACCACATCGGCGGCTCGGACGCATCCGGCGTCGTCTGGAAGGTCGGCGCCGGCGTCACCCGCTGGAAGCCCGGCGATGAGGTCGTGGTGCACTGCAACCAGGCCTCCTACGAGGACCCCGAGGTGCACGGCCTCGACCCGATGGCCGCGCCGTCGCAGAAGATCTGGGGCTACGAGACAACCTGGGGATCCTTCGCGCAGTTCACCAAGGTGCAGGCCCAGCAGCTGCTGCCCAAGCCTGCGGCGCTGACGTGGGAGGAGGCCGCCTCCTACGGCCTCGTCTACTTCACCGCCTACCGCATGCTGATCAGCCGCTGCAAGCTCCAGCCGGGAGCCAACGTGCTGATCTGGGGCGCCGCAGGCGGGCTCGGCGTGTTCGCCACCCAGCTCTGCGCCGCCGCCGGCGCGCACAGCGTCGGCGTCGTCTCCTCGCCGGAGAAGGGCGAGCTCGTCAAGCGGCTCGGCGCCGTCGACTACATCGACCGCAATGAGTTCGCCGGGATGATGCGAAAGGGCGGCGAGAGCCCGGAGGAGGAGAGCGCGCGCTTCAAGGTCTCGCGCGACTTCGCCAAGCGCGTCAAGGAGATCCTCGCGGACGCCCCCGACATCGTCTTCGAGCACGTCGGCAAGGCCACCTTCCCGACGTCCGTCTTCACCGCCAAGACGTTCGGCAAAGTGGTGATCTGCGCAGGCACCACCGGGATCGACCTGGACTTCAACGTCGCCTACCTGTGGATGCGCCAGAAGGAGATCCTCGGCTCGCACTTCGCCAACGCGTGGGAGTGCACGAAGGCCAACGAGCTGATCGAGAGCGGCCAGATCCGCCCTGTGCTGTGGCGCACGCTCGGCTTCGATGGTGTCGCGGAAGCGCACCAGCTGATGCTCGAAAACAAGCACCTCGGCAAGATCTCGATCCTCGTCGGGGCCGACTCCGAGGGTCAGGGCAAGACCGCCGAGGGTCCCGGCGCGATCCGCGCGGAGGTCGGCGCCTGATGCCCGGGACGGTGATCGTGCCGTGGTACGCCACGGGCTTCCGCTCGGACGCCTTCGAGCCGGCGCTCGGCGAGGTCGCCGCCACGGCGCTCCGCTATGGGGCGAGCTCCTACGCGGTCTACCGCTCGCGCGACGACCGCTACCGCTTCCAGCAGCTTGCCGCCTTCGAGGAGTACCTCGGCTGGGAACGCTTCTGGGAGGGCCCGGAGATGACCTACTTCCGCACGATCCACACCAGCTGGTACCAGGTGCCCGTGCTGTACGGCTGGTGGGATCTATCCGCCTCCGGCGCGGTCATCGGCGAGCCCGTCACGAGCGGCAACGGCCATGGCAACGGCGCCGGCAACGGCGCGCGCACCGGCGACATCACCTAGCGTTCTCAGCCTTGCTCTAGCGGTGCCATCGTCAGTCCGGCGCCCTTGAGCTGCTCCCAGTAGTGCTCGGCCGTCTCCTGCTGGCCGCTGTAGACGATCGCGCGCCCGGATGTATGGATCACGTTGGCTATCTCCATGCCGCGCTGGAGGGAGACGCCGGGGATGAAGCGGGCGAGCGTGCGGGCGACGTGCTCGAAGGTGTTGTGGTCGTCGTTGCGCACGATCACGCGCCAGTGGCCGCCCACGCCCGTGCCCGGGCCGCCCACGCGCGGAGCCTCGATCGTCTGATCCACCATGGCGAGGAGGATAAAGCTCGCGACGCGACCGTACAATGAATGTATGAGCGCCGAGCACGAGCCGCGGCTGCCGGAGCGCGACCGTCCGTGGATGATGCGGACCTACGCCGGTCACTCGACGGCGAAGGCCTCCAACGAGCTGTACCGCCGCAACCTCGCGAAGGGACAGACGGGCCTGTCGATCGCGTTCGACCTGCCCACCCAGACCGGCTATGACGCCGACGACGAGCTCGCCCGCGGCGAGGTCGGCAAGGTCGGCGTGCCGGTGTCCCACCGCGGCGACATGGCTGCGCTGATGGATGGCATCCCGCTCGCGGAGATGAACACCTCGATGACGATCAACGCCACCGCCGCCTGGCTGCTTGCGCTCTACATCGTCGTCGCCGAGGAGCAGGGGGTGGCGCAGGAGCGCCTGCAGGGCACCACTCAGAACGACATCATCAAGGAGTTCCTCGCGCGCGGAACCTACGCCTTCCCCCCCGCGCCATCGATGCGCCTGATCGCCGACATGATCGCCTACACGGTCGAGCACGTGCCGAAGTGGAACCCGATCAACATCTGCTCCTACCACCTGCAGGAGGCCGGGGCGACGCCGGTGCAGGAGATCGCCTACGCGATGAGCAACGCGATCGCGGTGCTCGACGCCGCGCGCGAGCGAGTCGGTCACGGAGCGGACGGCGAGGCGCGCATGGAACAGGTCTTCGGGCGCGTGTCCTTCTTCGTCAATGCCGGCGTTCGCTTCATCGAGGAGCACGCCAAGCTGCGCGCGATGTCGATCCTCTGGGAGGAGCTCGGACGCGAGCGCTACGGCGTCGAGGACCCGCGGCACCTGCGCTTCCGCTACGGCGTGCAGGTCAACTCGCTCGGCCTGACGGAGGCCCAGCCGGAGAACAACGTGCAGCGGATCGTGCTCGAGGCCCTCGCGGTGACGCTCGGACGCGACGCCCGGGCACGCGCGATCCAGCTGCCGGCCTGGAACGAGGCGCTCGGCCTGCCGCGACCGTGGGACCAGCAATGGTCGCTGCGGATCCAGCAGATCCTCGCGTTCGAGACCGACCTGCTCGAGTACCCCGACATCTTCGACGGCTCGCACGTGATGGCCGGGCTCGTGCAGGAGCTGCTCGACGGCGCCCGCGGCGAGATGGCCGTCGTCGCTGAGCACGGCGGCGCGGTCGAGGCCGTGCCCTACATGAAGGCCGCGCTCGTCGACTCCCATCGCGAGCGGATCCGCAGGATCGAGGCGGGCGAGCAGGTCGTCGTGGGCCTGAACCGCTACACCGAGTCTGAGACCTCGCCGCTGACGGCCGACGCCGAGGGCGGCATCCTGGTCGTCGACCCGGCGCTCGAAGCGCAGCAGATCGAGGAGCTGCGCCGCTGGCGCTCCGAGCGCGACCAGGCAGCGGTCGACCGCACGCTGGCAGCGCTCGCCGCCGCCGCGCGCGCGAACGACACGAGCGAGAACCTGATGCAGGCGACGATCGAGGCCGCGCGCGCGGGCGCCACCACAGGCGAGTGGTCGCGCACGCTGCGCGAGGTGTTCGGCAGCTATCGCGCCCCCACGGGCGTCGGCGAGGCAGTGGCGGTGCGCGGCGACGCGGAGATCGACGAGCTGCGCGCGCAGGTCGCCGAGCTCCAGGAGAAGCTCGGACGCCGCCCCAAGATCCTCGTCGGCAAGCCGGGTCTCGACGGTCACTCCAACGGCGCCGAGCAGATCGCCGTGCGCGCGCGCGACGCCGGCATGGACGTCGTCTATGAAGGCATCCGCCTGACGCCCGCGCAGATCGCCGCATCGGCGCTGCAGGAGGGCGTCCACGTGATCGGGCTCTCGATCCTCTCCGGCTCGCACCGCGAGCTGATCCCCGCGGTGATCGAGGCGCTGCGCGACGCCGGTGTGCAGGCGCCGGTCGTCGTCGGCGGGATCATTCCCGAGCAG
>DASZNB010000105.1:0-15950 GCA_035551395.1 Solirubrobacteraceae bacterium | reverse complement strand
CCCGCGCGATCGCACCGCGCGGCTGCTCGTGCGCCTGGCGAGCGGGGAGGGCGGCGACGGCGAGGGCGGGCGCGGCGGCGGCGGGAGTGGGCGCGGCGGCGGCGATGGCGGAATTGAGAGCGCAGGCGAGCGCGAGCTGCGCCTGCGCGAGTTCGGCTCCAAGCAGGCGGCCTGGGTCAAGCTCCTGCCCCTGGCCGAGCTCGAGAAGGACCCCGCGCTCGCCACCCTCGGACCGGAAGCCTGGCCCGATCCGCCTGCGCTCGAGGAGCTGCTCGACGCGCCCCGTCCGCTGCACGCGCTGCTGCGCGATCAACGCACGATCGCCGGCATCGGGCGGTCGTGGGTCGATGAGATCCTCTGGCAGGCGAAGCTCTCGCCGTACAAGCGCGGCGCCGACCTCGATGCGCCTGAGGCCGCGCGCTTGCGCGAGGCGATCGTCGCGACGCTCGGCCGCGCTCTCGCCCACTACGAGGAGACCGTCAGCCTGCCGATCCCCGACAAGCTGCCGATGCCCCTGCTCGTGCACCGCCACGAGGGCGAGGCCTGCCCGCGCTGCGGCGAGACGCTTAGGGCGGTGCACTTCGAGGACTACGTGATCGCCTACTGCCCGACCTGTCAGACCGAGGGCCGCGTGTTGAAGGACCGCCGCCTGTCGCGGCTGCTGCGGTGAACGGCTGAGATGTTCGCGGGCTGCTCGTCCCGGTGCTCGGCTGAGATGTTCGCGCGCTCGCTCGTCCCGGTGCTCGGCTGAGATGTTTCTGCTCGTGTTCCTCCTCGTACCCGCCGCGGAGGTGTTCGCCTTTGTTGAGGTCGGCCTCGCGATCGGCTGGCTCGTGGCCCTCCTGCTGTTGCTCGGGACGTCCGTGCTCGGCGGCTGGCTGCTGCGAATCCAGGGGCGCGCAGCGGTCGAGCGCGTCTCTCGGGCGGTTGTCGAGCATCGCCCGCCGGCTGCTGCGGCGATCGACGGCGCGCTCGCGTTTCTCGGCTGCGCCCTGCTCGTGGTGCCTGGCTTCATCACCGATGCCCTCGGCGCGCTGCTCGTGCTTCCGCCCACGCGCGCTCTCGCTCGCCGCTGGATCTCGCGTCGCTTCGAGGGGCGCGTGATGCGCTTCGTCGCCAATGTCGGCGGCTTCGCCCCGGGCAGGCGCCGCATGCCGCCGGCGGACATCGACTCGAGCGCAGTTGAGGACGAGCTCGACCAGCTGGGCCGCTGAGCGTGTCATGCACCCACCGCCCCAGCACACCACGGCGCAACCGGATCGTGCTGACTCGTTCGCGCTTCCGCATGACTTCCCGACGCTTCCACCCAAAGCGCGCCGGGAGATCATCTGGAGCCTCGCGCGGACGCGCTCGCGTCACCGCGAGTCGCTCGTTGAGGCGATCCGTCACGCGCACGAGGATGGCGAGCCTGGTGTCATCCCAGCTCTGACCGTGGCGCTCGAAGTCGATCCCGATACGCTCGTCAAACGACACGCCGCATACGGCCTCGCATGCATTTCAGACCAAGCTGTCGTTGCCGCGTTGCGGGGCGCGTTGTCCTCCGCCGACCGTGCCACGAAAGGCCATGCGATCATCGCGCTCGGCCGTCTGCGCGCACGTGACGCGGTGCCAGATCTTGCCCGCTTGCTCGATGATCGGTACGCACGAATGCTCGTTGCGGACGCCCTCGTCGAAATTGCTGATGAGTCTGCGCTCGCGCCGTTGAGCCGCGCAGCCCGGCGCGGCTCCCCCTTCCGTCGACGCCGGCTGCGCAAGCGGGTTTCGATGTTGCAGGAAGCAGTCGGCGATCGCCCACCGGGATAGACCTGGCTAGGATTGGCAGCGATGATCGAAGTTGGCGAGAAGGCACCGGACTTCGAGCTGCCCGACCAGGACGGGCGCCAGGTCAAGCTCTCCAACTTCCGCGGAACCCCGGTGGCCCTGTACTTCTACCCCAAGGCCGACACGCCGGGCTGCACGACACAGGCCTGCGGCGTGCGCGACCGTCAGGCCGACTACGCCGCGTTCGGCGCCACCGTGCTCGGCATCTCGCCTGACCCTGTCGCCAAGGTCAAGAAGTTCCACGACAAGTACGACCTCAACTTCCCGCTGCTCGCCGACTCCGACCACGCCGTCGCCGAGGCCTACGGGGTGTGGGTGGAGAAGTCGATGTACGGCCGCACGTACATGGGCAACGAGCGCACGACCTTCACGATCGATCCGGACGGTCGGGTCGCGAAGGTGCTGCGCAAGGTCAAGCCGGCCGAGCACGACGAGCAGGTGCTGACGGCTCTGCAGGAGGCTGCGCCGCCGACGCTCTAGGGCCGCCCGGGGGCTGAGATCGCCGCGAGCAGGGCGTCCTCGGTCAGGTTGGCGAGATCGGCTCCCTCGGGAGTCAGCCACGCGCGTGGCGCTCCGCTCGCCTTGTCCTCCTCCAGCTCGATGTAGCCGAGCTCGGTCAGGTCGTCGAGCAGGCGCGCGACGACCGCGGGGTCGGAGTGGACGCGCTCCGCGAGCTCGGCGGCCGTCAGTCCATCTGGTCCGGGCGGGTAGAGCAGGGGGACGTGCTCGGGCGACAGCTCGCGATGATCGCCCGCCGCCCACTCGGCGACCACGGCGCTCGTCGTCTTCGCATCGAGCGGCTCGGTCGAGTCGAGGATGCGCTGCACGCGCGTGCGACGGCGGCGCTCGCTCCGCCGTCCGAAGTAGAACAGCGCCACGACCGGCACGAAGAACGGCAGGTACTCCTCGACGGGGATGTTGCCGATGTGGGCGAGGACTGGCATTGACTGGCGCTGGCGGGGTTCAGGTGTTGACGGCGGACAGTAGCCACAGGCCGAGACTCGTGAAGCCGACCATCACCACCAACATCCAGTACTGGGAGCGTACGGCCTCCGGCGCAGACCGATATGTCGCGAGCGCGCGGTCATGCGCCAGGGCCAGGCCGCTGACGTGGCCGCTCACGAGCGCAACCACCTGTATGTACCAGATCGCAGTGGAGCCCAGGAACGAGTAGTTGACGTGCCAGTGGGCAGTCCCGAGGTAGTCGGTGCCGTGCCCCAGCGGGTTGGAGGCGAGGTAGCCGATCGCCTGCCCCTGCCACACGAGCAGCGAGAAATAGTGGGCAAGGACGTATGCGAAGGCGATCGGCACGAGCGTATGCGCGAACGATTGCGAGAGCACGCGCGTGGACAGGCGCGCGGAGACCGACCGCATGCCGAGGACGCCCACGCGATAGAAGCCGACCACGACGGCGATCGCGAGCAGCAGCCCGAGGCTGTCGGCCAGCTCGTCCGACGGCGTCTCGCCCAGCCCGAGGCTCATGAAGACGCTCTGAACGTGGGGCTGCAGCGTGTTCCAGACGACTCCATTGGAGGCACCGTCGAACGTGGTGATCCCGATGAGCACGAGCACGAGCGCGACCGACCCGGCTTCCTCGGGCAGGGACGCGAGCCCCGTCAGCGGCCGGCGCAGCCACAGCATCCGGTCGCGGACATCGAGGCACGACAGCCGCCCGAAGAGCCCGAAGTAGCCGCCGAACGCGTCTCCGTGCTCGCTCCACTCCTCGATCCCGAACAGGGCCATGCCGAGCAGCATCAGCGCGAAGTACGCAAGCGACAGCGATGCCAGCACGATCGGGTTGTCGTGGTCGTGGTAGATCAGCTCGAGCCACGCGAACGCAACCAGACCCGCGACGACAGGCCAGCGTCCGAGCCACGCCGGATAGGACAGCGGGGCACGCCAGCGAAGACCGGCGCGCGCCCCGAGCCAGCGCACGCCGCGAGCGAATGAGCGCCACGGGCTGAACGCGCGGAACCAGTCGCCGACGAGGACGGTCGACACGGGCACGCCGACCCAGAAGATCACGAAGATGAACGTCGGATCGAAGTTGGCCGTGTAGTACGCCACGCCCTCATAGCCGGCATAGACGACGAGCGCGAACAGCGCCATGCCGACGAGGCCGGCCGGTGCGGAGAGTGCCGGCGGCCAGGCGCAGATCTGACGCTCGCGGAGCAGTTGCAGGCGCGGCCGGGGCCACATCGTCGAGAGCAGCACGAACGAGACGACCAGGACGACGGCCGCCGCCCAGGCGAACAGCCATGGCGGGACTGGCAGGCTGGCGCGCCCGGATATGCCGTGTGCGGCGGCGACATCGGGCGCGAGCACGCTCGCGCTCAGCAGCAGCAGCGTGACGATTACGGCGGCTCGCGCAAGGCGCGGTGCTGCCGAGCGGACGCTCGGCGCGTCGATGGCGGACATACTGTCCTCCTAGCTTCCGTGGGGCATGGACCGGCGCGCACGCGCACGGTGCCGCGCCGGCTAGGGGTTGGTGCAGGCGCGGGCAGCGGGCGGCGGGCGGACCGCCAGCGAGGTTGCGATCAGACGCCCCCCGCGTGGAACCGTCGCGTCCGCACGGGCCCGGCCCGAGCTCGCTTCAGCTTGCGGGCGCCGGCGGTTGCTCGGCCTGCGCGTCAGGGCAGCGAGCAGTGCTCGCTCGCCCGGATAGCGACGCGTCGCGAGCACCCCGAGCAGCAGCGTGGCCGGCAGCAGATAGGTCAGCGCCTCGCCCAGTCCCGGGAGTCCGAGATGTGCGGCGAGGCTCAGGACGGCGACACCAGCTGCAACCGCGATCAGCGCGCTACGCGCACGTCTGGGGGCGTGGCTGGGCACCGCGTGGAACGATACCGCCACGATGGTGGCGCGGCGTCGCGGCGCTCTCTGGCAGACTCCTGGAGATGAGCGCTGGCGCCCCCAGCACAGAGCCCAAGCCGGCCGCGCCGGCGATGGGCCTCAGGATCGTCCTGCCGGCGATCGTGATCCTGGTGATCCTCGGCGGGGTCACGCTGCTGCTGACCAGCGGCTCGAGCAAGCCCGTGCTGCCGGGGAACGCCGGCACAGCCAAGACCCCCACCTTCGAAGGCGTGGCGCTGACGCCTGCGCAGCCCGCCCCCGCGCTCGACACGCTGCGCAACTACGACGGGTCGAGCTTCAGCCTCGCCGCGCAGCGAGGGAAGGCCGTGTTCGTGACCTTCCTCTACGCCCACTGTCCGGACGTCTGTCCGCTGATCGCCTCCAACCTGCACAACGCCTACGCCGCGATGACCCCAAAGCAGCGTCAGAGCATCGCGATCGTGTCCGTCTCGGTCGACCCGCACGGCGATACCGCGGGCACAGTCGCCGCGTTCGTGAAGCAGCACGAGCTGACCCACGAGGCCAGCTACCTGATCGGCACAGCGCCTCAGCTCGGCCCGGTCTGGGAAGCCTGGAAGGTGGGCTCGGAAAGGGACAGCTCGAACCCGGCCCTGATCAACCACTCGGCGCTCATCTACGGCATCGGAGCGAGCGGCAAGATCGACACGATCTACCCGTCCAACTTCGAACCCCACGAGCTGATCCACGACATCCCTCCGCTGCTGAGCCACTGAGCCGACCCGCCGGCGCGAGCAGATGCGCAAGCTGATCTACTCGATGGGCGTTTCGCTCGACGGCTTCATCGCCGGCCCCGGCGGCGAGATCGACTGGGCGGCGCCGGACGAGGAGTTGCACCGTTTTCACAATCAGCAGGAGCAGGAGCTCGGTGCGCATCTCTGCGGACGACGGCTCTACGAGGAGATGCTCTACTGGGAAACAGCCGAGCAGGAGCACTCGGCCGTCGGGCCCGCGCTCGAGTTCGCGCGCATCTGGCGCCAGCTCCCGAAGATCGTCTTCTCGCGGACGCTCGAGCGCGTCGAGGGCAATGCCAGGCTCGCCGTGGGCGACGTCGCCGAGGAGCTCGCCGAGCTGAGGAAGCGACCCGGCAAGGACCTCGCCGTCGGCGGCGCTGGTCTTGCGGCCGCCTGCATCGAGCTGGGACTGATCGACGAGTACCGTCTGTTCGTCAGCCCCGTCCTGCTCGGCGGCGGCACGCCGTTCTTTCCCGTCCGCCGCGACAGGCACGAGCTCGAGCTCGTCGAGACGCGCACGTTCGGCTCGCGTGTCGTCTACATGCGCTACCGGCGCTAGAGCTCGGTCGGTCCACGGCCCTCCGCACGCCCGTGCACACGGGCCGCGCCGAGGCAAACAGGCCGCTATGTGAAAGTCCTCATGCGAACGTCGGCGCCCCGCGCTAGGCTGGCCACGCAGCCAAGGATGTAAGAGCGGGGCAAGGAACCCGGGGGCACGGCCCCTCCACCCTCTCCCGGCCCTCGGGTCGCCCCACGCCTGGACTCCTGATAGCCGCTCGGGCAGCCGTTGCTCAGGAGTGCGCGGGCGCTGGCTGGCGGATAGCCACTCGATCCCCGAGCGGCGGCGTTGTGGTGCCCCGGATCCTTGACGGGCTCGCTAACGTGAGGAACAGCATGATGACCACCGAGCCGATGATCACGCGCGGCGCCCACTACACGGCGCTACTCGACACGATGGACCACCAAGGCGCCACGAAGCTGCACGCGAAGGAGCGCGAACAGCTGCTCGAGGCGGCCGACGCGCTGCTCTTCGGGGAGCCCGAAAGCGAGCGCCTGCTGCGCTCAGCCGAGGCGCTGATCGAGGCGCTCGAGACGACCGAGCGGTGGTCCGCGGACAGCTGTGACCAGCTCCGCGAGCACCTCTACGGCTGCGACGCTCCCGCCGGAGCGGCCTGAGCGCGACCGGCGGCGAGCTGTCTGCGACGGCCGCACCCGCGCCGCGGGCTCGAATCGCCACGATCGGCGTGTATGGGTTCACGGCCGCCGGATTCCTGGCGGCGCTGCGTCGTGCCGACGTCGGCCTCGTGCTCGACGTGCGGCAGCGCCGCGGAGTACGAGGACCCGAGTACGCGTGGGCGAACTCGCTTCGCCTGCAGTCGGCGCTCACCGCCGCGCGGATCTCCTATCGCCATTGCCGCGAGCTCGCCCCCACGACCGAGCTGCGCGAGCTGCAGTACCGCGAGGACGCGGCGCTAGGCGTCGGCAAGCGCTCTCGCGCCGCGCTCGCCCCCGAGTACCGCCGGCGCTATCTCGAGGAGATCCTCGACCACGTCGATCTCGCTGCGTTCGTGGCAACCCTCCCGAGCCCCGATCGCGCGGCGCTGATGTGCGTCGAGCGCGATGCGCCCGCGTGTCATCGCTCGCTCATCGCCGAGCGCCTCGCCGAGGAGTTTGGGCTGCCGGTCAGCCACCTGCAGCCCACCTGAGCCCTCGATCGCTCGCGTCGCCTGCGCGAGTCGCGGACCCGCGTGCATTGATGTCACGAGGGCGCGGCGATCAAGCCCGGCGGGCGAGTCATCCCGCCGACGAGCATTCCCGCGCCCAGGTGCGCACCGAGGACCGGGCCGACCTCGGTGCAGAAGAGCGGCTCGCAGCCGAAGATCGCCGTCCCGGCCTCGAGGAGCGCGTCGGCGTCTGCGCGCGACTGAGCGTGCTGGACTACCCAATCGCTGGCGCCGCGATCGTGCAGCTCCTGTAGGTAGGAGACCATCCGCTCGAACGCCCGCCGGTGGGTGCGCACGCGCCCGACGGGCGCGATCTCGGTGCCGAATGTGAGGATCGGCTTGACCTTCAATGCCGTTCCCAGCATCGCCTGCGCGGCGCCGATCCTGCCGCCGCGGCGCAGATACTCGAGCGTGTCGAGGCAGAACCAGATGTCGAGCGTCTCGCGCGCGGCCGTGACGATGGCCGCAACCTCCTCGAGGTCGGCGCCCGCCTGTGCCGCGGCGGCTGCCACCAGCACCATGCAGCCGAGTCCGCCGGCGCCCGTCTGGCTATCGAGCACGCGCACGCTTCCCGGCGATCCTCGCTCGCGGGCCATCCGTCCCGCTTCCTCGGCGCTCGCGCATGTCCCCGACAGGCCGCTCGCGATGTGCACGGAGAGGATGTCGTGGCCGGAGGCGAGCAGCGGCTCATAGCGGGCGAGGAAGTCGCCGACCGACGGCTGGGACGTGCTCGGCAGCTCTGGCGAGGCGCTAAGACGGGCGTAGAACGCATCGAGGTCGGTGTAGTCGCACTCCGGGCGCAGCTGACCGGCCCAGCCGACGTACAGGCTCACCTCGTGGACTTCCCAACGCTCGATCAGCGCCGGGGGGAGGTATGGGGTGCTGTCGGTGATGACTGCCACCGGGCGCGCGGCCGGGGCGCTCTGATCGTTCTGCTGAGGGGACATCGGGGCGCGTAGCCTATGCAGAGCGGCCGCCCGCCGTGCGCCGGTCGACGGGCCTCAGCGGATCAGCGGATCCATCCTGCTCGCGACGATCGTCTCGCGCAGCGTGTCTGGCGCGTCGTGTTTGGGACGCCAGCGGAGCTCGCGCCTGGCCTTCGCGGTGCTCATGATCACGGGCTCGCGGAAGGCGGCGATCCACTGCGCCTGCGCGGGCAGGAAGCCGAGCCGTCCGACGAGCTCGGCGACGGCGTCGATGGCGAGCTCCGGAACCGGGATCGAGTACCAGCCGAGCGCCTCGGCGAGCTGCTTGACGGTCAGCTGGCCGGGCCCCGCGAGGTTGTAGACGCCGGGCTTGCCGCGCCCGAGCACGCCCGCGCGCATCGCGCTGGCGACGTCGTCGTGATGAACCAGCTGGAAGGGCACGCCCGGATCCGGGAGCACCGGCCGGAGAATCGGGACGCCCTCGAGCAGGCTCAGCACGGGACCGGGCAGGCGCCCGGATATCTGCGTGTAGGGGAGGCTGTCGATCAACAGCGGAGCGTCTGGCCCGGCGACGATGCAGGGGCGGAAGACGTAGGCCTTCGTGTGGCTGGCGTAGATCGTGTCGGCGAGCAGCTTCTCGACCTCGGCCTTCTGCGCGGAGTAGTAGTGCGCGGCGGTGCCGCGCGCGGGGACCTCCTCGCTCAGCGGCTGCGGGTTGTCGGCGTGAAAGCCGTAGGCGGCGACTGAGGAGGCATAGACGATGCGCTTGGCGCCCGCGGCGACGGCGCCTTCGAACACGTTGCGCGAGCCGTTGAGATTGACCCGGCGGCTCTCGCCTGCTCCGCCCATGATCATGAACGCGAGATGCACGACCACGTCGGCGCCTTCGAGCAGGGTTGCCACCCGCCGGCGGTTGAGCACGTCGCCGCGACGGTAGCTGACCTTCTTCCAGCCGCGGCTGGCCGGGTCGAACGGCCGCCGCGCCATGCCGAGGATTTGGGCCACCTCTGGTGCACGCTCGAGCGCGGCGACGACGGCCTGGCCGATCTCCCCGGTCGGACCCGTCACTGCCACGGTGAGGCCCCTCGCGGGGCGGGCGCTCGTGGCCATGCGCTCGTTCTATCGCATCGTGGCTGGCCCCGCATCGCTGGCCCCCGCGGGTCGCCCGGACAGGCCTCCGGACGGCCTCGCTAGATTCTCAGGTCGTGAGCGGAGCGCAACTCGGCCTCGGCATCTCTGTCTTTCTGGCCTGCGCCGTCGAGGCGGTGGAGGCCCTGACGATCGTGATGGCCGTCGGCAACACGCGCAGCTGGCCGTCCGCGCTGTCAGGCGTCGGCGCGGCCAGCGTGGTGCTCGCGGGGATCGTGCTGGGGCTGGGCAGCGCGCTGACGACGCTGCCGATCGACGCGCTGCGTCTGACGATCGGAGCGCTGCTGCTGGCGTTTGGCCTGCAGTGGCTGCGCAAGGCGATCCTCCGCGCGGCCGGGCTGAAGGCGCTCCACGACGAGCGCAGCGCGTATGAGCGCGAACGCGAGGCAGCGCGCGCGGCGGGACGGCCGGAGCCCGGTTGGGACGCCTACTCCTTCACGATCGCCGGCAAAGGCGTGCTGCTGGAGGGTCTGGAGGTGGCGTTGATCGTCGTTACCTTCGGGTCCAACCAGCACCGCCTCGCGCTCGCCGCGGCCGCCGCCGGGGCGGCGGTGGTGGCGGTCGTCGCGGCGGGCTTTGCCGTCCGTGCGCCGCTCGCGCGTGTGCCCGAGAACACGATGAAGTTCGCCGTCGGGGTGATGCTCTGCGCCTACGGCATCTTCTTCGCGGCCGAGGGAGCGGGCGTGAACTGGCCTGGCGGCGACGCGATCCTGCTGGGGATCATCCCGGCGCTGCTCGGCCTCTCGCTGCTTGGGGTGGCGTCGCTGCGGAGCTCGGCGGCGGGCTGAGCGCGGGTCGGGGCGACGCACGCGCCGGCTCCACGCCGGCCCCGTACGCTTGAGGCTGTGCCCGCGCTATCCGCGCATCTCGCGTCGACCTCGATCGGTCACAGCATCAGCACGTTCTTCGACGCGGTCGGCAAGTTCTTCGCCGACCTCGCCGCCGTGCACTGGCCGGCGTTGCTTCTCGGGCTCCTGTTCTTCGGCCTGAACCTGACGATTCGCTCGCGCGCCTTCTTCCACAGCCTGCGCGCGGCGTACCCCGCGGCGAGCTTCCAGTGGCGGCGGGTCTGGGGCGCGTACTTCGCCGCGGTCGGCTTCAACAACGTCGTTCCGGCGCGTGGAGGCGACGTGATCAAGTTGTTCCTGACGCGCTCCTCGATCCCGGGCTCGCGCTATCCGACCGTCGCCGCGGCGTTCTTCGTGGAGTCGATCTTCGACGCCGCCGTCGGCATCCTCGTCCTGATCTTCGCCTTCACCCAGGGGGTATTCCCGAAGCCGCCGGACTTCGGCAAGCTGAGCTCCTTCGACATCTCATATCTGGCCGTGCACTTCCGCCTCACGCTGTTCTTGATCACGGCGCTGGCGGTCGCGGGGCTGGTGGCCTTCGCGATGCTGTCGGTCCGTGTGAAGGCGTTCTGGGCGCGTGTGCGCCAGGGCGTGACGATCCTCAGCGACCGGCGCCGGTACCTGCGCGAGGTCGCCGCCCTGCAGGTCGTCGCATGGCTGTGCCGCTTCGCTGCTTTCTGGTTTCTGCTCGACGCGTTCCGGGTCGGCGGATCGGTCAAGAACGTGCTGCTCGTGTTCGCCGTCAACCAGGTCGCCGGCGCCGTGCCGTTCACGCCTGGAGGCGCCGGCGTGCAGCAGGCGCTGCTCGTGAAGGTCTTTGCGAAGAGCGGCCCGGCGACGGTCGTGGCCGCGTACTCCGTCGGCCAGCAGATCGCGATAGCCGCGTTCACAGCCGGGATCGGGCTCGGCGCGGTCTTCTTCATCTTCCGCTTCCGCTCCTTCAAGGAGGTGCTGCACGCGGGACGCGCCTCGCGCGAGGCCGAGCGCGAAGGCGAGTCGGCCGCAGGGAACGCGCGGGTGGACGACGACTTCGAGCCCTACGGCGCCGACGAGGAGGCCTCGCCGCCGCGGCGCCCGCGCGGCGCTCGCGCTCGCTACTGAAGACCCTCGCGGGCCTCGCGCACGAGCGCAACGGCCTCGGGAAAGACGCGGGCGATCACGGTCCTGATCTGCTCCGCCTGGGCCTCGGCGTTGCCCTGCACGTTGACCCTCGTGACGGCCGCCACGGTCATGTCGACGGCGAGCTTGATCGCGTTGTCCGCCCAGACCAATCGCTGGTTGCCCTGCATCTGCTCGGCGAACTCCGCGAGGCGCCGCTGCAGCTCGTCCGGGTCGCCGAAAAGGTCTCCGAGGCCACCGCCCTCCATGCAGGCATCATAGACTGCCCTGCTCATGCCCAGTACCGAGGAGATCCGAGAGCAGGTATCGAGCGAGACCGAGCGTCGCACGCGCCTGGCGGTACCCGCGTTCGCCGGCGGGCTTCTCTACCTGCTGAGCGCGATCATCATCGCCAACACGCTCAAAGGCGCGCCCACGGTCGGCCTGTTCCAGGGTGTCGCGCCGGCCCTCTCTGGTGTCGCGGAACCGTCCGTGAGCCCGCGCGCGGCCGAGGTCAAGTTCATCAGCCACCACACGTTCGCGCTGATCGTCGGGAGCCTGCTCGCGGCGATCGCGGTGGGAGCGCTCACGCTGATCCTGCTGCTGATCCTCGACGCGACACGCTTCCGGCGACCGCAGACCTGGCGGCCCGCACGCTCGCTGGTGCTGTACGGCGGCATCGCCGTCGCGCTCGTCAGCATCGGCCACCAGATCGTCAGCGCGATCGAGACGCACAACTTCGCCTCGGGCAACGACTTCTCCGCGCACGCCGTCGACCAAGCGCTCACGAAGGGTGCGGCCAACCTGATCGTCGACTACGTCTCGCTGCTCGCCGGCCTGGCGCTCGCCGCGGGGATGATCGGGACCGCAGTCAACGCGATGCGCGTGGGGCTGCTGCCCCGCTGGATGGGCATCCTCGGCATGTTCACCGGCCTGCTCATCTTCCTGCCGATCGGCGGCGCCGAGCTGCAGGTGGTGCCCGCCTTCTGGATGGTCATGATCGGCATCCTCTTCATCGGGAAATGGCCCAACGCCGAGCCTCCGGCCTGGGCGGCCGGCGAGGCCCGCCCATGGCCCTCGCGCGCCGCCGGCGGGCGCGCGCGTGGCGGCGCCGCGCCGGCGACCGCCGGCGGCGAGGTCGTGCCAGCCCCCGCTCAGCCGGCGCTGTCCTCGCGCAAGCGTCGCAAGCGCCGCTGACGCGCGAACGCCCTGGTTCGCACGCCACCGACGCCAGCCGTCCCATGAGCCGCGCTGGGCTCGCACGTTCGCGACCGCGCGATTAGGCGCGGCGCGAAGCGGGAATCATTCTCTTGAGAGGACCCTCGAGCGCGCGCAACTGCGGCCCGCCGGTTCTCCCGCGAATGGCTCAAAAAGCGTATGTCGCCCGCGGGCGACGCGAAGGAGGCTTCCATGGAGGCAGCGGCTATTCAGCGTGTGCGTGAGGAACCGGCGCGGGAAAACGGCGCGTCGGCGGTGGGGTGGCGACCGGCGGATCCCGGACCGCTCGGCCTCGCGGCCTTCGCGATGACGACGTTCGTGTTGTCGATGTTCAACGCGAACCTCGTGAACTCCAAGGGCATCCCGGTCGTGCTCGGCTTGGCCCTGGCCTATGGCGGCATCGTGCAGCTCCTCGCCGGACTGTGGGAGTTCCGCACCGGCAACACGTTCGGCGCCGTCGCGTTCTGCTCGTTCGGTGCCTTCTGGATCTCCTTCTGGGCGCTCAACGTGTTCTACGCCAAGCAGATCGGCGGCAACGCCGGGCACGCCGTCGGGCTCTACCTGTGGTCGTGGGCGATCTTCACGGCATACATGACCGTTGCTGCCCTGCGCGTGAGTGGCGCTGTGCTGCTCGTCTTCGCGCTGCTGACGGCGACGTTCATCCTGCTGGCGATCGGCGCGTCGGGCGCGCACGAAACGGTCACCCATTGGGGCGGCTACGTCGGCCTGGCGACCGCGGCAGCCGCGTGGTACGCGTCGTTTGCGGCCGTCGTCAACTCGACCTTCGCCCGCACGGTGCTGCCGGTGATTCCGCTGGGCGTGGGCGTGCGCCGCTGATGAAGGCATCCGCGCGCACCGGCCGGGGGTGCGGTGCGCGCGGCGATGGAAGAATGCAGAGCGGGAGGGCCCAAACCCCGAGACAGAGGAGTGGGAGCGATGGCGAGTGAGCCCAGCACAGCCGCGACAGGGTCCGAGCTCGACGAGGAGCTCGCCTCGCTGCTCGACGTCGAGCGCTTCGAGCCGCCGTCGGAGTTCCGCGCGAGCGCGCTGTTGAGCGACCCGGCCGTCTACGAACAGGCGGCCGCCGACCCCCAGGGCTGGTGGACGGCCCAGGCCGAGCAGCTCGACTGGTTCCAGCGCTGGACGCGCGTGCTCGACGACGACGATCCGCCGTTCTACAAGTGGTTCACGGGCGGGACGCTGAACGTCTCCTACAACTGCCTCGACAGGCATGTGATCGCCGGCCGGGGCGATCGCGTCGCGTTCCACTGGCGCGGCGAGGACGGCGAGGAGCGCGACATCACCTATGCCGAGCTGCTCGCGCAGGTGGAAGGCTTCGCGAGCGCCCTGAAGGGACTCGGCGTGGCGAAGGGGGACGTCGTCGGCATCTACCTGCCGATGATCCCCGAGGTCGTCGTGGCGATGCTCGCGTGCGCACGGATCGGTGCGCCGCACAACGTCGTCTTCGGCGGCTTCTCCGCCGAGGCGGTGCGCGAGCGGATGGAGTTCTCCGACGCGAAGGTGCTGATAACCGTGGACGGCGCCGCCCGCAAGGGCAAGACGGCCGCCGTCAAGGACCGCGTCGACGAGGTGATGGGCGACCTCGAGCGGCTCGAGAAAATCGTCGTCGTCCGCAGCAAGGGCGTGGACTGCCAGATGCTCGAGGGCCGCGACGTCTACTACGAGGACATCGTCGCGGCCGCCGATCCGGAATGCCCGGCGGAGCCGCTCGACGCCGAGCACCCGCTCTACATCCTCTACACCTCCGGCTCCACGGCCAAGCCGAAGGGCATCCTGCACACGACCGGCGGCTACCTCACCGGGGTCTCGGCGACGCACCGCTACGTGTTCGATCTGAAGCCGGAGTCCGACGTCTACTGGTGCGCGGCCGACGTCGGCTGGGTGACAGGGCACTCCTACATCGTCTACGCGCCGCTCTGCAACGGCGCCACCTCGGTGATGTGGGAGGGCGCGCCCGACTATCCGGACAGGGGCATCTGGTGGGAGATCGTCGAGCGCTACGGCGTCACGATCCTGTACTGCGCGCCGACGGCGATCCGGGCGTGCATCAAGTGGGGCGCAGAGTGGCCCAACAAGCACGATCTGCGCAGCCTGCGCCTGCTCGGCTCGGTCGGCGAGCCGATCAACCCGAAGGCGTGGCTGTGGTACCACAAGGTGATCGGTGGCGAGCGCTGTCCGATCGTGGACACGTGGTGGCAGACCGAGACGGGCGCGATCATGATCACCCCGCTGCCCGGCATCACGGCGACGAAGCCGGGGTCGGCGACCCAGCCGTTCCCTGGGGTGTTCGCGGAGGTCCGCGACGAGAGCACGGGCGAGCCGGTCTCCGAAGGTCAGGGACTGCTCGTGCTTACGCACCCGTGGCCTTCGATGCTGCGCACGCTCTACCGCGAGGAGGAGCGCTTCGTCGAGACCTACTTCAGCCGCTTCGGCCGCGAGACCTATCTCGTCGGCGACGCCGCGCGCCGCGACGAGGACGGCTACTTCTGGGTGATCGGGCGGATCGACGATGTCGTCAACGTGTCCGGACACCGCCTGTCGACCGCCGAGGTCGAGTCGGCGATCGTGGCACACGCCGAGGTCGCCGAGGCGGCCGTGATCGGTCAGCACGACGAGGACACCGGTCAGGCGATCGTCGCGTTCGTGACGCTGCAGGGAGACCTCGACGGCAGCGAGGACACCGTCGCGGGAATCCGCGAGACGGTCTCGATGCGGATCGGCAAGTTCGCGCGGCCCAAGCGGATCATCTGGACGGAGGACCTGCCGAAGACACGCTCGGGCAAGATCATGCGCCGGCTTTTGCGTGACATCGCCGAGGGCCGCGCGCTCGGCGATGTGACGACCCTGCGCGACCCTGCGGTGATGGAGCAGCTCGAGGACCAGGTCAAGGAGCTGCGCGCGCGCGAGGAGTGACGAGGGACCGGCCTCGCCGTAGGGGGGATCCCTCATGTACGCGAGGGTCGCCGGTGCGATCATCTGAGCATGGCGCCCGTGCAGCCACCGCCAGAGCCGGCGCATCGCGCGCCGCTGGGCAGGCATCCCGACCGCGGGTTGATCGGCGGAGTGTGCGTGGGGCTGGCCGAGCACTTCGGCGTCGACGTCACGCTCACGCGGCTCGTCGTCGCGATCTTCGCGGCGTTTGGCATCGGCGTGGCCCTGTACGCGCTCGCGTGGGCGCTGATCCCCGTCGCGCCCGAGAGCGAGCACCGTGCGCGCCCGCCGGGGGCTCTGCACCGCGCGGTGCTCGTGATCGTGGCCGTCGGCGGCCTGCTCATCGGCGCGCGCGTGTCGGGGCTGCGCTTCGGCGAGGCGCTCCTGTGGCCGCTCGTGCTCGGCGCCTGCGGGCTGGCGCTGGTGTGGCGTCCGACCGTCGCGGCGGGCGGCCCCGGCGCACGCCGGCGCCTGTCGCTGGGCGCGCTGCTGGGACGCGCGCGCCAACTCGATGCTCCGCGCCTGGTGGTCGGAGGGCTGCTTGTCGCCTTCGCCTCGGCTGCCGTGTTGCACACCGTCGGCGTCCTGCACAGCCTCGGCAAGGCGATCACG
>DASZNB010000104.1:0-4255 GCA_035551395.1 Solirubrobacteraceae bacterium | reverse complement strand
GCGAGGTCGAGCGTTTCGACGCAGCGACGCTTGCGGACGGCCGCTTCTCTACTTGGGTGGTGGACTGGCGCAGCCGGACCGACGAGACCTGGCGGAAGCTTGCCGTGCACGTGCGCCGTACCTACTCGCGCGCCGAGGTCCTCGGTGCGGGCGAGCGCATCGTCTCGGTGCTCGTGAGCGACGTGCGCCGGCTCCTGCCCGCGCTGCGCTCGGTCAACCGTCGCTAGGGGCCCTCGTCCTCCCAGCGCACCGCGATCACCTCGACGTCGGGATCCTCATCGAGAGGCTCCTGGACGCGGTTCGCGAACGCGACCTTGTCGATCGGCGATCCGTCGGTCGAGGCGGCGACCGTCATAGCGATCTGTAGGTGTCCCGGGCGCACCAGATCGCGCAGCGCGCTTAGCGCGCGCTGCAAGGTATGAAGGTCGTCTTCTGTGGCACGCACCTCGATGTGAACCACCGACGCCGTTCCGGTGAGCGGCGGCACCTCAGGCGTAGCGGGCTCCGGTGTAAGGGGCGGCTGTGGAGCCCCGTCGCCGGCACCCGGCTCTGCGGTCGCAGGACGCAGTGCCTCCGCGGCCGAGAGCGAGAGCAATACGGCGCTCGGGCCGAGATCGACCGCCTCGGCGCGCATCGCTGTGTGGAGTCGCAGCGCGACGGGGCTCTCGAGGGTGATTCGGCCGTCTACCTCGCGCGCGCCCGTGGCGTAGGCGAAGACGCCGTTGGATACGCCGTCGGCGATTGCCGCGCCGACGACGTCACTGGACCAGAGCTTGGGCCGCTCGAAGAAGCGGAAGAAGTCATCGGCCAGCCGTTCGCACCACGCGAACCCGTTCTCGTCGAGACGGGCGATGGCGGCCAGCTTAGAGGCGGTGAGCCGGTCGAAGACGACCATCTCGAGCGCGTCGTGGACGCGCTGGTGCAACCCGCGCCCTGCGCTCAACACGGTGGCGAGGTCGACGGTGTCGAAGGCGATCTCGCCGTTCTCGCCCGGACCGCGCGCCACGAGCACGGCATCGTAGGCACCCGGGATGGTGCCGGCGATCTCCCGGCGGGCGTCGTTGGTGCGCTCGCTGAGGTCGTCGCGCTGCTCGCGGGTAAGCGTTACGCGCCCCGACGCGAGCAGCCGCTCGATCGCCATCAGGGTGCGCGCGGCCTGCCGGGCCGCGTCGAAGGTCGCTGCAACCGGCCGGGCGAAGGCCAGGCTGTTGCGGTAGAGGCGCTGTGCGGTGCCGTGCGTGAGCACCGCGGCGCCGAGCGGCATGCTCGCGGGGCTCCAGTCGGGCGGCAGGTAGACGATGCGGAACCGGCCGCCGTCGTCGCGCACCTGCGCCGACGCGTCGGGCCAGACAACGATCTCGTGGCGATCGGCGCCCTGCTGCAGACCGCGTTCGAGCTCCACGCGCACGCGCGCGAGCACCTCCTCGACGCTGAGGCCCTCGCGCTCGCCGCGGATCAGGCTGTTGATGTTGGCGACAGTGTCGAAGCGGTAACGGGCGCTGCGGTGGTGCAGGTACAGCAGCGCCTCGCGCTCCATGTCGCGCAGCGCCTCGCGCACGTTGTTGGCGTCCAGGCTCGGAACGAGCGTCGCCTTGACGACCTCGCGCTCGAGCGCGCCGCGCTGGTCCTCGCGCTGACCGCCGAACGACAGCAGCATGATCGAGGTCGCGACGCGTGTGCCCACCCGCAGGCGCTCGAGCGCCGGCGCTTCGCGGCCGATGCGCTCGTCGATCCGCTTGGTGCCCGCGTCGCCGGTGAGGAAGTCGGCCTCGATGACCGACCTGTACTGGTTGGCCTCGCCGACCTGCTCGAGGAACGCCTCGCGCACCGACTCGTCGGCCAGGTCGACGTCGCCCGGCCCGATGAGCGCCTGCGGCGCCGCTTCCCCACGGGACGCCCACAGGCTGTGGACGACCCGGGCGAGAAACTGCAGGGCCCCTCGGGTGCGCTGGTAGGTCGGCAGCGCCCCCCAACGGTGGTTCATCAGGTCGATCAACTCGGGGTGGAAGGGATAGGCGTCGGCGACACGCTGCTCGAGCCGGTCGCCCGCCTGACGAGCCTCGACGCGATCACCATCGGTCTCGGCGGTCGCCTCCAGGTGGCCGCGGAGCTGCTCAGCGTAGGCGCGTGCCACCTCGCGGCGCACGCCCTCGGGCCCGACGTCCTCGAAGAGCCGGCGCTGCACGACGCGCAGCACCTCGTCGCCGGACACCGGTTCCCGCCGCGTGTCGATGCGGCCGGCGATCTTCTCGAGCTGGGAGAGCAGCGCCTCCTCGCCGACCGCCTCGCCGACGCTCGCCTGCAGCGAGTAGACCATCGCCGAGCGCGGACGCTGGTTGACCGCTTCGGTGAGGTTCTGGACGAACAGGAGCGCCTGCTGGCCGGCGTTCGTGTCGCCGCGGCGCAGCGCGCGCGCCTTGACGACGTAGATCAGGACCTCATCGAGGAGCAGCAGCGACGGCTCGTCACCGAGCAGCCGCGCGAGCAGCTCGCCGCCGGGCGGCACGCCCTCGTCGCCGTCGACGAGCAGCGCGTCGTAGGCCTCCCAGCCGCCGAGCTGGTACGCCAGCTCGCCCCACAGCGTGGAGATGCTCCGCCTGTCGACCGCGCGCCCACGTTGGGGATCCAGATATTCGCCCGACAAGATCGCAGTGCGCACTGGCCCGGGATCGGGCACCCCATCGAGTTCCGGCACTCTCGCGGCCGAGCCGCGGTGGCGGGCGAGGTGATAGAGCGCGAGCAACGAGTGCGTCTTGCCGCCGCCGAACGGCGTGCGCAGCTGCACGACGCGATCTCCGGGCTCACCGTCCAGACGGGAGAAGACATCGCCGAGGAGGCCGCGCATAGCTCGCGTGAAATAGGTGGCGGCGAAGAACGCCTCAGCGTCGACGTAGACCGCCGGGCCCTCGCCCGCGAGCGCCGCCGAGGCGAGGTTGGCGGCGTAGGTTCCAAGGGCGACATCGCCGCTGGCGACGTCACGGTGCGGGCGGACGACCTCGGGCCACGGCGCGAGGCGATAAGCGGTGGTCATGAGGTGCTGGACCTTGGGATTTGCCGGCGCATCAGCGGGTGAACAGGTTCTCTTCGACGAGCGTGCGCCAGGAGCCCAGGAGGCGCTCGCAGGCCTGAGCCTCGGCGGGTTTGGATTCATTCTCGCCGCGCAGCGCGGGACCCTGGAGCGCTTGGGTCACGAGCCGCAGCGCCTGCGGATCCGGGCGGGTCTGGTCGAGGTACGGGCGCACCTCGGAGCGCCGGTGGTTCGCGCGCCACAGCAGGCCGTGCAGAACGTCTATGAGGCGCGCACCGTCGAGCCCCATCTCGGGGTCCTCGCCGCGCTCCTCGAAGTTGCGAAGGTGCACGGCCCTCTTGGTGATCTCGGCTAGCGGGAGGCGCCCGCGACTGAGCCCATTGCCAAGTTCGATTCCGACGCTACGCGCGAGGTTGTTCGCCTCGTCGAAATCGACGTCGGCGTAACCGTAGGAAAAGCGCGACATCACGTAGTAGCGCGTCGCGGCGTCCAGACCCCCGACGCCGTCGCCGAGGCCGTGGACCTTGGCCAGGATCGCGCCCAGCACCTGACTCTGCACCATCCCCAGGAATCGGTCGGCGGGTAGTGCCTCGCCGTTGGGCAGCTCCACCGACGCGTAACCGGTGAACGGGGCCAAGCCGGCGCCCATCGTGGCGATGACAAGATCCGAGCCAGATACGCCTGCGGCGATCAGCCGATCCAGCCGCTCGGCAATCACAACGTCGAGCTGACGCTGAACCTCGTCGCTGGCCCCAACGGCGGCGCTGTCGCGCTTGCGCGCGACCAGGAAGATTGACGAGGCGAGGGATGCGACTCCCTTCTTGAGGGCACTCGTCATCTCCGTGTCCAGCGGCCACGCCTCGGTGATGGTGAATCCCGACCGCCGGAGCGCCTCCACGAGCGTGGCCCAGCCGAGCGTCGTCTTATGCGCGTACACGCAGACCAATGGCGCGCCGGGCTTGAGGACGCGGTATGCCTCCGCAAAGGCGGCAGCCATCCCCTCCTCATAAAAGCGCCGCGCGGCGTCTTTGTCGCCGTCGAATCGGTACGGGGCGACGATCACCTCTCGACGCTTAGGCGTCAGGTTGCCCCCGATCACGTCGTCGCCGGCGATGCCGTGCAACGACCGCTTCAGCCAGACGTAGAAGAAGTCCGATAGGTCGGCGTAGGAGATGTTGTCGTAATACGGCGGGTCGGTGATGACCGCGTCGTAGGTGCCATCGAGAT
>DASZNB010000103.1:0-5943 GCA_035551395.1 Solirubrobacteraceae bacterium | reverse complement strand
CCCGCCCTCGATCGAGTTCGCCCGGGCGCGCAGGAAGCGGTAGGTCCAGGTGTCGTCGACCAGCTGCGCGCGCGGGCCGCGGATGTCCATCGCGAGCGTGGTCAGATCCTGGTTGACGTCGGCCCACAGCCACTTCACCAGCGACCCCTCCGGGCCGGGCTGGCCGTAACGCTCGGTGTCGGTCAGGCCCTTCCACGCGAGCAGGCGGATCGACTCACAGCGCACGTGCAGCTCCGCGAGCGCGTCGCCGAACTCCTCGAGCACGCCGCGTCCGGCGGCCTTGGCGATCAGATCGTCGAGCAGCTGGCGCAGGCGGATCTGCAGCGCGAAGCCGAGCCCGGCGCGCTCGTTCATCAGCGTCGTCAGCGCGACCTTCCAGCCGTTGCCGACCCCGCCGACGATGTTCGCGTCGGGGATCCTCGCCTCCTCGATGAACAGCTCGTTGAACTCCGCCTCGCCGGTGATCTGGCGCAGCGGACGCACCTGCACGGCGTCCTGCTCCATGTCCCTGAGGAAGTAAGTGAGGCCCTTGTGCTTGGCGGCCTCGGAGTCGGTGCGCGCGACGAGCATGCACCACTTCGAGTACTGCGCGCCGCTCGTCCACACCTTCTGCCCCGTCACGACCCACTCCTCGCCGTCCTTCACCGCGCGCGTCTTCAGCGCGGCCAGATCCGAGCCGGCGTCGGGCTCGGAGAAGCCCTGGCACCAGATCTCCTCGGCGGAGAGGATCGGCGGGAGGTAGCGCTCCTTCTGCTCTGGCGTGCCCCACACCATCAGCGTCGGGCCTCCCAGCAGCAGGCCGAGCGTGTTGGCGGCGAAGGGCACGCGCGCGCGGCCGATCTCTTCGAAGTAGATCGCCGACTCGGTCAGCGTGGCGCCGCGGCCGCCGTACTCCGTCGGCCAGGCGGGCGCGGCCCAGCCGGCATCGTAGAGCCGGCGCTGCCAGTCGCGCCGCCATGCGTAGTGGGCGTCGTCGCCGCCGTCCGCGGGCTCAGGGTCGGGCTGGTTCGCGGTCAGCCAGCTGCGCAGCTCGTCGCGAAAGGCGGTCTCCTGTGGGCTGAACGTGAGGTCCATGGCCGGTCGCGCAAGCCTAGCTGCTGGCCGATTCGCGCGCTCCCTCGATAATCTGGCGCGCTTGCCCGAGCTGCTCGCCTGTTGGCCGCGGCATGATCCTTCTCGCCGCACCCGTGTTCTACCCGGCGGCCGGGCACGTGCTCGAGCGACACCGCCGCTGGAGGTTCCCCGTGCTCGGAGCGCTGGCGCTGCTCGCGCTCGGCTACGCGATCTACATGGACCACTCGGGGGTGCAGAGCGGGATCATTGGGGACCGCCGCCGCCATACCCGGTTCAATAGGTCGGTTGCAGGCGAGTCATCCCTCAGAGCTCCGCGTCGCGCATCTCGACGCCGACGCCTTCTACGTCTCGGTGGAGCTGCTGCGCCATCCCGGGCTGCGCGGCAGGCCCGTCGTCGTATCGGGATCGGGCCCGCGCGCCGTCGTGACGACCGCGAGCTACGAGGCCCGCCGATACGGCGTCGGCTCGGCGATGCCGGCGGCGCGCGCGCGGCGTCTGTGTCCGGACGCCGTCTTCCTGGCACCGGACTTCCCCGCCTACCGCAGCGCGTCCGCGCGGATCATGGAGATGCTCCGAGCGCACGTCGATCGTGTCGAGGTGGTGGGACTCGACGAGGCCTATCTCGACCTCGCGGGGCTGTTCTCGCCGCGCGCCGCGATGCGCCGCCTCGTCGCCGAGATCAGCGCGGCCACCGAGCTGACCTGCTCGGTGGGGATCGGCCCGAACAAGCTCGTCGCGAAGGTCGCATCCGACGCCGAGAAGCCCGCAGGCTTCCTCGCGCTCACGCGCGCCGAAGCGTGTACTCGCTTCGCCGCTTCGCCGCCGGGGCTCGTGCCGGGAATCGGGCCGAAGACCCAGGCACGCCTGGGCGAGCTCGGCCTGAGCTCGCTGGGTGCGCTCGCATCCGCGCCCGAGCAGCTGCTGGTCAAGCGCTTCGGCGCCAATCTCGGGCGCGAGCTGCGCCGCCGCGCGCGCTTCGAACACGACGGCGAGGTGGGCGCCGCCCGCAAGGTCGTCTCGGAGTCGCGCGAGCGCACCTTCGACCGCGACATCTCGGAGCCCGCCGAGCTCGAGCAGGCACTCGCCACGATGGCGGGCGAGCTCGGAGCGAGCCTTCAGGCGCACGGTCGCAGCGGGCGCACGATCGCCATCAAGGTGCGCCTCGCGGACTTCACGACCGTCACCCGCGCGCGCACGCTCGCCGAGCCGACGTGCGACGTGGAGCTGATCACCCGCCAAGCCCTCAGGCTGCTCGAGCGCTACGCGCCGGCGAGGCCCGTGCGCCTGCTCGGCGTGCGCGTCGCGGGTCTCGCACCCTCGGCACCCTCCGGCGCCGAGCGCAGCGACGCGGACGCGGAGGTGCAGGCGGGGCAGCTCGCGCTGCCGGTCTAGCGGCACGCGGCGCTCGCTCGCCCGCGCGAGCGGCACGACCGCGGCGGTAGTATGCGCGGGGGATGAGCCTCGTGCGGGTGGGGGAGATAGAGCTCGACTTCGAGCGCAGCGGCGCCGGTCCGCCGCTGCTCGCGATCATGGGCATGAGCGGCACCGCCCTGCATTGGGGCGAGCCGTTCCTGGCGGCGCTGCGCGAGCACTTCGAGGTGATCGTCTATGACCATCGCGGTGTGGGACGCAGCTCCCGGCTGGAGGGCTCGGTGACGATCGCGCAGATGGCCGCAGACGCCGCCGGGCTGCTCGGCGCAATCGAGCTCGATTCGGCGCACGTGCTAGGCATCTCGATGGGCGGGATGGTCGCCCAGGAGCTCGCCCTCGAGCAACCCGAGCTCGTGCGCACGCTCACACTCGGCTGCACCTACTGCGGTGGCGAGGGCTCGAGCCTCACGGCCCCGGAGGTGATGCAGCGCCTGACCGAGGCGATGATGTCGGGTGATCGCCCGCGGGCCCTGCGGGTGGGCTGGGAGATCAACGTTTCCGCTGGGCTCGTCGACGACGCCGCAGCCTACGAGCGCTTCCTCGCGGTCGCCGAGGAGTACGCCGTGGCCGTGCCCGTCGTGATGGCCCAGGCGCAGGCCTGCATGGCGCAGGACACCCGCGCCCGCCTGGCCGGCCTGAGCATGCCCACGCTCGTCATCCATGGCACCGAGGACGAGATGCTGCCGGTGGGCAACGGCCGCCTGATCGCCTCGCGGATCCCCGGCGCGCGCCTGGAGATCCTCGACGGGGTCGGTCATCTGTTCTTCTGGGAGCAGCCCGAGCGCGCGGCCGAGCTGATCGCCGAGCACGCTGCGGTCCACGCGTAGGCGCGCAGCGCCGATCGGCTCGTCGCGGGACCGCGCCTGCTGGACCGATCGCTTCACCTACGAATGGCGCGTGCTAGACCTGCAGGCGTGCCCGACGCCGCCGTCCCACTGACGATCGCCGCGGGCGAGGTGACCCTGTCGGGCGAGAGCGCGGGGGAGGGGCCGGCGATCGTCCTGCTGCACGGCCTCACGGCGACGCGCCGCTACGTCGTGATGGGCTCGCGCGCGCTCGAGCGTTCGGGGCATCGCGTGATCGCCTACGACGCGCGCGGGCACGGGCGCTCGTCACCGGCGCCGGAGGCAGGCGCGTACGGCTACGAGCTGCTCGCCGGGGACCTCGAGGCCGTGCTCGACGCACTCGATCTCGAGCGGGCGGTCCTGGCCGGCGCGTCGATGGGCGCGCACACGGCGCTGCGCCTCGCGCTCACGCGCCCCGAGCGCATCGCCGGACTCGTCCTGATCACACCGTCGTTCGACCCCAGCTCGCCGCGCGGAGGCGAATCGCTCGCCGACTGGGACGCGCTCGCGCGCGGGCTGCGCGAGGGGGGCGTCGAGGGCTTCGTCGCTGCATATGACCTAGCCGCGGTTCCGCCGGCGTGGCGGGCGACCGTCGAGACGGTGCTGCGTCAGCGCCTCGCCGCACACGAGCATCCGGCGGCGGTCGCGGATGCGCTCGAAGCGGTGCCCCGCTCGCGCCCCTTCGAGCACCTGGAGGAGCTCGAGGCGATCGCCGTCCCGAGCGTCGTCGTCGCCAGCCGCGACGAGGCCGACCCGGGCCATCCGCTCGCCGTCGCCGAGCGCTACGCCCAGCGGATCCCAGCCGCGCGACTGCTCGTCGAGGAGGCCGGTCCTCCGGCGCGCTCGCCGATCGCGTGGCAGGGCGGCCAGCTCTCGCGCGTGATCGCGGAGCTCGCCGCGCGGGCCTAGCGCGGTTCAAGCCGGCGCGGCGCGCGAGGCGGCGGCGAGCGGGTCCTCGGTGACGGCTGCTCCGCTCAGCAGTGCCGCGTACCTGCCGCCCTGGTCGAGCAGCTGCTCATGCGTGCCGCGCTCGACGATGCGCCCGCCGTCGAGCACGAGGATCTGATCTGCGTCGCGGAGCGTCGACAGGCGGTGGGCGATCGCGATCGTCGTGCGTCCGCGCGAGAGGTCGTCGAGCGCGAGCTGCACGGCGCGCTCGGTCTCGGTGTCGAGCGCTGAGGTGGCCTCGTCGAGCAGCAGCACGGGGGGGTTGCGCAGAACGGTGCGCGCGATCGCGATGCGCTGCTTCTCGCCGCCGGAGAAGCGGTAGCCGCGCTCGCCCACCTGCGTGTCGTAACCGGCGGGCAGGCCGGCGATCAGCGCGTGGATCTGGGCGGCGCGCGCGGCGTCTTCGATGTCCGCGTCGGTCGCCTCGGGACAGGCGAAGCGCAGGTTCTCGCGAATCGACGCGTGAAACAGGTAGGTCTCCTGCGAGACGAGGCCAACGGTGGCGGCGAGCGAGTCGAGGGTCATGTCGCGGATGTCGACGCCGTCGATCGCCACGCGGCCGCGCTGGGGCTCGTACAGGCGCGCGACGAGATAGGCCAGCGTCGTCTTCCCCGAGCCCGTCTCGCCGACCAGCGCGGTGCGCGTCCCGGCCGGGATCTCGGCGGCGATCTCGCGCAGCGTCCAGGGGGCATCGGGCGTGTAGCGAAACCACACGTCCTCGAGGCTGACCTCGCCGCGGACGCCGTGCAGCGCGCGAGCGCCGGGACGCTCGACGATGTCGATCGGCAGGTCGAGGTACTCGAAGATGCGCCCGAACAGCGCCAGCGATGTCTGCACTTCGAGGCCGACGGAGAGCAGCTGCTGCATCGGAAAGAGCAGGCGCGTCTGCAGCGTCGTGAACGCGACGATCGTGCCGATCGAGATCGCGGTGCTGCCGTGGGCGATGCTGTAGCCCGCGAACCAGTAGACGGCGGCGGGCATGATCGCGAAGCTCATCTGCACGGACGCCATCCGCCAGCGCCCGGCCATCCGCGCGCGCACCTCCAGGTCGGCGAGTTCGCTCGACTCCGTCGAGAAGCGCTCGACGAGCTCGTGCGAGCGCCCCATCGTCTTGCCGAGCAGGATCCCCGACACCGACAGCGACTCCTCGACGAGCGTCGACATGTCGGCGAGGCGGCCCTGGCGCACCGACTGGATCCGCCGGCGCTCGTTGCCGACACGACGCGTCAGCCAGACGAAGAACGGCAGCAGGAACAGCGAGAAGAGCGTCAGGCGCCAGTCGAGCGCGAACATCGCCACGACGGTCGCGGCGACGGTGGCGACGGTCGAGACGGTCGAGGTCGCGGTGCTCGTCACGACGTCGTCGATACCGCCGATGTCGTAGGCGATCCGCGCCTGCACCTCGCCCGAGCGGGTGCGCGTGAAGAAGGCCAGCGACATGCGCTGCAGGTGCGCATACACCGCGGCGCGCAGATCGTGCATCACGCGCTGGCCGACCTGGTTGGAGATCCAGGTCTGCGCGACGCTGATGACGCCGTTGATGATCGCCAGCGCGATCATCCCGCCGACGAGCCACGACAGCAGCGTCAGGTTGCGGTGGAGGATGCCCTTGTCGACCGCTTCGCGCAGCAGAAAGGGCGAGGCG
>DASZNB010000102.1:0-18280 GCA_035551395.1 Solirubrobacteraceae bacterium | reverse complement strand
TGCCAGTAGAAGCGGGTCCCGGCGCCCGGCGTGAAGCTGCTGTGCGAGCCGCCCAGGCGCCAGCGCACCGCGCCGGTCTGGATGTCGACGTCGTACAGCGTCCACGTGTTGCGGACCGACACCAGCACGTCGCCGGCCGAGCCGGGGTCGGCCGAGTTGAGGTGGGCGTAGTCCCACGGATAGCTGTGCGGGACAGGGTTGTGCGAGTCGCTCGGTGGGATGTGCCCGAGCGTGTGCCACTCCCACATCACCAGTCCGGTCTTGATGTCCACCTCCTGGACGACGGAGTCGGTGAGCACCCCGGTGGCCGATCCGTGGAGGTGGGAGAGGTTCATCTCGACCGGATCGAAGATGTCGATCCAGGCGGTTCCCTGGGGTGTGAGACGAAGCTCGTGCAGGTCCGCCTTGTAGCCGTTGCCGGCGCGCACGCTCGCTACCCGCTGGTAGGAGCTGTTGTACAGCACGTCTTCGCCCTGGCCGAATCCGAGCTGCAGGATGCGGCCCTGCCACCAGGTCAACACCTGTTTGCCCGCGTAGCTCTGCACCTGGAAGTTCGTGGCGCTCTGGCCCGCGGGCAGCGGGCGAAACCACACGAGCGCGCCGGCCTGATCGACGATCATCGGCCCGGGCGCTCCGTCGCCCTGGTAGGGGGCCAGGAAGAAGTCGCCGGGACTCGCCCCGGGCTTCGCCGCCGTGGTGATGCGCACGCTCGAGGGCGTCAGGGTCGGCGCGGTGGCGTAGTGCTGCACCGCGCGCGGATCGCCGGGGTTGGTGGGGAACTCCTTCTGGGCGATCGGCGCCTGACGGGCGACCGTGAAGCTCGTCTTCGCGGTGCCGGCGGCCGCACCGCCGATCTTCGCCGTGACGCTCACCCGCTCGCCGGCCGTGAAGGGGTGGCTCACGATGAAGCTCTCGCCGGTGCCGGTCGAGTAGGCGCGCAGGACACCCGCGTGCGTGCCGCTGCGCGAGCCCACCACGTGCACCGAGGAGACCGTCGTGGCGCTCGTGCCGAGGAAGCTGATCTGCGTGCGCGGCGACGCGTCGGGCGTGCCCGGCTGTGGTGAGACGGCGACGGGGTTGGCCGCGGCGATGCGCGCGGAGACGCCGTCTGCGAGTCCGGTGCTGGCGTTCGAAGCGCTGCCGCACGCGGCCAGCGCGCCGGCGAGCAGCGGGACGGCGAGGCAGGAGGATGTGATCCTGAGCGGCATCAGAGGAATGAACCTACAGTTCGAAGGCGCGGGAGGCTCCGATTGCGCGGCCGTTGACATCGAGCGCCTCGAGCTTGAAGCGCGTGTAGCTCCCCGGCACTTCGACGGCCGTCTCGAAGCCGGACTTCGGCGTCGTCTTCAGGGCCGCCAGCCGGCCCGCGGCGGATTCGCCCAGCACCCGCCAGGAGGCGACCTCGGTGGCCCCGTTCCAACTCGCGTACACGGTCGTCTTCCCGCCTCCGCGGCGAGCGGCGCCGGCGGGCGAGGTGAGCGGCAGGCCGACCCACTTTCCGAGCGTCGCGCGATAGGTGAGGTTGGCTCCCGGCAGCTCTCCCTCGAGCAGCAGCTTGCCGGAGCGGCTGTACTCGGAGAAGTACGGTTCTGAGCCCCAGCCGACGAACACGTTGCCGTTCGCGAGCAGCTGCGTATCGCCCATGTATTCGGATTCGAACTTGCCGTCGCCGGGGTACTGGGCCACGAGGCTGGCCGTGCGTGCGGAGGAGTCCAACCTGAGCACGAGCCCGCGCGATGGTCCCGTCGCTGCGACGGACGTGCCTCCACCGGTCAGCTGGCAGCAGTGGTCGTCGAACATGGTCACCGTCGAGCCGTTCGTGAGCCTCACGTCGTGCTGCCACTGGAAGGCGGCCCCCGAGCCGAACTTGAAGCTCGAGTCCCTCCCGCCGAGCGTCCACTCGATCCTGCCGGTGGCGACGTCGACGAGGTATGCGGCCCAGGTGTTGCGCATCGAGACCAGGAACTTCCCGTTGCCGGTCAACTCGATCGAGTTGATGTGGTAGGCGTCCCAGGGGAACCCGTTGGTCGGCAGCGAGGCCTGGGCCTCGCTCAACGGGATGTGATCGAGCGCGTCCCAGCTGCGGATCAGCTTGCCGGTCTTGAGGTTGTACTCCTGCACCGCCGAGTCGATCAGCGCGCCGTTGTAAGCGCCGCCGTACTTCGACAGGTTCCTGGGGATGTTCTTGTTGGCGCTCACCCAGATGTCTTCGCCGCTGATCGCGAGCTCGTGAAGCGTGAGGACCCAGCCGCCCGTGGCCTTCAGCCTCGCGATCGGTTGGTAGTGCTGGTCCACGACGACGTCCTCGCCGGTTTCAGTCGCCCCCGTGTTCGTCACACGGCCCTGCCACCAGGACAGCACCGGTTTACCCTCGTAGGTCTGCAGGCTCAGGTTGGCGGCGGCGACACGTTCGGGCACCGGCTCGAACCAGACGGGCTGGAGATCGTTGTCGAGGATCAGCGGACCGCTCTGCCCCACGATCGGCGGTTCGTTGAGATCGTAGAAGCCCGTGGTGAAGATGTAGCCGGGCGCGAGCTGCCCGGTAGGCGCGCGCTGCGTGACGCGGATCGCCGGCGGATGCAGTGAAGGAGCGCTCGCGAAGGTGTACGCGCCGTTGGTCGTGTACGCCCCGATCGGGGCCGCGTGCGATCCGGCGAGCGCGACCGTGAGCGCGAGGAAGACGGCGAGCACCGCGCCGATCGCGAGCGCCAGGCGCCGGACGGCAGCGCTCAGATCGGCTGCGGGCTTCGGCAGCAACGCGAACGTCATCACGGCGGCCACCGCCGCCAGACCCGCGCCGATCAGGTAGGCAAGCTGAAAGCCATGGGTCAGCGCCTGCGAGACCTGCTGTCCGGTGCCGAGCAGGTGCGAGCTGCGCTGGGTCGCCAGCGTGATCAGAACCGCGAGCCCGAGCCCCCCGCCGATCTGGCGCGAGGTGTTGACGAGCCCCGAGGCGAGGCCGGCCTGGCCCTCCTTGGCGCCCTGGGTGGCGGCGATCGTGGATGGGACGATCGACATCGCGATGCCTGCCGCCGTGAGCAGCCCGGGGATCATCACGTAGACGATCGGGCTGCCGCCCGTGCCAATTCTCGTGAACAGCAGCAGCCCCGCGGTCAGCATGATCAGGCCGCTCCCGAGCACAGGACGCACGCCGAAGTGGCTGACGAGCTTGCCCGCGCGCGAGGCGACGAGCATGATCATGAGCGTCATCGGCAGGAATATCAGGCCGGTGTGCAGCGGCGAGAGGCCGAGCACCTGCTGCAGGTACAGGGAGCTGATGAACCACATCGGGAACAGCGCGGCGCTGAACAGCAGGACGATGTTGTTGGCGGCGCGCAGCGTCTTGGTCAGCTCCTTGAACGGGATCAGCGGCGCCGAGGCGACCCGCGTCTCGATCACGCCGAACACCACGAGCAGGACCGCGCCGAGCACGATCGGACCGAGTGCGGCAAACGTGTCCCACCCCTTCAGGCCGGCTTCCACGACCCCGTAGACGAGCACCATCTGGCCGATCGTCAGCGTCAGCGCACCGGCCAGGTCGAAGCTCGCGCCATCCTCTGCGCGGCGGCGCTCGCTCACGATCGCGTACGCGACGAGTGCGGCGGCGATCGCGATCGGCGGGTTTATCAGCAGCACCCAGCGCCAGCTGAGCACTTCGGTGATGACGCCGCCGAGCAGTACTCCGGCCGCCCCGCCCAGCCCGTTCATCGCCGCCCAGGTGCCGATCGCGCGGTGAAGCTTGGGGCCGGGCGGGAACGATGCGGTGATGATCGCCAGCGAGCACGCCGCCATCAGGGCGCCGGCCAGTCCCTGGATCGCCCGTGCGCCCACGAGCATCCCCTGGCCGCTGGCCGCGCCGCCCGCCAGCGACGCCAGCCCGAAGAGGACGAGCGCGGCGACGAACGTCCTGCGCTGACCGAGGTGGTCGGCCGCGCGACCGCCGAACATCAGGAAGCCGGCGAACGTGATCGCGTAGGCGTCCACCACCCACTGCAGGTCGGGAGAGGAGAAGCCGAGGTCCGACTGGATTGAGGGCAGCGCGACGTTGACGATGCTCAGATCGAGGATGACCATGAACTGGGCGACGCAGCACACGGCCAGCAGCCACCGCGATCCCGAGCCCCGGTTGCCCTCCGCGGGAGCCGTCTCTGCCGCGCCCGGGCTCGCCGTCACCTCGACGCTCATGCGGCCCCACCGAACTGCGATTCGCGCGCCGGGGCCCTGGTAGTGTGGGCGCCCGAGCCCTCGAATGACGATTGGAACGCGCCACATGAGAAGAACGCCACTGACCGCCATGCTAACGCTAGTGGCCGTCCTGGCGAGCACCTTCGTGTTGGCGGCATGCGGCGGCGGCAGCAGCTCGCCCGCCACGACGACGACGAGCAGCAGCACCCCGACGAGCTCGACGAGCAGCACTCCGACGAGCACGACGACGACGCACAAGCACAAGTCCAAACCGGCCTACTAGGCCGCGCGCGGCGGGCGCGGACGGGACTGATCCCCACCGTCCGACTAGGCCGCACGCGCGGGACGCGGACGGGACTCATCCCGACCGTCCGGAGCTCGCCAGCGCGGCGGCGTAGCTGAGGACGCGCGTCGTGGGAGACGTGGCGAGCACGCGGCCGGCTCGGTCGAGCGCCTGCACCGCCGCATACGCGTACTTCGCGGGCACCGTCGTCGAGCTCTCGAAGCCGGTCGCTGGGATCGCCGCCCGCTGACCGAGCGAACCGGCCTGCTCGCCGGCGAGCACACGCCAGGAGGAGACCTCGGTCGCGCCGTTCCAACTCGCGTGCACGATCGTCTCTTCGCCGGTGTTGTTGAGGCTGGCGAGCACCGCCGGCGGAGTCAACGGCCGGGCGCTCCAGGGGAAGCGGAAGGCGCGATAGAAGGACATGTCGAAGGGCTGGTGCGCATCGAACAGCAGCGTGCCGGAGCTGGCGAACTCGCTGATCGCCGGCACTCCCCCGTAACCGATCAGGGTGTTCCCGTCGCTGAGCGTCTGCATGTTGCCCTGGCTGGCGGCGAGCAGCGGGGGGTTGGCATGGGTGAAGACCGACGCGAGACGGGCTTCATGGGTCTTCAGGTCGAGCTTGATGCGCAGGCCGCGCGACTGGTGGTGGATCGGCGGGTTTGAGCCGTCATCGAAGAAGGTGATCTCGCCGTCTGCGAGCAGGCGCGCGTCGTGCTGCCAGGCCATCTGCGTGCCCGGGCCCATCTTGAACGAGCTCCTGTTGCCGCCGAGACGCCAGCGCACCTTGCCGCTGGCGCCGTCGAGCTGATAGCCCGCCCACGTGCTGCGCGCCGAGATCAGCAGGTTGCCGCCCGGCTCGAGATCGATCGAGTTGAGGTGGAAGTAGTCCCACGGGGTAGTGTCGCCGGGCGCTTCGACTTCCGACTCCGCGGCGGCGACGTGGTCGAGGCTGTGCCATTCCCAGCGCACGAGGCCGGTCGCGATGTCGACCTGCTGGATCGCGGTGTCGACGATCGCTCCGTCCGCCGCTCCTTTGACCGGCCTGAGGTCGCAGCGGATGGGGTTGTAGGCGGTGACGTAGGCGACGTCGTGGGGGGCGAGTTGGAACTCGTGCAGGTCCGCCTTCAGGCCGTTGCCGCCGGCGACCCGCGCGACGGTCTCATAGCGGGAGTTCATGACGACGTCTTCGCCCTGGCCGAAGCCCAATGCGAGCACTCGTCCCCTCCACCAGGTCAGGGCGGGCTGCCCCTCGTAGGACTGCTCGCTCAGGTTCTCCGCCGTTTCGCCGCCCGACAGCTTCTGAAACCACACCAGGCGCCCGTCGGGCGCATAGATCAAGGGGCCGTACTGGCCGGGGCCCGGTCCGTTGGTGGTGAGGATGTCGCCGCCCGCGGGATCGCGGTCGGGCACGGTGACGGTGAGGATCGGCGCCTGCACGCCGGGCAGCGTGTAGAAGCTCTCGTAGTCGGCCGGATCAGCCTGCGGATTCGGGAACTCCGCGACGTTCGCCGTCGGATAGGGCGTATCGACGCGGAAGGCGTAGGCGATCGGCTTGCCGCCGGCGCCGGGCCCGATCACCGCACGCACGCGAACCTGCTCGCCGGCCTCGAACGGCGCGTCCGGCACGAAGCTGGCCCCGTCGGCCTGTGAGTACGCGCGCAGGCGACCGTGGTGGGCGCCTGATCTGGAGCCGACGACCGACACTCCTCGGATCCGCGCGACGTTCGTGCCGAGGAAGCTGATCGCGGTGGCGGGGTTGGCGGTGGCGGTTTCGGGCCCGGGCGAGACCTCGACGCCGGCACTCGCGAGGCTCATGCTGTGTTCGAGCGTCGCCGGCAGGCACGCGGGCGAGACGTTGCTCGCGCTGCTGTTGGCGCCCGACCCGAACAGTTCGAGCGTGGGCGAGCCGATCGCGATCGCGGCGGCGATCCATGCGAGCGCCACGACCAGCAGGGCGATGTATCGGTTGCGCATGTGCGTGAGGGCAGGGAGCAGCGGAGTGGGCGACCCGGGCGGCAGCCTGACGTCTGTCGATTCCCGCCGTCACTGCGACCCCCCGGGGCCGACGGGAACCGAGCGGCAGACAATACCCTCCGAACCCCGCGCGGCCGCCGCGGTTTCCCATCCGGCGGCCATCCTTACCGACTTCTTAGTGACTCTTGCGCCGCCGGCGATCGCTTACGCTCAGTCGATGCACCTGCGCCCACCGCGCGTGCTCGCCGCCGCCGCGCTGACGCTGTTCGGCCTGTTCCCGGCTGCTGCCGGCGCGAGCGCGACGGACGCTGCGAGCACGCGCGCCTACATCGCTGCGGACCTCGCGCTCGTGCAGACCGCCAGGGTCCATTTGCGCGAGGCCGAAGCGGCGCCGCTGAGGATCCTGGCACGCGTTCGCCGCGAATGTCCGGCGGTGGCCGCGGGATCGCCGCAGGACGCCGAATCGACGCAGATGAGCAACGAGGTGATCGGCGCGATGGTGCTGAGCGCCTATCACCTCGACGTCCCGGCGCTCGAGCGCTTCGTGCGCGGGGTGGCGCAGCTGCCCTGGCGCGACGCCCGTCTGGCGCGGGCGGTGCGCGGCTACGCCGCCAACCTGCGCGTGCTCGCGCGACTCGCGCCGCCGTCGCTGTGCGCCGACGTGACGGCATGGGTCGGCGGCGGCTACCGCCAGCTGCCCGCGAGCACGATCGCCTTCGACCGTCGCTTCATGCCGGCGTGGGTCTCGATCGGCATGCTGCCGGCGCGCTTGTCCCGCTACGAGACCGGAGCGGAGCGCGGCGCCCTCGCGCGCACGGGGGCGATCGAAGTGCAGATCACGGACGCCGAAGCCAGGGCCGTCGAACGATGGGGGAACATCATGAACGAGCTCGGTCTCGAGCCCTAGCGGGCCGGCTCAGGCGACCGCGCGCAGGTGACGGTAGGGCGTCCCGCGCAGCTCGCGCACGAGCGCGTCGAGGACGGCCTCCTCGTCCTCCGCGCGGCCGTCGGTGACAGCGCCGATGACAGCGCGCTTGCGTTCAAGCAGCGTCGAGATCGTCTCGTCGATCGTTCCGGCCGCCAGCAGGTAATAGGCCGTGACCGCGTCCTGCTGGCCGATCCGATGGCAGCGGTCCTCCGCCTGATCGTGCTTGGCGGGCGTCCAGTCGAGCTCGAGGAACATCACGTTCGAGGAGCGTGTCAGCGTCAGCCCGTGACCGGCGGCCTCGATCGAGCACACGATCAGCTGGTTCTCCGGTGCATCCTCTCCCTGGAAGGACTGGAGCGCCGCATCCCGCGCGGCGTGTCCGTCGGCGCCGAGGATGTGCAGCGCGGCGGGGAAGTGATCGAGCACTGCGCGCTGGATCTCGCGATGGTGCGCGAACACGACGAGGCGCTCGCCCGATGAGCAGAAGTCGTGGATCCAGGCGAGCGCGGCATGGAGCTTGCCGCGCGCCGCGAGCACCTTGAGCGCGTTGAGGCGCACGAGTCGCTCGGCGCGCAGCGCGGCGGCGACCTTCGCGTCGAGCTCGCGCAGGTCGAGGGGCTGCGTTCGCAGCCACCCGATCAGGTCGCGCTCGGCGTGACGGTACTCGCGCTCGTTGTCGAGCTCGACCGGGACGACCGCACGCGTCTTCGCCGGCAGCTGGGTGAGCACGTCGGCCTTCAGGCGGCGCACGAAGCAGCGCGCACGCAGGTGCCAGTGCAGGCGCAGGTGCGCGTCGGAGCCGCGGAAGCGCTCGCCGAACTGGACGCCCGAGCCGAAGTCCTCGAGGCGTCCGAGAATGCGCAGCTGGGAGATCAGCTCGGCCGGCCGGTTGACGACAGGGGTGCCCGTCAGGGCGAGCACGAGACCGTCGCGCGGGATCTCCGCGGCGAGTCTCTGGACGGCCTGCGTGCGCTTCGCGCCGGCGTTCTTGCAGTAGTGGGACTCGTCGATCACGAGCGCCTGGGGCGCGAGCCGGTGGAGCTCGTCCAGGCGCGCCGCGAGAATGTCGTAGTTGACGACGGTGATGTCCGCGGCGCTGAGCGCGGCGGCGGCCCCCGTGCCGACGAGCGCCTGCGCGGTGCGGGAGGGCAGCCAGCGCCGCAGCTCGCGCAGCCAGTTGAGCTTGAGGCTCGCCGGGCACACGACGACCGCGGGGAAGGCATCGGCGGCCTCGAGCGTGGCGAGTGCCTCGATCGTCTTGCCGAGACCCTGCTCGTCGGCGAGGAATGCGCGCCGCTGGGCGAGCAGGTAGTCGACGCCCGCGCGCTGGAAGGGCTTGAGCTCGCCGCCGAGGCCAGGCACGCGCAGGCTGCCCTCGGTTGCAGCCGAAAGCTCGACGAGTCCGACCGCGGCCGCGTGCTGCTCGCGGATCTCCTGCAGCAGCGCAAGCGCCTCCGGCGTCACCCACACCGCTCCCTCGGCGAGGAAGCGATCGAGCTCCGGCACGCAGAACGGGTCGGCGCGGATCGCGGTCAGGCTCGCGTGCTCGCGACCCCCGCCGCGCCGACGCTCAGCGCGCGGCGCGAGCGCCCCGCGCAGCCGGGCGAAGCCGGTGAGCACGCTCTCGTCGTGCCCGGGCGCGAGCACGAAGCTGTCGTGCTCGTGCACGGTCGAGAGTTCGAGCACGGCCGGGGGCGGCGGCCGCCCGTCGCGCAGCGCGGCGACGCAGCGCCTGCTCGCGTGGCTCATCCAGCCCTCGAGCTGCGCCTCGATCAGACGCCAGCTCTCGAGCGTCAGCGGCACCGCGACCCCTCCGGGGACCGTGGCGGCTCGATCGCGCAGCGCTCGCGGCAGCCGCGCGACATCGCCGAGCAGCAGGAACACCGGCGCCTCGCTCGGGCCCTGCACCTCGATGCTGCCCCGCCAGGTCCTCGCGCGCGCAAGCCAGGCGGCCACGCGCGGATCGATATCCGCGTCCTCGAGCTGGTCGAGCAGCTCCGCGAGCAGCTCCGCGTCGCGCTCGACGGCGGCCAGCCCGATCGCCCCTTCGGGCGCCTCGAGCGCACGCAGGCCGCTGCGGGCAGCGAGCACTCTGGCGAGGGGAGCGTGTCGAGGGGTGATCAGGATCCAGTGCTCGCCGTGTCGGTCGCGGCGGAACTCGGCGTCGAGGCGCTCGGCGGGGAAGGCCGCATCGGCCGCCGCGCTCGCAGTGGCGTCGCGCCCGTCGGGCCCCTGGCGCGAGCGCTCGAGCAGCGCGCGGCGAGCGTGCTCGCTCAGGCGCAGCGGCCCGCGCGAATCGCCGAGGCGCTCGAGCAGCCCCGTGGCGTGATCGTCGAACGGCACGAGCGCGCGACCGATCGCGGGCAGCTCGCGCGCGTCGGGATGCTCGAGCAGGGCGGCGACGGGCTCGGGCGCGGCGTCGGTGGCGAAGCTCAACCACCAATCGGCGTCGGGACGGGCGAGGTCCACGAAGCACTCCTGGCGGCGGCGTCGGGCACGGCGGCGGGCGATTGCGCGCCCGAGCTCGGCGCTCACATCGGGCTCGCGCTGGAGCCCTGCGAACAGCCGCGCGAGGGCCTCCGCCTGCTCGGGGCCGAGCGGGACGCACCAGGCGCGCTCGAGCGGATCCCAGCGCCGCCCCGGGATCGCGCGCAGCAGCTGGCGCAGCCCATCGTCATAGGGAAAGCGGAGCACGGCCTCGTCGCGGACGAGCTCTGCTGAGAAGGGCGCGTGGGACACGAACACCGCACGATAGGCGCACGCGGAGATGACTTGGGGCGGGCGATGAGCGGCGGCTAGGGTGGGCGGTATCCGAGCGAGCGTCGAGTGAGGAGCGCAGAGACATGGCGAGCATGCGGGCGGTGCAGGTGAGCGAGGCGGGCGGTCCCTTTGAGATGGTCGAGCGCGAGGTGCCGGTTCCCGGTCGCGGCGAGGCGCTCGTGCGTGTGCACGCGTGCGGGATCTGCCACAGCGACTCGTACGCGAAAGAGGGCGGCTTTCCCGGCGTCACCTACCCGCACGTCCCCGGTCACGAGATCGCCGGCGTGATCGCCGCGCTCGGCGAGGACGCGCACGGCTGGCAAGTCGGCCAGCGCGTCGGCGTCGGCTGGTTCGGCGGCAACTGCGGCTATTGCGACCCCTGCCGCAGAGGCGACCTGCTGCGCTGCGAGAACATGGGGATCCCGGGGATCACCTTCGACGGTGGCTATGCCGACTACGTGCTCGTGAGAGCCGGCGCGATGGCGCTGATGCCGGACGAGCTCGCCGCCGAGGAGGCCGCCCCACTGCTGTGCGCGGGCCTGACGACGTACAACGCCCTGCGCCACAGCGGCGCGCGTGGCGGCGATGTCGTGGCGATCCTCGGTGTCGGCGGCCTCGGCCATCTTGGCGTCCAGTTCGCGACCAAGCTCGGCTTCGACACGGTCGCGATCGCGCGCGGGCGCGAGAAGGAGGCGCTCGCGCGCCGACTCGGGGCTCGCCACTACATCGACAGCACCGCGCAGGATCCGGCGCGCGAGCTGGCCAATCTCGGCGGCGCGCGCGTGGTGCTCGCCACGGTCACCAGCGCGGCCGCGATGGCGGCTACGCTCGGCGGCCTCGCAGCGCACGGCACGCTCGTCGTCCTCGGTGCCGCGATGGAGCCGATGCAGTTCCCGCCGGCGATGCTGATCAGCGGCGACAAATCGATCGCCGGACACGCCTCGGGCCACTCGGGCGACTCCGAGGACACGCTCGCCTTCAGCGTGCTTACGGGCGTGCGTCCGATGATCGAGACGCTGCCGCTCGAGCGGGCCACCGAGGCCTACGAGCGGATGCTGAGCGGCGACGCCCGCTTCCGGATGGTTTTGACCACCGGCGCGTAGCGCGGCGCGGCGAGACGCTAGGCGGCGCTCTCGACCTTCGCCAGCGAGGCGGTGATCGAGCGCGTCAACGTTGCCTGCACGACCGGTGCGACGCCCGGGATCGGCGAGGCGAGGCGGATGTCGTAGACGAAGTCGGTGCCGCCGGATGCCGGCGCGAAGGTCATCACGCCGACGTGCCCGCGCAGCGGGCTGCCCTTCGTGATGCGGTAGACGATCCGCTCGGGAGCTACGAACTCGGTGACCGTCTCCTCGAACGGCGGCAGCGGTCCGATCTTCAGCTCGCGAACGGAGCCGACGCCGTTGCGCTCGCCCTCACCGTCGCGCAGCCGCTTGATCCTCGCGCCGAAGACATCGGCGAGGTGCTCGTGCTCGGCGAGGTAGGCGAAGATCGCCGCGGGTGGCTTGGCGAAGTGATGCTCGACGTGGACGTGGCGGGCCCGCACGCGAGCCATCCTATTGTCCGTCGTCGTCGAGCGCCCGGGCGGCGGCGTGCGCGCTATCGCCGTCGGCGTCGAGCGCCGGGCAGCGGCGTGCGCGCTATCGCCGCCGGCGTCGAGCGCCGGGCAGCGGCGTGGCGCGGCTCAGCCGCGGGCGGAGCGCGCGTCGGAGACGTCCTCGAGGCGCTCGAGCGCCGTCGGGGTGCCCATCGCGAGGATCACGTCACCGGCTCGGAGCGGGGTCTCGGCGGCCGGCTGGGGCTGAAAGCCGGCGCCGCGCCTCAGCCCGACGATCATCGAGTCGCCGCGGATGTCGCCGATCGTCTGGCCGACGGCCTCGCAGTTCTCGTCCACGAGGATCTCCTCGAGCCGGTATTCGGAGTCTACGTCGACGACGCCGCTCAGCTGCGGGTGCAGCGCGAGCCGTGCCATCTCGGTGGCGCTCGCCTTGTACGGGGAGATCACGCGGTCCGCCCCCGCCCGCTTGAGCTTCTTTTCGGTGTCCTCGATCGCGGCGCGCGCGACGATCGTGATGTCCCCCCGCAGCTCGCGGGCGGTCAGCGTGATGAAGACGTTGTCGGCGTCGGAGTCCGCGCAGGCGATGATCGAGCGGGCGCGCGCGATCCCGGCCTGCTGCAGCACCTCGTCCTCGGCCGCATCGCCCTCGATGAAGCTGATGTCGAGCGCCCGGGCACGGTGGCGGTTCTCGTTGTCTGCGTCGATCACGACGTAGTCGGCGCGCGCCGCGTTGAGGTCGCGCGCGACCTGACGCCCGACTCGCCCGAAGCCGCAGATGATGTGGTGGTCGGTGAGCTCGTCGATCATCTTCTGCATGCGCCTGGCGGCGAGGAGGTCGCCGAGGTGACCCGCGACGAAGAACTCGGTGATCGTGGCGAGCGCGTAGAAGAGCGTACCGACGCCGAGCACGGTCAACGCGACCTGGACGATCTGGCCGCCGGTCGTGTGAGGCTGGGGGAATCCGCCGACGGTCGCCGACGTGTCGAGCGCCCAGCGGAAGCCGTACCAGTAGCCGACACCCTCGCTGAGGGCCAGGCCGGCCGCGCCGAGCGCCAGCAGGCCCGCCGCGACGGCGGCGAGGGTCGCGATGCGGCGTACGAAGATCGTCAGCTGGCGGTGCGAGGCGGGCCCGGCGCGGTCGGGTACGCGATGCAGGATCCCGTCGAGCTCTGACAAGGGCAGAGACGATAATGCCCCGCGTGGGCGGCGACACCGCGGCGCCCGCTCCTCGCGCCGGCTCGCCTGGCGCGTGCGCCACCAGCGCGGCCGGCGGCGCGTCGGCGGCTCGTGCCGGGCCGCGGGCGGCGCGCTGACACAATGGGCTGACGTTGCGCCGGATTCCGATCATCCTCGTCTCGGCGCTCGCGGGCGCGCTGATCGCCGGCTGCAGCGGCAAGGGACAGCACGCGACCACGCGCGCCGGCACGGCGACGCGAACCTCGAGCGCCGCGGGCGGCGCCTCCTCGCCGACGCGAGCCCAAGCACTCGCGTTCGCGCACGCCGTCAACCTGACCGCAGCCGACGTGCCCGGGCTGCATGCCGCAGCCAAGCGCGAACACAACTCCGCGAACGGGCGGCGGGCCGAACGCGCGCTCGCGCGCTGCGTGGGACTGTCCGCGAGCGGACGGTTGGCGGAAGCCGCCTCGCCCAACTTCGAACGCGCCGTCGGTATCGCGCGTTTCGACGTCAGCTCGAACGTGACCGTGTCGCAGTCGGCGGCGCCCGCCGCGCACGAACTCGCGCAGTTGCGGAGCGTGCGCGCGAAGGGCTGCCTGAAGCACTACCTCGCCGTGCTGCTGAACGGCTCGTTGAGCAATGCGACGGTCGGCCCGGTCTCGATCCAGGAGGGCACGCCGCCCACCGCCGGTGCGGGCGCCGGTCTCGGCCTGCGCATCTCGACGTCGATCACCGTGCGCTCGATCCCGATCCCCTTCTACCTGGACATCCTCGGGTTCGTATCCGGCTCGGCGGAGGTCTCGCTGATGAGCACGGGGGTGCCCGTGCCCTTCCCGGCGGCGACCCAGCAGCGGCTCTTCCTCGCCCTGCTGGCCCGCGCCAAGGCCCACCACCCGTGAGCGACCCAGGGCCTCCCGAGCCGATCGACCTTCGCTACGGCGGGCGGCCGGGGGCGCTGTGCGCATGGTTGACGGGCGACACGTTGATCGACTGCGGACCGAGCGCCTGCCTCGGCGAACTGCTGGCGGGGCTCGGCGAGCGCCGCCCGCGCCGGCTGCTGCTCACCCACATCCACTTCGACCACGCGGGCGCTGCCGGCTCGCTCGTCGAACGCTGGCCCGAGCTGCGCGTGCACGTGCATCCCCGCGGCGCCCCTCACCTGGTCGATCCCGCGCGCCTGCTCAGGAGCGCCCGGCGCGTGTTCGAGGAGCGCTTCGACGGCCTGCTCGGCGACGTCGTCCCGGTGCCCGAGGCGAACCTGGACACGATCGCGGACGGTCAGCGGATCGGAGCGTTCCTCGCGGCCTGGACGCCGGGACACGCCGACCACCACGTCGCGTTCCTCGACGAGGCGAGCCGCTGGGCCTACCCCGGCGACGTCGCCGGAGTGCGCCTGTCGGAGGGCGTAGTGATCCCGCCGACGCCGCCGCCGGACATCGACCTGGACGCGTGGCGCGACTCGCTCGAGCTGCTCGAAGGCTGGCGGGCGCAGCGCCTGGCCCTGCCACACTTCGGCCTCGTCGAGGACCCCGTGGCGCACCTGGCCGAGCTGCGCGCGGCGATCGATCGTCATGAGCGCTGGGCGCGCGAGGGCGAGGAGGCGTTCGTGGCCCACCTCACCGAAGACCTGCGCAGGCGTCTGCCGGCGAGCCAGGCGGACGCCTACTCGTTCACCGCCCTTGCGCAGCCGAGCGCCCTCGGCCTGCGCCGCTGGCTGGAGCGCGGCGCAGCCGCGCCGCGCCGCGCCGCCGGCTAGCTTTCGGTGGGCGGACGCTGCGGCGGGGGGTGAGCCGCGAGGGCGTCTCCGAGGGCGCGCCCGTCTGAATCGGTCGGCTCAGACGCCGGCCAGCAGCGCCGGCTGGTCCTCGTAGACCTCGCCGCGCTCGGCCTTCTCGACGAGCGAGGCGGGCGGCTCGAAGCGCTCACCGTAGGCGCTCGCCAGCTCCCGCGCGCGCTCGACGAACCCGGGCAGCCCGCCCGCGTAGCCGTTGATGTACTGCAGCACTCCGCCCGTCCAGCCCGGAAAGCCGATGCCGAAGATCGAGCCGATGTTCGCGTCGGCGACCGACTCGATCACGCCCTCATCGAGGCATCTGACGCTCTCCAGGGCCTCCGCGAAGAGCATCCGCTCCTCGAGATCGGTGAGCGACAGCGAGGACGGGTCGGTCATCTCCGGGAACAGCTCTCTGAGGCCCTTCCAGAGTCCGGTTCGCTTGCCGTCCTCGTAGTCGTAGTAGCCGGCTCCGGCGAGCTTGCCGCCGCGTCCGGCCTCGAGCAGGCGATCGACGACCTGGAAGGAGGCGCGGTCTTCGAAGACTCCGCCTTCGGCCTCCACTGCCGCCTTCGTCGCATCGCGAATCTTGCGTGCGAGGTTGAGGTTCAGCTCATCGGAGAGCTGCAGCACGGGCGCCGGGTAGCCGGCTTGACTGGATGCCTGCTCGATCGACGCTGCCGGGACTCCCTCCAGCAGCATCCCCACGCCCTCGGTGATGAATGTCCCGATCACGCGGCTCGTGAAGAACCCGCGCGAGTCGTTGACGACGATCGGGGTCTTGCGGATCAGCCGCGCGATGTCGAGGGCGCGATAGAGCGTCTCCTCGCTCGTCTGCTCACCCTTGATGATCTCGAGCAGCGGCATCTTCTCGACGGGGCTGAAGAAGTGCAGCCCGATGAAGTCGGCAGGGCGCGAGACCCCCTCGGCGAGCTGGGTGATCGGCAGCGTCGAGGTGTTGGAGGCGAGCAGCGCGCCGGCCGCGAGGTGCGGCTCGATCTCGGCGAAGACCTGGGCCTTCACGGCCGGGTCCTCGAACACGGCCTCGATCACGAGTTCGACGCCCGCGGCGTCGGCTGCCGCGGCGCTGGGCGTGATCCGGGCGAGCAGCTGCGTCGCCTGCTCCTCGCTCGTGCGCCCGCGCGACACGGCCTTCGCGACGAGGCTCTGCGAGTAGCCCTTGCCACGCTCGGCCGCCTCGAGCGAGACGTCCTTGAGGACGACCTCGATGCCGGCTTTGGCGCAGACGTAGGCGATCGCGGCGCCCATCATCCCCGCGCCCAGCACGACCGCCTTCTGCGGAGCAAAGCGCTCGATCCCCTCGGGCCGGCCGCGGTCGCCGCTGACCTGCTGGAGGTCGAAGAAGAAGGCCTGGATCATGTTCTTGGCGACCTGCCCCGTGGCGAGATCGGTGAAGTAGCGGCCCTCGATCTCGATCGCGTTGTCGAAGTCGACCTGAGCGCCCTCGACGGCGGCGGCCATGATGTGGTGCGGAGCGGGGTAGTTGGCGCCCTTCAGCTGCTTGCGCAGGTTCGCCGGAAACGCCGGCAGGTTCTGCGCGAGCTTGGGGTTGGAAGGGGCGCCGCCGGGGATCTTGTAGCCCTGCACGTCCCAGGGCTGGGCGATCTCCTCGCCGCTTGCCGCCTGCTCCTCGATCCAGGCCTTTGCCGCCGGCAGGAGCTCCTCGCGGGAGGCGACGACCTCATCGACAAGGCCCATCTCCAGGGCCTTGGCGGCGCGCAGCTCCTGACCCTGCATGAGCAGCTGCATCAGCGCTTCGACGATGCCGAACATGCGCACGGTGCGCACCACGCCGCCGGCGCCGGGCAGCAGGCCGAGCTTGACCTCGGGGAAGCCGAGCTTGACCTTCCGGTCATCGAGCATCACCCGGTGATGGGTCGCGAGCGTGATCTCCAGGCCCCCGCCGAGGGCGGCGCCGTTGATTGCGGCCGCGACGGGTACACCGAGCGTCTCCAGGCGGCGCAGCTGTCCCTTGACCTCGCGGATCCCGGCGGCGAACTCGCCGGCCTGCTCGCGGGTGACGCGCTTGAGGTCGTTGAGGTCGCCGCCGGCGAAGAAGGTCTTCTTGGCGGAGGTGATCACGACGCCCTTGATCGCATCCCTCTCCGCCTCGAGGCGCTCGAGCGTCGCCCCCATCGAGGCGATGTAGGCCATGTTCATCGTGTTGGCCGACTGGCTCGGATCGTCCAGCGTGAGGATCACGATGCCGTCATCGCCGCGCTCGTAGGTGATGGTGCTCGACTCGGCCATGACTAAACCGCCTCGAGGACGGTCGCGATGCCCATGCCGCCGCCGACGCAGAGCGTGGCGAGACCGTAGCGCCCGCCCGTGCGGTGCAGCTCGTCGACGAGCGTGCCGAGGATCATCCCGCCGGTGGCACCGAGCGGATGGCCCATCGCGATCGCACCGCCGTTGACGTTGACCTTCTCCATATCCAGGCCCATGTCCCTGACGAACCGCAGGACGACCGCCGCAAAGGCCTCGTTGATCTCCACGAGGTCGAGATCCCCGACCGCGATGCCGGCCTTGGCCAGGGCCTTCTTGGACGCCGGCGCCGGGCCGGTGAGCATGATCGTGGGATCGGCTCCGGAGACGGCCGTGGCGAGGATGCGGGCGCGCGGGGTCATGCCGAGCTCGCTGCCGGTCTGCTCGTTGCCGATCGCGACCAGCGAAGCACCGTCGACGATGCCCGAGGAGTTGCCGGGCGTGTGGACGTGGTCGATCTTCTCGACCCAGTGGTACTTCTGCAGGGCCACGGCGTCGAACCCGCCCATCTCGCCGATCGCCTGGAAGGAGGGCTTCAGCTTGCCGAGCGTCTCGACCGTCGTGCCGGGACGGATGAACTCGTCGCGGTCGAGCACCAGGTTCTCATTGAGGTCCTTGACGGGGATCACGCCGTTCTCAAACCGGCCCTCGGACTGGGCGGCGCCGGCCCGCTCCTGGGAGCGCGTCGCGTAGGCGTCGACGTCCTCACGGCTGAACTCCTCGATCGTCGCGATCAGGTCGGCGCCCACGCCCTGGGGGATGAAGTACGTGTCGTAGTTGGTCTCAGGGTCCATCGCCCAGGCACCGCCGTCGGAGCCCATCGGCACCCGCGACATCGACTCGACGCCACCGGCGAAGACGAGGTCCTCCCAGCCAGAGGCGACCTTCTGGGCGGCGATGTTGACCGCCTCCAGCCCGGAGGCACAGAAGCGGTTGAGCTGCACGCCCGCGACGGTGTCCGGCAGACCCGCCTTGATCGCGGCGGTCTTGGCGATGTCGGCGCCCTGGTCGCCGACGGGCGAGACGCAGCCGAGCACGACGTCATCGACGCGGTTCGGGTCGAGCCGCTCGTTGCGGACGAGCATCTCGTGCATCAGGCCGACGACGAGGTCGACGGGCTTGGTGGCATGCAACGAGCCGTTGACCTTGCCCTTCCCGCGAGGTGTGCGGATGGCGTCGAAGACCAACGCCTCGGTGGCTGCCATGGGGAGACTCCTCTGATCGAAATGGGGCCGCTTCCGCGCAGCATAACATTCATTCGTGAACGCAAGTTCGTCTACGATCGGAGTACGCATGAGCGCCTCGCCCGCCACCCCCGCCCACCGCCGCAGCCAGGCCGAGCGCAGCTCGGCCACA
>DASZNB010000101.1:0-5647 GCA_035551395.1 Solirubrobacteraceae bacterium | reverse complement strand
CGCGGTCAGTCGATATCCGCCGCGCGCGTTCTCGCTGACGCCGGCCTCGGCCAGCTCTGCCAGCCGTTGGTTGAGCACGGAGGAGCTCATGCCCTCGCAGCGCGTCTGCAGCTCGCGAAAGGTCAGGGGTTCCTCGCGCAGCTCCCAGACGATGCGCAGCGCCCAGCGGCGACCGAGGAGATCGAGCAGGGCCATGATCGGCCTGCCCGTCTGTGAGCCACGGACTGGGGCATGCGGTCTTGGGCGGCTCATCGATCAGCGAGGTCGACTCGGCTCGCGCTTCTCTTTACGAAGCGCTATCGTTTAGCTACGGTTTCCGAAGCAGGAGCGTACCAATGTCCGAGAACGCCCCGCCGCGAATCGCCCCGCTCGAGCCGCCCTACGAGGCAGCGACCGCACAGCAGCTGGCGAAGTGGATGCCCCCGGGAAGCGACGCCGAGCCGCTCGCCCTGTTTCGAACGCTCGCCGTGCACGGCGATCTGGCCGCGCGCATGCGTCCGCTGGGCGCGGGCATACTCGGGCACGGCCTCGTCGACCCACGGCTCCGGGAGCTGATGATTCACCGTACGTGCGCGCTCTGCGGGGCGGAGTACGAGTGGGGCGTGCACGCCGTCGCATTCGGCAAGCCGCTCGGGTTCAGCGAGGAGCAGCTCGCGAGCACCGTCCACGGCAGCGCCGCGAACCAGGTGTGGAACGAGGCCGAGCGCGCGGTCTTCCGCCTTGCAGACGAGCTGCACGGCACGAGCGCCGTCAGCGACGAGCTGTTCGCCGAGCTGCGTCGGCACTTCGACGCGGCCCAGATCCTCGAGCTCGTGGTCACGAGCGGCTGGTACCACACGGTCTCATACGTGATCGCCGCGGCGCGAGTACAGCTCGAGCCGTGGGCAGCCCGGTTCCCCGCGGCCGCGGCCTGAGCGCCCCGAAGCGCCGGAGCACTCGGCGGAGCAGCGGCCGCCGCGCCGCGGGCGGCTGGGCTCGTCGCTCTCGGCTTGAGTCCCCCGCGCCCCGGCGGCCCTGGCCAGCTATTCGCCGAGTCGCGCCGTGCCCGGATTCAGGTCGGTGCCCGTACGCGCCGATCCTTCAGGCATGGTTGACGACCACGCGGGCGCCTCATCGCCCGAGTCGCAGTTGTCGGGCCAGGCGCGCGAGACGAGCGGCGTCACCTCGGCGCTGCTGCTCGCCTACCTGGACCGCACGGGAGGCCCGCCCGCGGTCGCCGAGGTGCTCGGCCGTTGCGGGCTCGCCGGCTGTGAGGCGGAGCTGCGCGATGAGAACTGCTGGTTCTCGTGGCATACCAAGATCTCCCTGTTCGAGGCGACAGCCGACGTCCTGGACAAGCCGGGCTTTCTCGCGGAGATGGCGACTTTATCCCTGGATCTGAAGGTCGCCGGTGGCCTGAAGGTGGCGCTCCGCACGCTCGGCTCCCCCCAGCTCGTCTATCGCAGCATCGTGCGGGCGAACGCCCGCTTCAACGGCAGCCACGCGATGGAGCTGATCAGCGTCGGCCGCGGCCACGCCCAGACGAGCTTCTTCGACATCTCCGGGCAGCGGCGCTTTCACAAGCTCGACTGCGAGTACAGCGCGGCGATGCTCAGCGTCGTGCCGGAGCTGTTCGGACTGCCGCGCGCGCAGCTCACGCACCTCGACTGCGTGGGCGACGGAGCCGATGCGTGCGTGTACGACCTGCGCTGGCGCGAGCACGTACCGATCGGCCGGCGAGTGCTGGCGACGGGGCTCGGCAGCGCAGCGGCGCTGAGCGCCAGCGCACTGCTGCTGCCGGCGGCGCTGCCGGTGGCGGCAGCGCTCCCCGTTCTCAGCGCGGGCACGCTGGTCGGCGCCGAGATGCGCCGGCGCCAGCGCGCATGGCGCCAGCTCCAGCGCGAGGCGCAGGACAACGCAGACGTGGCACAGCGCCTGTTCGCCAGCCTCCAGGACCTCGTCTCCGACCTGCAGCTCGACGAGGTCCTGAGCAAGGTGACGCGCAACGCACAGGCCGCCGTCGGCGGGCGCGAGTTCGCCCTGCTCGTCCGCGAAGGGGACGGCTTCATCTGCCAGAGCTCCTCCGGCCTACCCCCCGGCTCGACCGCGGCACTCGAGGTGTGGGCGAATATGAATGGCCGCGTGCCAGAGCAGTGCGTCGTGATCGACGACGTTTCCACGGTGCCGGCGCTGGCCCCCCTGACCGACTCCTCGATGCCCCTCTGCTCGCTCGCAAGCGCGCCCCTCACCTTCTTCGGCGACACCGGCGGCGTCCTGGTCGCGCTCGGCACGCAGTCGTGCACGTTCCTGCCGCGCGATGTCGAAGTGCTGCAGTCCTTCGCCAGCCAGGTCGCGATCGCGCTCAACAACGCTCGGCGCTACCACGTCACCAAGACGCAGGCCGACCGCGATCCGCTCACGGGCCTGCTCAACCACCGCAGCTTCCACGACGCCGTCGACCTCGCGCTGAGCGAGCGCGATGGCGCCGGCAGCACGTGCATCGTGCTGATCGACCTCGACAACTTCAAGCGGATCAACGACGAGGACGGCCACGGCGCAGGCGACCGGCTGCTGCGCGCCGCCGCGGCGACGCTCGCGGACACATGCCGGCGGGGCGACCTCGCCTTCCGGGTGGGGGGCGATGAGTTCGCGCTGCTGCTCGCCGGCCTCGGGGAGGAAGCCACGGCGAGCGTAGCCGACCGCGCGTGCTCCGCGATCGCGGAGCTCGACCCGCGGCTGGGCGCGTCGGCCGGCCTGGTCGCGCTCGGGCCGGACAGCACCAAGGACACGCTGCTCGAGCAGGCCGACCGGCGCCTGTACGCGGCCAAGCGCGACGGACGGCCGGCGGGCGGCACATCAGCAAGATCGACGGTCGCAACGCAGGCTGCGGTCGACGTGCTGGTCGCCGCGCTCGAGTCCCATCACGCAGCCACCGCCGGTCACAGCGTCGACGTATCCGAGCTGAGCATGCGAGTCGCCGCGCGCCTGGATGCCAGCCCGACGGAGCGCGAGCTCGTGCGCCAGGCGGCGCTGCTCCACGATCTCGGCAAGCTGGCGATCCCGCCAGAGATCCTCAGCAAGGCCGGCCCGCTGGAGCCGCACGAGTGGGACGTCATCCGGACTCACCCCGACCGCGGCGCCGAGATCCTGCTGCGGGCTCCGGGGCTCGGACGTCTGGCGGCGGCCGTGCGCGCCTCGCACGAGCGCTGGGACGGCGGCGGCTACCCCAACGGGCTCGCCGGCCGGGAGATCCCCTTCGCGGCGCGCGTCGTGGCCGTGTGCGACGCGTACGACGCGATGGTCGCCGAGCGGCCCTACAGCCCCGCGCTCGACCCCGAGGAGGCGATCGCCGAGCTGCACGAGTGCGCTGGCACGCAGTTCGACCGGGACGTGGTGGAGACGCTCGTGGCGGAGCTCGCCTCGGCGCGAGTCACCCGGTCCGCCGCCTAGCACGCTCAGCTTCGCAGGGGACGTCAAGCGCCGGCGTGGCGCCTGATCGTTTCGAGCATCGCCCAGGCCGCGGCGCTGAGGCGACGGTTCGCCGGGATCGCGATTGCCGTCTCGAACTGCGGTGCTTGGTCTCCGATCGGCACGAACGCGATCTCGTCGGTGCTCTCGACGAGCGATCGAGGCAGCAGGCCGATGGCGAGCCCGGTGCGGATGAATTCGAGCATCGTCGCGGTGTCGTTCACCTCATAGGCGATCGTGCGATCGACCCCGGCGGCGGCGAATGAGCGGTCGACCGCGATGCGAATGCCCCATCCGGGGGGGAGCTCGACCAGCGCCTGCTCACTCAACGCCGCGAGCTCGACCTCGGCGCTGTCGGCGAGGGGATGCCCCGCCGCCACCGCGAGCACGATCGGCTCGCGCACGAGCGGGATCAGCTCGACGCCGGGAGGGTCCGCGCCCGGCAGCGCGACGAACGCGAGGTCCAGGCCACCCTCGCGGACCCCGCGAGCCATCTCAGCAGAGCCCGCCTGGCGGATGTTCACCTCGACTCCAGGGTGCGCGCCCCGGAACGTTCCGAGCACACCCGCCAGGTCGATCGCGCGCATCCCCTGAGCCTGCATCGTGCCGAGCACGACGCTTCCACGCAGGCCGCCGCGGGCCTCATCGACGGCGTCTCGCGCGGCCTGCGCGGCGGCCAACGTTGCGCGGGCTTCGGGCAGCAGGGCGCGCCCGGCGTCGGTCAGCTTGACGCTGTGCGTGGAGCGTTCGAACAGCATCGTCCCGAGCTCTTGCTCGAGATTGCGCACACCGGCCGAGACGGCCGACTGGACGACGTGCAGCCGGTCGGCCGCGCGAGTGAAGCTGGCCTCCTCGGCTACCGCGACGAAGGTGGCGAGCTGCCGCAGCTCCACGCCGAGAATCTATCGCCAAAGGCGATAACCGTCAGCACCATTTTGCGTTGCTCGCGAACGCCGGATGGGCGAGGCTGATCATAGATGGCACGCAGCGATCTCCGATCAGCCCCGCGAGCGCGACCCAGCGGCTTCGGCTTCTGGGCCGTGGCGGTCGCGTTCACGACCGCGATGGCCTTCACGACGGTGCCCACCCCCCTGTGGTCGCTGTACGCGCAGCGCGATCACCTCTCGTCGCTCACCGTCACGCTCGTGTTCGCCGTCTACGCGCTCGCCGTCGCGCTCAGCCTGTTCCTCGCCGGCCACCTCTCCGACTCCCACGGCCGGCGGCGCGTGCTGATGCCTGCGCTGGCGCTGGAGATCCTCGCCGGCGCCGTGTTCGTGCTCTGGCCATCCTTGCCGGGACTGCTGCTCGCGCGCGTCCTCAGCGGACTTGGCGTCGGCGCGGTCACCGCGACGGCGACGGCTTGGCTGGGAGAGCTGGGCGACGGCAGCCGCCGCGCCCAGGTCGTCGCGATTGGCGCGAACCTCGGCGGACTCGGCCTCGGCGGGTTGATCTCCGGCTTCCTGGCGCAGTGGGCCGGACAGGCGCTGCTCGTGCCGGTCGTGCTCGTCACCGCGGCGCTCGCGCTCGCGTGGGTCGCACTCCTGGCGGCACCTGAGACGCGTGTGCGCCGCTCGCCGCTGCCGCGCTACCACCCGCAGCGTCTGGCAGTGCCCGCGGGCTCGCGCGGGCGCTTCCTCGCCGCCGCGCTCGGCGCCGCGATCACATTTGCGGTCTTCGGACTCTTGACCTCGCTGGCGCCGAGCTTCCTGGCGGGGACGCTCCGTCAGCCCTCGCATGCGCTGGCCGGCGCCGTCGCGTTCGCGGTCTTCGCCACGGCCGCCCTCACGCAGACGCTGAGCGCGTCGCGCCCCACCCACCAGCTGCTCTCCGCGGCGATCCCGGCGATGCTGGCAGGGCTCGTGCTCTTGACGATCGCGGTATGGCTGCCCTCGCCCAGCCTTGGCGTGTTCCTCGCCGGCGACATCGTCGTCGGCGCCGGCGGAGGTCTGATGTTCAAGGGTGCGATCGCCACGGTCGCGGAGATCTCCTCGCAGGAGCACCGCGCGGAGGCCCTCGCGGGCCTGTTCCTCGCCGCCTACCTCGGCCTTGCCGGACCGGTGATCGGTCTCGGCGCGCTGACCCAGGTCGCCTCCCCGCGCGTCAGCCTGCTGGCGTTCGCAGGGCTGCTCGCGCTCGGGATCCTCGCGGCGGCCCCCGCCCTGCTCGGCCGCGTCGGCGGCCACCTGACCTCGCAACCACA
>DASZNB010000100.1:0-5093 GCA_035551395.1 Solirubrobacteraceae bacterium | reverse complement strand
GATGGCCGAGTACAAGGTCAGGCGCCTGCCCGTGATCGACGGCCACGAGCTGATCGGCGTCATCAGCCAGGGCGATCTCGCCACCGAGCTCGGTCCCGCGCAGGTGGGCGAACTGGTCGGCGCGATCTCCTCCTGACCACCACCGCCAAGCGAAAGGAGCCGAGGATGGCAACCGAGAAGCAGCGCGCGGCGGCCCGCCGCAACGTAAAACGCGCACAGGCGGGCGCGAAGCGCAAGCAGACGCTGAAGCACCTCCCCAAGAGCACCCGCACGGCGCTCGGCGTCGAGGCCAACAAGGTCAGAACGGGCCAAGCCGAGACTCGTAAGGAGCTCGAGACGGAGGCTCGCCGGCTGCAGATCGACGGGCGCTCGAAGATGGGCAAGGACGAGTTGCGGCGAGCGATCGCGCGAGCGCGCTGAGCGACGCGGCGACCGAGCGCGAGCCCGGCGCGAGCATCCGCGCCGCGGAGGGCGAGCGCTATCAGGAGCCGATCGGCGAAGTCCAGCCCCTGCGCGGCTCGCCGAGGCGGGTCTTCGGCTCGGTTGAGGAGCTGCGCGGGGCGCTCGCCGAGACCGCGCTCGCGTAGGCGATGGAGGAGCGCGGGCGCCGGGGGCGAAGAGGCCCATGTGTCGAGCGTTCCCGACGGTATCTCGCTCGAGCGACACCTCGAGCTCGACGGGCGTCTGCGCACCCCCTGGCTGCGGCGAGCGGTGCTCTGCTGCATCGCGGCGCTGCCGGCGCTCGCCCTGCTCAACGTCTTTGGACAGCACCCCTCGACCTCGACTGCGTCGAGCCCAGCCGCGACGCTCAGCGTGACCGCGCCCGCGCGTCTGCGCGGCGGCCTGATCTTTCAAGTCAAGGTGAAGGTCGTCGCCCATCAGGAGATCAGCCAGCTGCAGATCGCGTTCGACACCGGCTGGTGGGAATCGATGAGCGTCAACTCGATCGAGCCGAACCCCAGCAACCAGACCTCACACAACGGGCAGGTCGTACTCGGCTACGGCAACCTGCCGGCCGGTCAGACGCTGATCGCGTGGGTCTACTTTCAGGTCAACCCGACGAACGTCGGCAAGCGGCGCGAGGACATCTCGATCCAGGACAACAACAAGCTGCTCGTGCGCATCCACCGCTCCGCGACGATCTTCCCCTGAGCGATGGACCTCGTATTCCGCGCCTGCGCAGTGTTCTTCTTCGTCCTGATCGTCACGCGCGTGGTCGGGCGCCGCGAGATCGGGCAGCTCGAGCCGTTCGACATGATCCTGCTCGTCGTGATGGGAGACCTCGTCCAGCAGGGCATCACCCAGAGCGACGAGTCGGTCACCGGCACCTTGATCGTCATCTCGACGATCGCGATCCTCTCGGTCGCCGTCGGCTGGGCCTCCTTCCGCTCGCGGCGCGTGAACATGCTCACCGAGGGAGAACCGATCGTGCTCGTGCGCGACGGCCGCCCGATCGAGCGCAACATGCGCCGTGAGCGACTCACCCTGCGCGACGTCGAGGAGCAGGCACGCCAGTCGCAGATCACGTCGATCGCCGATCTGCGGTGGGCGATCCTCGAGGACGACGGCAAGATCAGCTGCATCGGGCGCTCGAGCTGAGCGGTCCCGGCAGCTTGGCGCGAGCTCCTTCGGGGTAGCGCCCGACTTGTGGCACCCCGACCTCGCTGCTGCGGCCCTGCGCATGATGGAGCTGAACATGGGCGCCGAGGTGGTGGCGGCGAAGGACATCGCGCTCGGCCGTTTGGCTGCGCCGGCGCTGGGTAATCGTTCTGCATCAGACGACGGAGGTGATTGAGATGGCCAAAGACCATGGTCCCAGCGTGAAGGACGACAAGCAGTACGAAGGCCTGCGCAAGAAGGGCATGAGCAAGGAACGCGCCGCCAAGATCGCCAACGCCCCGAACGCGTCGAGCAAGGGCGGCAAGAGCTCGGGCAGCGGCACCCGCCGTCGCGCGAGCAGCCAGGGAGGCACGAAGGCCCAGAAGTCGGCCGCCGGACGCAAGGGTGGCAAGAGCAGCTGAGCGCAGTCTCGGCCGGCGCTAGGCGTCGAAGCCGCCGCGCGGGTTGCGCGTTACGACGCTGCCGCTCCAGCCGCGCAGGGGGTGGGCCTCGCTCGCGAGGAGCGCGAGGCAGGTGCGCTTGACGAGCATGTAGACGATCACCGGCACGACGAGGAAAGCGCCGCGGAAGAACCACACCGCGCCTTCATAGCCGAAGCCGAACTGGAAGAAGAGACGGTCGGCGGAGCCGGCCGCGAAGACGACGGCCACGGCAGCAAAGACCGCCGCCGCGAGCCCGCTGCGGCGAGGGTTGTCGCGCGGTCGCTCGAGCAGGTCGTGGCGCGCGTAGTCGCGTGAGATCCAGCGCCTGTCCAGCCACGGGAGCGCGTACAGGAGGGCGAACACGAGGGACGGGAAGAGCACTCCGCCGAAGAACGGATTGGGCACGAGCGTGTGCCCGAAGATGTGTATCTCGAGGTTCGGCATCAGCCGCAGCGCGCCGATCAGCCACCCCAGGTACCAGTCCGGCTGGGCGCCGTTGGTGCCGACATAGGTGTGGTATGGCCCCCACAGCCACACCGGGTTGATCTGGATCAGCCCGCCCATCAGCACGAGCACGGCGATGACGGCCGCGAACAGGCCGAGCGAGCGCAGCGCATAACCGGGCCACAGCGGCGTGCCGACGACGTTGTCCTCGCGTCGCCCCACGCCGGGGAACTGGGAGTGGCGCTGGATCATGATGATCGCCAGGTGCACGGTGATCAGCGCGGCGAGGATTGCCGGGATGATGAAGACGTGGGCGATGAACAGCCGCGACTCGAAGCTCGTCGTGCCCGGGAAGCGCCCGCCCCATAGGGCCGTCGCGAACGGACCGCCGATCAGGGGGATCGACATCGCCACTGCCCAGGCGATCGCCAGGCCCATCCCCGACAGCAGGTCGTCAGGCAGCGAGTAGCCGGCGAAGCCCTCGAGGATCGCGAGCGCGAGCAGCGTCACGCCGATGAAGTAGTTGACGTCCCGTGGCTTGCGGAAGGCGCCGGTGAAGACGATGCGCAGCAGGTGCAGGGTGATGGCGGCCACGAACACGAGCGCCGCCCAGTGGTGGGTCTGGCGCATCAGCAGGCCCCCCGAGACGCTCGAGGACATCCGCAGCGTCGAGGCGTACGCGCCGGAGACGGCTTCGCCCTGCAGCGCCGCGTAGCCGCCGTGGTAGACGACGTGACCGAGGCTCGGCTCGAAGAACAGCGCCAGGAACGTCCCCGTCGCGATCAGCGTCACGAACGAGTACAGCGCGATCTCGCCGAGCAGGAAGCTCCAGTGGTCGGGGAACACGTAGCTCAGCAGGAAGCGGATGCCTCGCGCGGCGCCGAGGCGTTCATCGAAGAAGGCGACGGGGTCGCTCACTGGCTGTCTCCCCACCAGGCCGGCCCGACCGGTCCCGACATCGGCCCCGCCGCCGTCAGCGCGCCGCTCGCGTCGATTCGCAGCGGCAATTGCGGCAGCGGGCGCCCGGCGGGTCCGAACTCGACGCTGCCGCCGTCGCGCACGTCGAAGGTCGAGTAGTGGCACGGACACACCAGCGCCGGCCCGCGCGACTCCGTCGAGGGACTCAGGGGCGAGCGATAGAGGGAGATCGCACAGGCCGCGTGGGTGCAGATCTTGGAGTATGCGAGGATGCCTTCGGGCGCCCACGTAGCCCGCGCGGCGGGCAGTCGCAGCGTCGAGCTCGCGACGCGCACGAGCACCACCGGCGAGCCGAGCTGCTCGTGGTCGGCGCCCTCTGGGAAGGCCGTCAGGAAGCTGCCCTCGTTGACGTCGGCTGCGAGGATCGGCGTCCCCTGCTCATCGACGAGCCGCCGTCCGGCGCGCCACGGCGTCACGCGCAGCTGCTCTTCGAGGCCGGGGCCGAGCGCCGCGACCGGGATCGCGACGGCAGCCGTCAGGCCTGCCCCGGCGACGGCGGCCGCTCCTGCCATGAGCCGCCGCCGCGTGATTCCGGCAAGGCCTGCCGTCGCCTGCGAGCGCACGGCTGCGGCTTCTGCGGCATCGCCGTAGCGGGGACGGTGCTCGACCTTCCTCTCCTGGGGCACCAGGCGCCGACCGGCGAGTGCGAGCGCGGCGCCCAGCAGCGCGAGCGCGAGCCCGAGGCAGAGCCCGAGGAGCTGCGTGTTCGGGTCGAGGATGAACAGCGCGACGAAGCCGAGGCCCGCGAGGCTCGCCGCGGCGAGCAGCACGAGCACGAGGCTTTCCGCCCAGGGGGCGGCGCCGACGTGGCGCTCGCTCGGGTCCTGCTGCGCCGGTCGCGGTGCTCGGCGCAGTCCTCGCAGCGCGCCGAGCCGCCACAGCACGAGCAGCGCGAGCAGGCGGCGCCGGCGCGTCGGGCGGCCTGGCTCGCGCTCGGACTCGCTCACGTGGTCCCCTGCCCGCGGCGCTGCGAGCGTGGCGGTGTCTCGCCGGTGCGCTCCCCGAGCAGCCGCGCGATCAGCAGCAGCGCCGCAGCGGCCAGCAGCCAGGCGACCATTCCCTCGGGGATCGGGCCGATGCGCCCGAGCCCCCACCCGCCACTGTCCTGGGGCGAGTCGGTGCTCTGCACGTAACGGGCGATCGAGTTCACGTCGCTCGCCGACAGCTCGGCGGCGCCGAAGCGCGGCATCACGTATGGGCCCACGCGGATCGCCTCGGCGATCTGGCGCGGCGTCGCCCGCTCGAGTGAGGGCACGACGGCGCCGGTCACGATTCCTCCCTGCGCCTGGATCGTGTGGCAGCCGGCACAGTCGAGCGCGAACAGGCTGTGCCCGCGCTGAAGCGATCCGGCGCCGGGCTGCACGGTCGGGATCGCCGGTCCGCCGAACGAGCCGACGTACGCGACCAGATCCGCGATCTGCGCCGCGGCGAACGCGGGGCGTGTGCGCATCGGCTGCGCGCGCGGGGAGGGGAGCGGCATCCGCCCCGTGCGCAGGTAGAAGTCTGCGGCGAGCTGACCCACTCCGTGCAGACTCGGCCCGCGCCCCGCAAGGCCTTCGGCGCCGATCCCATGGCAGGCGCTGCACGAGGACACGAACAGAGCACGCCCGCGCGCGAGCGCCGCGTTCG
>DASZNB010000099.1:0-15641 GCA_035551395.1 Solirubrobacteraceae bacterium | reverse complement strand
TTGTGATTGAACATCTTCGGCTCGACGAGCAGCGTCTGCGCGAGCGCGAGCGCGCGCCCGGGGTCGCCGGGCAGCAGCACGCGCTCGGCGAGGCCCGTGGTGGGACGTAGGTGGATGCGGTCGCCGTGCGGCACCGGCGGCGACTTTAGACTCCCCGGTATGGGAATGCCGGCCGCGTCGGGCGGCTGAGTGGCCGAGCCAGCAGAGGAGCCCGTCCCCGCGACGGGCGAGCTGACGCTCGCCCAGGTGGCCGCCCGCGCCGAGGTCTCGCCCGCGACCGTCAGGCGCTGGCTCGCGCGCGGGCTCGTGCCGGGCTTCGACGGCCGCTGGACGCCCGCGGCGCTCGCCTACGTGCGGGTCGTCGCGCGACTGCGCGCGCGCGGGCACTCGCTCGAGGAGATCAAGCGGGCCAGCGACAGGGGACAGCTCGCGATCGGGCCGATCGAGAACCTGCTGCGCGGGGCGGAGGCCAAGCACTCGCTGCGCGACGCCGCGCGCAGCAGCGGCCTGGACGCAGGGCTGATCGAACGCATCTACACCACCTGGGGCTTCGGGCCGCTGTCGCTCGAGGGCATCACCGACGAGGACATGCAGATCATCGAATACGCCGCATCCGTGCTCGCCGCCGGCTTTCCGCTCCCCGCGTTCCTGCAGCTGATGCGCGTCTACGGCCAGGTGATCGCCCAGATCGCCGACGCGGAGGTGCGCCTGATCCACCTGTACGTGCACGAGCCGCTGATGCGCGCGGGCGTGCCGAGCGTGGAGATCGCGGAGGAGATGGAGGGACTCGCGCGCGAGGTGTTCCCGTTCGCGGCGCCCTTCATGAACTACCTGCACGGTCGCCTGCTCGCGCATTTCGTCGAGCAGGACATGATCGGCCACATGGAGAGCGACCTCAACGAGGAAGCCCTCGAGGAGGGTCGTCTGCGCGTCGCGATCGCCTTCGCGGACCTCGCCGGCTACGCGCGTCTGACGGTCGAGCGCGGCGACGAGGCGGCCGTCAGCGCAGTCGAGCGCTTCGCCCAGGTCGTCAGCGAGACGCTGCCCGCCGACGCCCGCGTGATCAAGACGTTGGGCGACGAGGTGATGGTGATCGGCCCCGATCCCGCGGCGCTCACGCGCTGGGCCGTCGGTCTGCAGACCCGCACGGCCGACGGCGAGCCGCCGCCGCGCATCGGGGTGCACTACGGCGAGGTGCTCTACCGCGACGGCGACTACTTCGGCCGCGAGGTGAACAAGTCCGCCCGCGTCGTCGCGCGGGCGGGCGGCGGCGAGGTGCTGGTCACGCGTCCCGTCGTGGAGATGGCGGCCGGGGTGGACGGCCTCGAGTTCAACCGCATCGGCGAGGTCCAGCTGAAGGGCTTCTCGGAAGCGACGGAGCTGTTCACCGCCGTCGTCGCGAAGGGGTAGGCGCGTGCTCTGCGATGAGCTGCGCGCGGCCGTCCGCGAGGGAGGCATGTTCGCGCGCGATCGACCGGTCGTCGTGATGCTCTCCGGCGGTCGCGACTCGACCTGCCTGCTCGATGTGGCCGTCGCCCTGCTCGGCGCGGGAGCACTCACCGCGCTGCACGTCAACTACGGCCTGCGCGAGGACGCTGCCGGCGACGAGCGACACTGCCGGGAGTTGTGCGAGCGCCTGGGCGTGGAGATCGAGGTGGTGCGTGCGCCGGCCACCTCGCCGGCGGCCGAGGGTGAGGCTGGCAACCTGCAGGCGTGGGCGCGCGAGCTGCGTTACGCAGCCGGCACGGAGATCGCCGAGCGCGGCGACGCGCTGCTCGCCACCGGCCATACCGCCAGCGATCAGGTCGAGACGATCCTCTACCGCCTGGCGGCATCGCCCGGACGGCGCGCGCTCCTGGGCATGGTCGCCGCCGAGGGACGCTTGATCCGACCCCTGCTCGGGATGACGCGCGAGCAGACGGGCGCCTACTGCCTCGAGCGCGGCCTCGCCTGGCGCGAGGACGCGAGCAACGAGGACGAGCGTTTCGCGCGCGCGCGCGTCCGACACGGGCTGCTGGCGGCGCTGCGGGCCGTGCACCCGGCGGCCGAGTCCAACGTCCTGCGCACCGCGGCGCTGTTGCGCGAGGAGACCGAGCTGCTCGAGCAGCTCGTCAGCCGCGAGCTCGCCGGCGAGCAGCGGATCGCGACGGCGCGACTGGGGGAGCTGCCGGCCGCGCTCGCGCGGATGGTCGTCGTGCGCCTGGCCGAGAGCGCGGCCGGGACCTACGTCCCGCAGGCCGGCGCGAGGGTGCAGGAGCTGCTCGCGCTCGCCCGCCGCGGCGGGCGAGCCGAGCTGCACGTCGGCGGACGGGCGGGCGCGGTGATCGAGAACGGCTTCCTGCGGATGGTCAGGTTGCCCCCGCGCGAAGGCCCCGCAGGGAAGCCGCCGCACGGCGACTAGACTCCCTGGCGTGGCCACACCCGCGCGCCTCACGAGCGAGCCCGAGCTGGGCGAGGTGCTGGTCAGCGCCGAGGAGCTGCAGCGACGCGTGGCCGAGCTGGGCGAGGAGATCTCGCGCGACTACGCCGATCGCTCGCTGCTGCTCGTCGGAGTGCTGAAGGGCGCCGTCTTCTTTCTCAGCGATCTGATGCGCTTCATCGAGGTGCCCGTGGAGGTGGACTTCATGGCCGTCGCCTCCTACGGCTCGGCGACCGACTCCTCGGGGGTCGTGCGCATCCTCAAGGACCTCGATGGCGCGATCGAAGGGCGCGACGTGCTGATCGTCGAGGACATCGTCGACTCGGGTCTCACGCTGCAGTACCTGATGCGCAACCTCGGCTCGCGCAATCCCCGCACGCTCGAGGTGTGCGCCCTGCTGACGAAGCCCGAGCGGCGCAAGGTCGATCTGCCGACGCGCTACGTGGGCTTCGAGATCCCCAATCGCTTCGTCGTGGGATACGGCCTCGATTACGCCGAGCGCCACCGCAACCTGCCCTACGTCGCAGCGTTGACGGGCTAGACGGCGCACGCCGGAAGGTCTCCAGGGCGCCCCGCAACCGCCGGAATGACAGGACGTTCATGGTAGGCTGGGGACCCGTGGCCACGACGTCAGACGGCGCCAGGACCCTCAGGAACTAAGCCATGAGCCGCTTCTTCAAGAGCGCAGCATTCCCGATCCTCATCGTCGTGGTGTTGGCGTTCCTGGCGGTCAAACTCGTCAACCCGGGCTCCTCGAATCACCGCTCGCACAGCTACCAGACGCTCGTCGGCAAGGAGATCCCGCAGCACGAAGTCAAGTCGGCCGAGTTCAAGAACAAGGGCAAAGCCCTCGAAGTCAAGCTGGACAACAACGAAACGTACGAAATCGGCTACATCGAACAGGCCAGTCCCGAACTGATCAAAGAACTGCGCGGCGCCGGCGCAGCCGTCAACATCGAATCGGAAAAGAGCAGCGCGCTGCTGGCGCTGCTCACCTACATCCTGCCGTTCGCGCTGTTCCTCGGCTTCTGGATCTTCCTGATGAACCAGGTCCAGGGGGGCGGCTCGAAAGTGATGTCGTTCGGCAAGTCGCGCGCCAAGCGCATGTCGGCCGACTCGCCGAAGATCACGTTCCGTGACGTCGCCGGCGTCGACGAGGCGGTCCAGGAGCTCGAGGAGATCAAGGAATTCCTCGAGAACCCGAAGAAGTTCCAGGCGCTCGGAGCGCGGATCCCGACCGGGGTCCTGCTGTACGGGCCGCCGGGGACCGGCAAGACGCTGCTCGCGCGCGCCGTCGCCGGCGAGGCGGGGGTGCCGTTCTTCTCGATCTCCGGGTCGGACTTCGTCGAGATGTTCGTCGGCGTCGGCGCCTCGCGCGTTCGCGACCTGTTCGAGCAGGCCAAGCAGAACAGCCCCTGCATCATCTTCATGGACGAGATCGACGCCGTCGGGCGCCACCGCGGCGCCGGCCTCGGCGGCGGCCACGACGAGCGCGAGCAGACGCTGAACCAGCTGCTCGTCGAGATGGACGGCTTCGAGGCGAAGGACAACATCATCATGATCGCGGCCACCAACCGCCCCGACATCCTCGATCCCGCGCTGCTGCGCCCCGGACGCTTCGACCGCCAGATCGCCGTCGACCGCCCCGACCGCAAGGGCCGCGCGAAGATCCTCGAGGTTCACACGCGCGGCAAGCCCCTGGCGAAGGTCATCGACATCGACGCGCTCGCCGGCCAGACGCCGGGCTTCACGGGCGCCGATCTGTCGAACCTGATCAACGAGGCCGCGCTGCTGTCGGCACGCACGGGCAAGCGCGAGATCGGCCAGGACGAGCTCGAGGAGGGGATCATGCGTGTGATCGCCGGCCCCGAGAAGAAGACGCGCGTGATGAGCGAGAAAGAGCGCCTGATCACCGCCTACCACGAGATGGGCCACGCCCTCGTCGGGCACTTCCTCGAGCACTCCGACCCGGTCCACAAGATCTCGGTGATCTCGCGCGGACAGGCGCTCGGCTACACGATCTCGATGCCTCAGGAGGATCGCTTCCTGACGACCCGCGCCGAGCTCGAGGACGCGATGGCGATGACGCTCGGGGGCCGCGCCGCCGAGGAGATCGTCTTCGGCGAGATCACCACCGGCGCCTCCAATGACATCGAGAAGGTCACCGCGACGGCCAAGCAGATGGTCATGCGCTTCGGCATGAGCGAGAAGCTCGGCCCGCGCGTCTTCGGTCACGACCACGGCCAGCCCTTCCTCGGTCGCGAGTTCTCGACCGAGCCCGACTACTCCGACGAGATCGCCCGCGAGATCGACGATGAGGTGCGCCGCATCATCGAGTCCGCGCACAAACGCGCGACGACGATCCTGACCGAGCACGAGCACGACCTCCAGAACATCTCCGCGATCCTCGTCAAACGCGAGACGATCGAGAAGGAGGAGTTCCTCGCGCTGCTCGCCGGCAAGAGCGAGGAGGAGGTCTTCGGGATCGAGGAGGACTCCCCGCCCGAGCTGCCCGCGCCGCCCTCCCCCGTCGACCGCGCCGAGCGCGAAACGCCACGCACGATCCCGCGCCCCGGGTTGGCCGGCGGCGCTGCCGAGATCAGGGCGACCGACCAAGAGCGCCCCGAGCCGGTCTGACACACCGATCCGCTCGTCGATAGGTTGAGGACGTGAGCCGTCCCTACCGACTGATGGGGATCGTGAACGTGACGCCGGACTCGTTCTCCGACGGCGGCCGCTACCTCGACGCCGGCGTCGCGATCGCCCATGGCGAACAGCTCGCACAGGAGGGAGCGGACATCCTCGACGTCGGCGGCGAATCGACGAGGCCCGGAGCCGAGCCCGTGTCCGAGGCGCAGGAGCTCGCCCGCGTGCTGCCCGTGATCGAAGGCCTCGCGGCCGCCGCCGCGAGGATGCCGAGCGCGACACAGATCTCCATCGACACCTCCAAGGCGGCTGTCGCCGAGGCAGCGCTCGAGGCGGGCGCCTCGCTCGTCAACGATGTCACCGCGCTGCGCGGCGACGCCCGCATGGTCGAGGTCATCGCGGCGAGCGGCGCGGACTGCTGCATGATGCACATGCTCGGCGAGCCGCGCACGATGCAGGGGGCGCCGCGCTATGACGACGTCGTCGAGGACGTCAAGGCGTTCCTGCTCGAGCGCCTCGAGCTCGCGCTCGCGCGCGGCGTCGCGCGCGAGCGGATCATGCTCGACCCCGGCATCGGCTTCGGCAAGACGGAGGCGCACAACCTCGCGCTCCTGCGGCGTCTGGACGAGCTCGTCGAGCTCGGTGTGCCGATCCTCGTGGGCACCTCGCGCAAGGCCTTCCTCGGCAGCATCCTCGCCCGCGCGGCCGGCGTCGAGCGGCCGCCTGCGCCCACCGCGCGGCTGGCGGGCACGCTCGTCACGAACGCGCTCGCCTACGAGCGCGGAGCGAGCGTTTTCCGCGTCCACGAGGTCGCCGCGGTGCGCGATGCGCTCGCCGTGACGGCTGCTACGTTGGGCGGGCGATGGACGGCGAGGAGCGCGGGGACGACCCCGACGAGCTAGACGACGAGGGCCACGAGGTCGACGACGCTGCAGAGTCCGTCACGGTCGAGATCAGCGGGCTGTCGCTCTACACCCACCACGGCGTCAGCGCCGCCGAGCGCGAGGTCGGCCAGCGCCTCGTACTCGACCTGCGCCTCGACGTCGGCGAGAGCGACGCCACCGTCACCGACTCGATCGAGGACACCGTCGACTACGCGGAGGTGTGCCAGCTCGTCGCCCTGATCGCCCAGCAGCGCTCGCACAAGACGCTCGAGCGTCTGTGCAGCACGATCGCCGACCGCCTGCTCGCCGACTACGAGCTCGAGGGGGTCTGGGTCAAGGCGGCCAAGCCCGAGCCGCCGATCGCACTGAGCGTCGACGAGGTCTCCGTCGAGGTCTGGCGCGAAGCCGCCTCCTAGTTCGCGATAGCGTGTCGGGCGTGTCGAGCACCGCGCAGCTCCACCCCACGGCCACTGCCTTCCGCACCGCCGTCGAGAGCCTGGACATGGACGGCGCGAGCAAGCTGCTCGCGCCGGACGTCGTCTTTCACAGCCCCGCGACCTTCCACCCGTTCGTCGGATGGGACACCGTCTCGCAGCTGCTGGCGCTCGTCGGGCAGACCTTCGAGGACTTCCGCTACACCGACGAGCTCGCGGGCGAGCACGCCCACGCGCTGATCTTCCGCGCGGCGATCGCAGGCAAGCAGCTCGAGGGGATCGACCTCCTGCGCTTCGACGAGGACGGGCTGATCGCCGATTTCACCGTCATGCTGCGTCCGCTCTCCGGCCTGATCCCCTTCGCCCACGCGATGGGCGAGAAGGCCACGCAGGCCGGCCTGCAGACGACGCGCGACTGAGGACGCCACGTCGCCGCGGCGCCGATGAGCGCGCAGGACACGCAGGACGCAGACGCAGACGCTCCGCTTGGGCTGCTGGGGCTCGGATCGAACGTCGGCGATCGTCGCGAGCACCTGCAGGCGGCGGTCCTCGCGCTCGCGACGGCGGGGATTGGGGTGATCGCCTGCTCCTCCGTCTACGACACCGATCCGGTCGGCGAGGTGCGCGACCAGCCGAGCTTCCTCAACGCCTGTCTGCGCGTGCGCACCGACCTGGGGCCGCTCGCGCTGCTCGATGCCGTCAAGCACCTCGAGCGCGAGCTCGGACGCGCCGGCGAGGGCGTCCGCCATGGACCGCGCGCGATCGATATCGACATCCTCATGCTCGGCGCGAGCGAGCTGCGAGACGAGCGCATGACGCTGCCCCACGAGCAGCTGCTGAGCCGGCGCTTCGTGCTGATTCCCGCACTCGAGCTCGACTTCGAGCTGCGGGCCCCCGACGGCACGCGCCTGGCCGACGCGCTGGCAGCGCTGCCCGTCGAGGAGGGCGTGCGCTGGGCCGGTCCGCCGCTGCGCCTGGCCGGCGCCTGAGCTCAGTGCACGACGATCTTGCCGCGCATGCCTTCTTCGACGTGGATCGTGCAGACGTACTTGAAGGTGCCGCGGTGGGTGAAGCGGATCGTGTAGCTGCCGTGGACCTGCGTGCGTGAGTGAAAGCCGTGGAAGGTCACGTTGTGTTCGACCTGATCGCGCCAGACCCATGTGACCTTGTCACCGCGCCTGATCGTCAGGGTGCCGGGGTGGAAGCCGAATTCGTGCAGCGACACCGTATGGGTGGCCGCCGCGTGCGCGCCACCGAAGGCCGCCGCCGGCAGCAGCACGGCGCAGGCCAGCACGCAAACCGTCAGTGCGCTCAACCGCTTCCTGCTCATCGTTGCCTCCTCGGTTCGGTTCGATCTGGCGCGCCCTCCGCCGGGCGCCCCTCCCACCCGAAGACCCCCCTCTCGTGTGATCCTTCCCCGCGGCTCTGAGAATCTGAGCTCGACGCCGTCATGCGGGGGTGCCGCGCTCGTGCCAGCTCGCGAGCATCAGCAGCGTGGCGGTGCTGACGGGCCCCGCCACGATGCACAGGTGTCCGCTGCGGACCCACGCCACCACGCGGTCGCCGCCGATCCGCGATAGCCGGTAGGGCACACCCGCGCGCCAGCGAACCGTGCCGCCGGCGATTCCAGGCGAGGGCACGCCGGCGACGATCGCGTAGCCGATCCGCCGCCCTGCCGGATCGCTGTAGAAGACCGTCGTGACCCTGCGTCCCGCCAGGCGGTCGCTGCGCGAGCCCGTCGAGCGCCAGCCGAAGCGCTCCCCCCAGTAGGGGAACGCGACGCCCTGCACCGCCGCCGCCAGCTGCGTGCGCCGGCTCGAGCTCTCCGCCGGGGCCGCGCCGGTGGCGGGGGCGAGCGCCAGCGCCGAGGCGCTGCGCAGGCTGAAGCTCGCGACGCCGCCGCCCGAGCTGAGGACGAGCGCGAGCACTATCGCGACGGCCGCGACCAGCCCGCCGGCGGCGCCGAGTCGCCGGCGTGGCGAGAAGAAGCGCTCGCGCCCGCCCGCCCGCCGCGGCGCGTCCAACGCTGCGGTGCGAGCGTGCAGGCGCTCGGGCGCGGGCACGTCGATCGCGCGGATCAGCTCGAGCAGCTCGGTTTCGTCGCTGGGTCGTTCGCTCATGGGGTTCCCTCGCTTGGAAAGACTCCGCCGGCACCCTTGTCTTCCCGGCGGATCGGCTGACGTTCGCAGGGCCGCGACTGTGCCACCTCCGCGCCGGCGCTCGGCGCCGCGCTCGCGCTGTCGGGGTCCTCGCTCGTGAGCCGGCGCGTGACCTGCTTGCGTGCGCGGAACAGGCGCGTGGTCAGCGTCGCCTCGCGGACGCGCAGCGCCCGTGCGGCCTCGCGATAGGAGAGCCCGAGCACGTCGACGGCGACCAGCGCCAGGCGGAAGTCCTCGGGCAGCGTGGCGATTGTCGCGTACACCTCCTGGACCTCCAGCGCCCGATCCGGCCGGCCCATCGGGCGGGGGTCGGCCGTGACGACGTCCTCGAGCGTCGCCACCGTGACGGGCCGCCGGGAGGCCGTGCGCAGGCCGGTCAGGAACGTGTTGCGCAGGACGCGCATCAGGTAGTAGACCTCGTCGTCGCCCTGGATCACGCGGGGGCGGGAGAGGACGCGCGCGAAGGTCTCCTGGACGAGGTCCTCGGCGTCCTCGCGCGAGCCGCACAGCGCCCACGCGGCGCGGTAGAGGCGGTCCACGTGCTTGGAGAGGGACTGCGGGTCGAGTGTGCGCATGGCCTGGGCGGGTGCCGGCGCCGCGCGTGCGCGACCGGCGCTCCCGCAAGCCCGACTGTAGCGCCGGGAAGGATCCACGGTCGGCGGCGTCCTCGCAGATAGGCGGCCACCGACCTTCTCGCGCCGCGCTCGAATGCGCCCCGGCGCGAGGACGAACAGAAGGGGCAGATGACAGTGCGCAGGCAAATCATCGTCGGCGTGGCGGGCATCCTCGGCGCGGCCGTCGCGGTGCTGCCGGCGATCGCCGGCTCGGAAACCATCTCGACGATCGACGCGGTCAACGTCCCCGCCGGCCTCTACAGCGAAGAACAGCACCACTGGCAGCCCGCGGTGGCGACGATCGCGCCCGGCGGCACGGTGACATTCAGCAATTCCAGCCGCCGGCGCCGCTCCCGTCAGCCTCACGCGCACGCTCGTTCTGCACGCCTAGCCCCAGGCGGTCTCTCGCCGGGCGGCGCGGCCAGCGACGGTGCTCAGGCGGCGGGCGGCTGGCCGGAGGCCGGGAGCCACTCGCGCGGCAGCACGCCCGCGGGGACCTCGCCGACCTGCGCTGGGAAGTAGCGCGCGAGCGCCGCCGCCGGGCGCCCCTCGACCAGCGGGCGTACGTCGCCGATGCTCATCAGCAGTCGGATCGTGCTCCCGATCTGCAGGTCCGCCGCATTCGGCTGCTCGCCGCCGAGCAGGCCCTCGGCGATCCAGCCCTCGACGCGCTCGAGCTGGTGGGGGAGCTCGGCGAGGTCGGCGCGCGCATTCTCGTCGCGCGCCTTGTTCTGGATCGCCAGGAGCCGCGCCGTCAAGGGCAGCGCCGGGCGCAGCAGCGCTCGCGGGAGCGGCAGCTTGGCGTCGGCCGCGTAGCTCTCCATCGCCGCCGGGCCGCGCAGGAAGGCCGCGTCGATCAGCCGGCGGGGGACGCCCTGGAAGACCTCATCGCCCCAGCGCTCGGCCTCGAGCACGGCTGCACGAGCGCTCTCGCCGGCGCGCGGCAGCAGCGGCGGCTCCGGCGCCAGCTCGTCGAGGCGGCGCATGATCGAGCGCGAGCCGACGATGCGCTCTCCGTCAAGGCGCATGCCGGGCACCGTCCGCCCGCCATAGCGCAGCGGCCCGACGACGAGCTGAGTCAACGGCAGCAGGTCCACGCGCTCGAAGGCCACCCCCTTCAGGCGCAGGGCCGCTTCCGCGGCCGCACACGGATGCGAGCCGGGCAGCACGTACAGCTTGGGAACACTCGTGCCCATCGACCGTCCGAGCATAATGGTCGCCGATGCTGCTCGCCGTCGACGTCGGCAACACCCAAACGCACTTCGGCGCCTACCGCGGCGAGGAGCTGCTCGAGCACTGGCGCTTCGCCACCGTGCGCCAGTCGACCGCCGATGAGCTCGGCGCCGCGCTGCGCAACCTGCTCGAGCTGCGCGGGTACGGCTTCGCCGACGTCGACGCCTCGATCGTCTCCTCCACCGTCCCTCAGCTCGAGCCCGAGTGGACGGCGATGGCCGAGCGCTACCTCGGCCACACGATGCACGCGGTCGGCCCGGGCACGAAGACGGGGATGGCGATCCGCTACGACAACCCGCGCGAGATCGGCGCCGACCGGCTCGTCAACGCGGTCGCCATCCGCGAGCGCTTCGGCGCGCTCGCCGTGTGCGTCGACTTCGGCACGGCGACGACCTTCGATGTCGTCTCGCGCGAGGGCGACTACGTCGGCGGTGCGCTGATGACCGGCATCGAGATCTCCCTCGAAGCGCTCTCCGAGCGCGGCGCTCGCCTGCCCAAGGTGGATCTCGCACCGCCGCGCAGCGTGATCGGCAAGAACACCATCGACGCGATCCGCTCCGGCGTCGTCTACGGCTACGCCGGTGCGATCGACGCGATCCTCCGTCGCCTGTACACGGAGCTCGGGGAACGCACCGACGTCGTCGCCACCGGCGGCCTGGCGCGCCTGGTCGTGCCCTACACGGAGGAGATCGAGGAGGTCGACGATCTGCTCACGCTGACGGGGTTGCGCCTGCTGCACGACAAAAACGGCTAGGCGCGCGGCCCATAATGGGTGGCGTCGTGTCCGATTCGCTGACAGACTCCTGGATGCTCGGCTCGCTGCGCGTGCCCAACCGCGTGCTGCTGGCCCCGCTGGCGGGGATCGGCAACTGGTTCGTGCGCCTGCAGGCCAAGCGCTACGGCGCCGGCATGGCGGTCTCGGAGATGGTCTCCTCGCACGCGATCCACCACGGCAACGCGAAGACCTGCACCGAGATGCTGCGGATCGATCCGGCCGAGCGCGAGCCGGGCCCGCCCGGCCCGGGCGGGCCGGTCTCGATCCAGCTGTTCGGCGAGGACCCCGCGATCATGCGCTCGGCCGCCGCGCACGTCGCCGCGGTGGGCGCGGATGCGATCGACATCAACATGGGCTGTCCCGTCGCGAAGGTCCAGAAGACGGGCGCCGGCGCCGCGATGCTCGCCGATCCCGACCGCGCGGTGGCGGTGGCGCGCGCGGCGGTCGACGGCGCCGGCGGGCGCGAGCGCGGGCTGCCGGTGACCGTCAAGCTGCGCTCGGGCCTGCGCGCGGGCGAGGACAGCGGCTTCGCGCTCGCCCACCGGCTGGTCGCGGAGGCAGGCGTGGCGGCGATCGCGTTCCACCCGCGCACGGCGGCTGTGCAGCACAGGGGCACGCCCGACTACGCGATGGCGGCTGCGCTCGTGCGCTCGCTGCCTGCGCCGGTGATCCTCAGCGGCGGTCTGACCGACGCCGCGCACGTCCGCCGTGTGTTCGCCGAGACGGGCGCCGCCGCCGTGATGCTCGCGCGCGGAGCGCTCGGCAACCCGTGGCTGTTCGCCGAGCTCGTCCACGGCCGCCCGGCCACCCCCACGCAGGAGGAGGTTCTCAGCGAGCTCGACTGGACAATCGACCGTGCGGTCGAGCATCTCGGCGAGGAGCGCGCGGGGCGCTACCTGCGCAAGTTCTACGCCTGGTATGTCGCGCGCATGGGGCTCGGGCCGGTGCCCGCCAAGGACCTCTCGCAGAGGCTGCAGACGGCGCCGACGCTGGCCGAGGCGCGCGCGATCCTCGCCCTCCGCGGGCGGCCGCTCGCGTTCGCCTCCTGAGCGCGGCGGGCCGCGCTGGGCAGCCGGCGGCTCGGCCCGGGAGCGCTTTTCGCGGCGCGCCGCAGCCTCGCTATACTGCTGCGCTCGCCGCGCCCTCCGGTTGGCGGCATCCCCGCTCGCAGCGGGGTTTTTGTGTCGTAAGAGGGGACCATCAACCCGCGATCGAGGGTCACATGCCGAAGGACGTCATCCTCACCCCTGAAGGTTTGAAGAAGCTGAAGGACGAGCTCGAGCTGCTTTCCACGCAGAAGCGCCGGGAGGTCGCCGAACGCATCAAGGAGGCCCGCGAGTTCGGCGACATCTCCGAGAACTCGGAGTACGACGACGCCAAGAACGAGCAGGCGATGGTCGAGAGCCGGATCGCGCAGCTGCAGGAGAAGCTGCGCATGGCCACCGTGATCCAGGCCAAGGACCTCTCCACCGACGTCGTCCAGGTGGGCTCCGTCGTGCACGTCAAGGACGAGAAGACCGGGAAGTCCGTCAAATACACGATCGTCGGCTCCGCCGAGGCCAAGCCGGACGAGCACAAGCTCTCCAACGAGTCCCCCGTGGGGCGCGCCCTGCTCGGGCGCAAGCGCAACGAGACGGTCGCCGTGAAGGTGCCCAAAGGCCCTGCGCGCAAGCTCAAGATCACGAAGATCGACGTCGGCCTAGAGTAGGCTCGCCGCGATGAGCGGAGCCGAGGACGGCGAGGCCGGCCGGCACGGCCTGCAGGAGCTGATCGCCGAGCGGCGTGCGAAGGGCCTGCGCCTGGCCGCGGAGGACGACGGCGCGTTCCCGTACGCGTTCGCTGACGTCGAGCCGATCGACGGGGTGCTGGCGGCCTACGAGCAGCTCGCGCCGGGCGATGAAACCGACGATCGCCATCGCGTCGCCGGGCGCATCGCCGCGCGCCGCGGCTCCGGCAAGGCGGCCTTCCTGGACCTCGTGGACCGCAGCGGCAAGCTCCAGCTGCATGCCCGCGTCGACGTGCTCGGGCCGGAGCGCTTCGCGCGGCTGAGCACGCTCGACCTCGGCGATTTGATCGGCGTGGACGGCGCCGCGATGCGCAGCCGTCACGGCGAGGTCTCGCTGCGCGTGGAGGACTTCACGATCCTCGCCAAGGCCCTGCGCCCGCCGCCCGACAAGCACCACGGTCTCGCAGACGTGGAGACGCGCTACCGCCACCGCGAGCTGGACCTGATCTCGAGCGCCGACGCCCGCAGGCTGTTCGTGGACCGCGCGCGCATCGTCTCCGCGGTGCGCGCGTACCTCGACGGCGAGGGCTTCGTGGAGGTCGAGACGCCCGTGCTGCAGCCGCTCTACGGCGGCGCGATGGCGCGCCCGTTCGTCACCCACCACAACGCGCTGGACCGCGACCTGTACCTGCGCATCGCCACCGAGCTGTACCTCAAGCGCCTGATCGTGGGCGGCCTCGAGCGGGTGTACGAGCTAGGCAAGGACTTCCGCAACGAGGGCGTCTCGCACAAGCACAACCCGGAGTTCACGATGGTCGAGTGGTACGAGGCCTACGCCGACTACGAGCACGAGGCCACGCGCCTGGAAGCGCTCGTCCGCGCCGCCGCCGGCGCGGTCGGCTACGCCGGCGAGCTCGACCTCTCCGCGCCGTGGCCGCGGCTGGGCTTCGCCGAGGCGATCGCCCGCGAGACGCAGATCGACGTGCTCGCGCACGACTCCGCCGCGACGCTCGCGCAGGCGATCGAGCAGCGCGGCCTCGACGTCGCGACGAAGGACGCCGCCTGGTTCCAGATGGCCGACGACCTGCTGTCCAAGTACGTCGAGCCGAAACTGCTGCAGCCGACGTTCGTGATCGACTACCCGACCGCGATCTCCCCGCTGGCGCGAGCGCACCGATCGAAGGCCGGCCTGGTCGAGCGCTGGGAGGCCTTCGCAGGGGGCATGGAGATCGCCAACGCCTTCAGCGAGCTGATCGACCCCGACGTGCAGCGCGCCCGCTTCGCCGAGCAGCAGCGGATCGAGCTCGAGGCGGACGACGCGGAGACGATGCCCTTCGACGAGGCCTTCGTGCAGGCGCTCGAGCAGGGCATGCCCCCGACCGGCGGCGTGGGCCTCGGGATCGACCGTCTCGTGATGCTGCTGACCGGCGCCGACTCGATCCGCGAGGTCGTGCTGTTCCCCGCGATGCGCGACTGACCCTCGCCCGATCGGGAGGGGGCCGTGCATGCACGGCCCCCAAGGACGTCGCATGCGACGTCCTTTCAGACGCGCCGCATGCGGCGCGTCTCGGGGCCGCACATGTGCGGCCCCGCCCGGCGTCGCCGGGCAGCGGGGAGCCGCGTGGGGGCTCCGCCGGGCCGCATGCGATCGCAGCGGGCGCCCGGCGATCAAGCAGCGCCTCGGCGATGCCGATGGACCCCAAAGGGCAGTGGGAGCGGTTGGTAGACTGCTCCGACAGGCGTTACTTGGACCACGAACCGACCCATGCCGTCCTTGAGGCACCGTCCAAGCAGGAAGGAAGCACACAATGTTCGAGCGATTCACCGAACGGGCCCGGCAAGTGGTCGTCCTCGCGCAGGAGGAGGCGCGGACGCTCAAGCACAACTACATCGGCACCGAGCACATTCTGCTGGGACTGCTCCGCGAGGAGGAGGGTCTGGCGGCTCGCGTGCTGGAGAGCCTCGACATCACCGTCGAGCGCGTGCGCGCGCAGGTCGTGCGCATCGTCGGCTCCGGCGAGGAGGTCACCTCCGGACAAATACCCTTCACCCCGCGCGCCAAGAAGGTGCTCGAGCTCGCCCTGCGCGAGGCGCTGAGCCTCGGCCACAACTACATCGGCACCGAGCACATCCTGCTCGGGCTCGTGCGCGAGAACGAGGGCGTCGCCGCTCGCATCCTGCTCGACTTCGACGCCGACTCCGAGAAGATCCGCAACGAGGTCATCCGCATGCTCTCCGGCCCCGGCGGACGCCGCCAGGGACAGTCCGGCGGCGCCGGCTCGGGCGCGGGCGCGGCTCCCGGCGAGGGCAAGAAGTCATCGAAGCTGCTCGACCAGTTCGGGCGCAACCTGACGAAGCTCGCCGCCGAGGGCAAGCTCGACCCCTGCGTGGGGCGCGAGACGGAGATCGAGCGGATCATGCAGATCCTCTCCCGTCGCACGAAGAACAACCCCGTGCTCGTCGGCGAGCCGGGCGTCGGCAAGACCGCCGTCGTCGAGGGCCTGGCGCAGCGGATCACCAGCTCCGAGGTCCCCGAGCTGCTCAAGAACAAGCAGATCTACACGCTCGACCTCGCCGCGCTCGTCGCGGGCTCGAAGTATCGCGGTGAGTTCGAGGAGCGGCTGAAGAAGGTGATGAAGGAGATCACCCAGCGCGGCGACATCATCCTGTTCATCGACGAGCTCCACAACCTCGTCGGCGCCGGCGCCGCCGAGGGCGCGATCGACGCCGCCTCGATCCTCAAGCCCGCGC
>DASZNB010000098.1:0-9947 GCA_035551395.1 Solirubrobacteraceae bacterium | reverse complement strand
GAGGCCCCCGCCCCGCCCGCGGCACGCGCCTTCGAGCGCCGCTAGCCGCACACGTCGCAGGCGTGCGCGCCGAGTAGTCTCTCTCGGTGCTTTCCGGATCCGAGCTGTGGCTGCTGCGCTTGATGGCCGACCGCGGGCTGGCGCTGCTCGATGCCGGCTCGCTGATCGTCGTCATCGAGGAGAAGGGCGAGCTGCGGGTGGCGGCGGCAAGCGGCACGGCAACTCCGCGCGTGCGCATCGTGCCCGTGCAGGGAACCGCCCTCGGCGACATATTCCTGGCCGGGACGCCGCTCGCCCTCGAGCGTCCCCGCGGCCACGAGGCCGCGTGGCTGCACGAACTCGGGCTCGAGGCACGCGCCGCGCTGGTCGAGCCCTTGAGCATGGAGGGCCAGGGCGGCGGCCTGATCATCGCGCTGCGCACCGACGGGGGATTTCGCGGCCCCGATCGCGAGGCGCTCGCGGCGTTTGCGTCGAGCGTCGCGCAGCGCCTCGCGGCCGAGCGCTCGGTCGAGATCGAACGCTTGCGCTACGGGATGGAAGCGCGTGAGCGCGAGCGCACCCGCTGGGCGCGCGAGATCCACGACGAAAGCATTCAGGGCATCGGCGCACTGCGCCTGCAGCTCGCGAACGCCCGCGACCTCGAGGACAAGGAGGCGCTCGCACGAGCCGTCGACGTCGTGCTCGACGGCCTCGGCAACGAGATCGACGGCCTGCGCCACCTCATAACCGAGCTGCGCCCAGCGGCGCTCGACGACCTCGGCCTGGCCGCTGCGCTGGAGGCGCTCGCCCGGCGGGCGCAGGCAATCGACGGGCTGGACGTCAGCACCGACATCGAGATCGGGCTCGAGGGAGCCGCCCGCAACGGCGATCACGAGCTCCGCCGACGTCTCGATCCCGAGCTGGAGAGCACGGTCTACCGGATCGTCCAGGAGGCACTCACGAACGTCAGCCGCCACGCCAATGCGACCAGCGCCGTGATCCGCGTGGAGGAGCGCGCGGGCGTCCTGCGCGCGTCCATAACGGACGACGGCCAGGGACTGCCGAACGCCGACCGCCTCGGTCCGCGCGGCGACGGTCTCGAGGGCGGCTTCGGAATGGGCGGGATGCGCGAGCGCGCGGAGCTGATCGGCGGCGAGCTCGAGTTCGGCCCGGCGCCCGGTCGCGGCACGGTGGTTCGCCTGACGGTTCCGCTCGCGGGACGCCCGAGCGTGTCGAGCGAGCACTGACGGCGAGGCTCAGTCGCCGCCGTCCTCGCGGGCGGGCGCAGCGGCGTCGCGCTCCTCGCCGCTGCCGCGCAGCCACGACGCGAGCTGTTGGCCGACCGAGTTGACCGACTCGCCAGCGTCGCGAAAGGCTCCGCGGATGCGCTCGGCGTAGAAGGAAACCGCCTCGCCGCCGTCGCCGCGCGCGTCCACGGGGTCGCCGCGGCGGGCGTACTCGCCGCTGCCGACGATCCGGTCGAACTCGCCCGAGCGCACCCACGCCATCAGCTCGTGCGTGCGCTTGACGGGCATCGGGTGGGTCACGCCGAGGTCGAGCAGCAGGCGCGTGAGGCGCTCGAGCCCGCCGCCCTTCTCGCTGTAGTCGAGCCCCTGGCGCATGAAAGCGTCGAGGTCGAGCTCGTCGACCATCGCTCCGGCGGCGAGGGACATCAGCGTGCGGCAGACGACCAGCGGGTCGCGCGTGACGATCGCGGCGGCGCGATCGGCGCTCAGCTCGGTCGCGCGTCCCCACTCCATCAGCGCCGTGCGCACGGGCGTCAGCGGCAGCGGCAGGCGGGCGCTGCGCGTCAACATCACGAGGATCGCGAGCGCCGTGCGATAGAGCTGGTGGTCGGCGAGGATGTGGGCGGCCTCGTGGGCGAACACCGCACGCCGCTGCGGCGCGTCGAGCAGGCGCATGAGCTCGGACTGAACGACCACGATCGGGTGCTGAGCGCCGATCGCGAGCGCGTTGGGCGCTGGAAACTGCGTCAGGTACAGATCCGGGACCTCGCCCATGTCGAGCGTGGCGTAGGCGATCGCGTGCTCGCGCCAGACATCGCCGAGCTGGTCCTCGGACAGGCGCACCGAGGAGCCGAGGTAGCTCTGCCTGAGCGCTCGCTCGTAGCCGAGCTCGACGAGCTTGCGAGCGACGGTGTCGAGATAGGGGATCGAGCCGAGCGCGGCGGTCGCCGCCCGGTCAGCGGGATGCTGGAAGGCACGCGCGGAGATCTGCGTCAGGCGGTGGCCTTCGGCAGGGACCCGCGATGCCGAGGCGTCCATATCGTCCGTGGGCCTCAGTCGCTGAGGCCGATACGCCTCACGTAGGCGGTGATCTCGGCTCGCGATGAGAACCCGAGCTTCTCGATCGCGCGGGCACGATAGGTCTTGACCGTCCGCTCGGCGACGTTGAGCTGCTCGGCGATCTCCGGGTTGGTGTAGCCGTTGGCGATCAGCCGCACGACCTCGCGCTCGCGCTCGCTGAGGGCGACACCGTCGCTCGCGCCGTCCTCGCCCGTGGCCATCAGCGCGCCGAGCCGCGGATGCAGGTAGTTGCCGCCGGCGACCGCTAGGCGAAACGCCTGCAACAGCTCAGCCGGCTCGGCCTCCTTGAGGACATAGCTGCGGGCGCCCGCGCGCAGTGCCTGGCGCGCGTACTCGGGGTCCTCGCGCATCGTCAGGATCGCGACGGCGAGCGGGGGGTGCGCGATGAAGCAGGCGGGGAGCGCCCCGAGGCTCGAGCCCCCGGGCATCGTCAGATCGAGCGTCAGCAGGTCCGGCTTGTGGTGGCGGACCTCGCGGACCAGCGATGGGATGTCGGCGGCTTCGGCGACGACCTCGAACTCGCCCGCCTCGCGGCCGAGCACGGCGCGGATGCCGTCGCGAACGATCGTGTGGTCGTCGGCGATGATCACCCTGATGGGTCGGGCGATGCCTGGCGCTCCGTCTTCCATGGGGTGACACCGTAGCGGCTGAGGGAGACTGGCGGCGAGGTCGCAAAGCTCGCGTCGCAGGGCCCGCTGGGTGACGCGTACGACGCGAGCCGGCGCAAACGGTGCGCGTCGAATGCCCGGCGGGGACGACAAGGTCGGCACCTTCGTGCTCACGGACTCCGCGGCGCTCGCGGCCGATGTACCTCTATGCGCATAGGCGTCGAGCAGATAACCAACGACGGACGCGGTCGAGACGCGATCCGCGAGTCGCGCGCCGATCCCGTCGCGCGCAAGGGTTAGCGTGAGCGGCTTGCGCTCCACGCTCGCGTCCCCCCAGCTGCGCCGCATCCTCGTCGCCTACACGATCAATCGCCTGGGCACGTGGTTCGGCTATGTCGCGCTGTCCGTCGCCGTCTTCGCCCATACCCACAGCGCGCTCGGCGTGGCGGCGCTGCTCGTCACCGGCCAGGCGCTGCCGGCCGTGCTCGTGCCGGGACTCGTGGCGCGCATCGAGGGCTCCTCGCGGCGCTCGCGGCTCAGCGCGCTGTACGCGTTCGAGACGGTCGCGACGCTGGCTCTCGCGGGCCTGCTGTGGCACTTCTGGCTCCCCGCCATCCTCGTGCTGGTGGCGCTGGACGGCACCGCGGCGCTTGCCGCCAGTGCGCTCCTCCGCGCCGAGGCTGCCCGCGTCGCCGGCGGCGATGCCGCCGGCTCCGACCGCGGCGCCGCGCGCAACCCCGACTACCGCAGCGACGAGGCGAAGGCGGCCGAGCGGGCGGCGAATGCGGCCCTCAACATGGCTTTCTCGAGCACGTTCGTGCTGGGACCGGCGCTGGCCGGCCTGACCGTGGCCGCCGCCGGCGGCCCGGCCGCACTGCTGATCGACGCGGCCTCGTTCCTGATCGGCGCCGGCATGCTGCGCGGCATCAGCCCGCACGTCGAGGACGCCGAGGTCGACGGCTCGCGTGCGAGGCTGCAGGAGGCGTGGCGGCACATTCGCGGGTTGCCGGCGCTGCGAGGGCTGTTGGTGGCGGAGAGCCTCGCGCTCGTGTTCTTCGCGGCCGACGCCTCGATCGAGGTGCCCTACGCGAAGGCGACGCTGCACGCGGGCGATCGCGGCTACGGGCTGCTGCTGACCGTCTGGGGCGTCGGCGCGGCGATCGGCAGCCTCGCGTTCGCGCGCTCGGCGCGCCGCCCGATCGGGGTGATGCTGAGCGTGGGCACCGTCGCGGTGGGCCTCGCCTATGTCGGATTCGCCGCGGCGCCGTCGCTCGCGGTGGCGTGCATCGCCGGGGTTCTGGGAGGCGCCGGCAACGGCGTCCAGTGGGCGTCGCTCATCAGCGCGGTGCAGCAGCTCACGCCGGCCAACCTGCACGGGCGGATGATGGGCGCGGTGGAAGCGATCAACGCCTTCTTTCCTGCGCTCGGTCTGATCCTCGGCGGCGCGCTGACGGCTGCCAGCTCGACCAGGACCGCGTTCCTCGTGGTCGGCCTGGGAGCGGTCGCGATGACGGTCGCATTTGTCCGTCTGGCAGCGAGCTCGACGCTCGGTCAGCCGCGGAGCACGCGCGATCCGAGCAGCGCCGCGGGCCCCGAGGAGGCCCGCGGCACGGTCCTCGCAGAGCCCGTCAGCGTGGAGCGGGCAGACCTCTAGCTCGCGGCCCCCGGGCGCCCACACACGTGCGCACCTTAAGTGCGACGCCAAATCGGCCGTTAAGCACGACAGGGACCCCTGATGCTGCTGCCGACCGCACGACGACTGTTCTGGACCGCCGAGGCCATCACGCTCGTCGGCGTGAGCGCGGCCACCGTGCTGCTGTCGCGCTCGCAGGAATGGCACCCGGCGATCCTCGTGATCATGCTGCTCGCGATCGCGCTCGTCTCCGAGCGCCTCGAGTTCGAAATCCGCAGCCAGCACCTGTCCGCCTCGCTGGTGGTTCTGGTGCTCGCGATGTGCCTGCTCGGGCCGGCGCCGGCGGTCGTGTTCGGCCTCGTCGTGACGGTGCCCAACTCGCTCGTGCGCCGGCTCCCGCCGACGCTGTGGTTGAACAACCTGACCGCGTTCGCGGCTTTTCCGCTTGTCGGCGGCCTGATCGTGCGCGCGCTCGTGGGCGACGTTCATTCGGCCCATACCCAGCACTTCATGCGCAGCGTCGACTTCGGGCTGATCGTCTTCGGCGTCTTCATGATGACCAATGCGCTCAACTTCGCGGTGATCGCGGCGGAGTGGCAGATCAGCAAGGGCCTGAACTTCATCCGCCAGGCACGCGAGCTGTTCCTGCCGATGCAGCCCGGCCAGCTGGCGCTGGGCGCGCTCACGGCGATGCTGGCGATCGCGTACACGAACCTTGGCCTCCCGGCCCTGTTCGGGCTGGTCCTCGTGCTCGGGCTGTTCCAGTACCTGATCGCCGCGCTGCTGCGATCGGAGGACCGCGCCGAGCAGCTCGATGCTCGCTCGCGCCAGCTCGCGACGCTGCAGCTGGGAGTGCTGAGCACGCTGATCGAGACGCTCGCGCTGCGCGACCGCACGACGGCCCGCCATGCCGCGGCGGTCGCTCGCTATGCGCGCGCGCTGGCGCTCGAGGTCGGCGCCAGCGAGGACGAACAGGAGCTGACGCACACTGCGGGGCTGCTCCATGACATCGGCAAGTTCGTGCTGCCCGACAAGATCCTGCACGCCGAGATCCTCTCCGACGACGACTGGTCGGTCATCCGCCGCCACCCGCAGGACGGCGCGACGCTGGTCGGCAGGCTCGACGGCTACGGGCCGGTGTCAGACGTGATCCTGTATCACCACGAGCGGGTCGACGGCGCCGGATACCCGGCCGGCCTGATCGGCAACGAGATCCCGCTGGCCTCCCGCATCATCGCGATCTGCTCGACCTTCGACACTCTCACGGCACGCGACAGCTATCGCTCGCCGATGACGCCGCAGGACGCGATGGCCGAGCTGCGCCGGGTCGCCGGGCGCCAGCTCGACTCAGAGCTCGTGGAGGCGTTCGTCGCGATGCTCAAGCGCGAGGGGCCTGAGGCGTTCACGGATGGCGACAACGCCAACTTCGCGGCGGAGCTCGCGTTCGAGAAACGCGTCCGCCAGATGGCTCAGCCGAAGCCGAGCGCGTAGCCGAGCCGACGCCGAGCCGTGTCGCCGGCGCGGTCGTTAACGGCAGAAGGCGCCGCTGCGACGGGAAGCTCCCATCGCTACGACGCCCCCGCTTGGGCCTCAGCGGCCCTTGAAGCGATCCTTAGTTTTTCCAAACCATTTGGTCTCCTTCGCCTCGCCCATCTTTGGGTGTTCGCGAAGCGGCATTCCCCGTCTGTCTCCATCCACAGGCCAGCCGCCGTTTGATTAGGTTCACGCAGAATAGTACCCAGATCAGGCGGAATGTCTAGGGATGCGTAGGTTTGTGCATGGTCGCTTGCAACAGAAACGCTGTCGCGATCTTGATGTCAGGCCGCGTTTGCGCATTCCTGAGCCATTTCTCGCCGCTAGGACCGGCGATGGCCCGTTGTGTTCGGCGCGCTCGGGAGGACTTCGGCGCAAGCGCCCGACGAGGCCGAGACGACGTTTTTCGCATCAAACGTCCACAAAGCTGGACGAGGCTCAAGGTTTGCGGCACGTTGGACGAAGCTGAAGCATGTCCACCTCCCTGTCTCCCGTCCCGTCAGGCAACGAGCGGCGCCTCGTCTTCACGAGCTCCGAGGCCGCCCGCTACCTCGGCGTCTCGCTCGCCACGATCCGCCGGTGGACGGACGCGGGCCACATCGGCTGCTATCGCACCCCGGGCGGGCAGCGCCGCTTCTCGCGCGCCCAGCTGGATGACTTCGTCGCCTCGATGCAGGACGACGGCCGCTCGCGACGCTCGGATGCGGTCGCGAGCACCGGCGGCGCGAACGTCGCCTGAGCGCGGCGCCGGCTACGCCGACCGACCCGCTCAGCTCGCCAGGCGGCCGAACTTCTCGCGCAGCCGGCGATAGAAGGAGGAGCCCGGCAGCTGGGCAAGCGTTCCGCGCTCCCTGTGGAAGGCAGCCTCGATCGTCCCGCCAGCTTCGATCTCGCCGACCGGGCGACCGTCGACGGCGACGTCGAGCGGCTCGCGTGAGCGGTTGTGGACGGTCAGGCGGTCATCGGGCGCGACCACCAGCGCCCGCGCGCTCATCGAGTGGGGGGCGATGAAGGAGACGACGAAGCCCTCCACCCCCCACGCCATCACGGGGCCGCCGTTGGCGAGGTTGTAACCGGTGGACCCCGCCGGCGTGGCGACGACGAGGCCGTCGCAGCGCACGCTGCCGGCCTCCTCGCTGTCGAGCGCATAGGCCAGCTCCGCGACCCGCTCGCCGACCTTGCGATGGATCGCGACGTCGTTGATCGCGGTCTGCTGCTCGCCTCGGAGTTCGAGCACGATGCCGGGCAGGCGCAGCAGCTCGAAATCGCTGCTGAACGCGCGCCGGATCCCGTCGTCGATGTTCGCCGGCTCGACCGTCGCGAGAAAGCCGATCTCGCCGAAGTTGATCGCGAACACCGGCACGTCGGTGCCGGCGTAGCACTGCAGCGCGCGCAGGATCGTGCCGTCGCCGCCGAGCACGATGCACAGCTCGACATCCTCCTTCAGCTCGGCGTCGAGCAGGACACCGGGTTTGGCAGCCAGCCGATGCTTGGCCGTCTCCTCGGCGTCCAGGCGCAGCACGATCTGCTCGCTCGCAGCGCGCGCTGCGAGGATCTCGAGCGCCGCCCCCGTCTCGTCGGGGCGCCGATGGGTGAACACCGTCATCTCCCTCACGGCTCCACCTCGCGCGCCAAGCCCTCCAGCTCGCCCGGGTCGCGCGCCCCGAGGTCCGCTTCGGGGTCGGCCAGCCACATGAAGCTCTCCCGGTTGCCCTTCGGCCCCGGCAGACCCGAGGAGATGAATCCACGCACCGCGGCTCCCTGCGAGAGAGCCGCGCGTCCAGCGCCGATCAGAGCCTCCCGGCGGTCTGCGGCCTCTCGCACCACGCCGCCCTTGCCGACCCGACCGCGGCCGAGCTCGAACTGCGGCTTGACGAGGGCAAGCACCTCATAGCCGTCGGCCAGGCAGGCGAGCACCGCGCCGAGCACCTTCGCGAGCGAGATGAAGGACACGTCTATCGTCGCCAGGTCCGGCAGCTCCAGCGAGTCGCGCGCGCCACCGGCGAGCATCGCCGGGGTCAACGCGCGTGCATTCGTGCGCTCGAGAACCCGCACGCGCGGGTCGCTGCGCAGGCGGTAGTCGAGCGTGCCGTAACCGACGTCGACGGCGATGACCTCGCGTGCGCCCGACTGCAGCAGGCAGTCGGTGAACCCGCCCGTCGACGCGCCGATGTCGATCGCGCTCCGGTCCGCTACCTCGACAGCCGTCGCCGCGAGCGCGTTCGCGAGCTTGATGCCGCCGCGCGAGACGAATGCGGCAGGTGCGTCGACGCTCACGAGCTCTTCCTCGTCGACCATTTCGCCGGGCTTCGCGGCCCGCCGCCGGCCAGCCCCCAGGTGCACCTCGCCCGCCATCACCGACGCCGCCGCCCGCGTGCGCGATGCGAACAGTCCGCGCTCCGCCAGCAGGGTGTCGAGACGGCGCTTGGGCATGCCCGGCGAACCCTTGCACACAACCGCCTTCGACGGCCTTCGTGGTTCTCTGTGATCGATGTCACACAGACCACCGCGCGGCCGGGGCAACATAGTTCTCGATCGAGAGTGACTCCAACTCATCTCTCCTGAATCCCTCCTCCCGAAGCGGCCCGCTCTCCCCGGCGGGTCGTTTCATTTAAGGACCGCGACCGCGAAGTGAGCGCTGCGCCCCGAAGCGACGGCTCGCCGAGCGGCGGCTGGGAGGAGGCGGCTGCGACCGGGGGCGCTCCTAGGCGCCGATGACCGCGGACCCCTGCCCCGGCGTGGGCAGGCGGCGCACGGAGATCGCGGCGAGCACGCGCTCGGCGATCCGGTCGGCTGTGAAGCCGGTCTCCTCGTGCAGGAGCTGCGGCTTGCCGTGCGTGACGTAGCGATCGGGAAGGCCGACCCGCAGGATGCGCGGGGTGGCGCCGGCGTCGTTCAGGGTCTCCCAAACCGCCGAGCCGAAGCCGCCCGCGAGCACGCCCTCCTCGACGGTCACGAGCAGATCGTGCTCGGCCGCGAGCTGGGCCATCAGGCCCGCGTCGATCGGCTTGGCGAAGCGCGCGTCGGCGACGGTGACCGCGATGTCGTGGCGTTCGAGCTCCTCAGCTGCCTCCAGCGCCTTGCCGACGCCGGTGCCGTAGCCGATCAGCGCGACGCGGCGCCCGGCGCGCTCCGGGGAGTCGCCGTCCTGCGCCTCGCGCAGGATCTCGCCGGTGCCGATCGTGATGGGCACGGCGAGTGTCGGGATCGCCGCCCCGGTGCCCTCGCCGCGCGGGTAGCGCAGCGCGATCGGGCCGGCGTCGTGGGCGAGTGCAGTGCGCAGCATGTGCACGAGCATCGCCTCGTCGCGCGGGGCCATCAGGACGATGTTCGGCAGGCAGCGCAGGTAGGCGATGTCGAAGACTCCGTGGTGGGTGGGCCCGTCGTCGCCGACGAGACCGGCGCGGTCGAGCGCAAAGACCACGTTGAGGCTCTGCAGGCAGACGTCGTGCACGATCTGGTCGTATGCGCGCTGCAGGAAGGTCGAGTAGATCGCGGCGACCGGCTTGATGCCCTCGAGCGCGAGACCGGCGGCGAACAGGACCGCCTGCTGCTCGGCGATGCCGACGTCGAAGTAGCGGTCTGGGAGCGCCTTCTGAAGGATGTTCAGGCCCGTGCCGGAGTTCATCGCGGCGGTGATCCCCACGACTCGCTCGTCGCGTTCGCATTCGCGCACGAGGGCTTCGCCGAACACCTGGGTGTACTGGGGCGGCGCCGGCTTGGCGGGCTCCTCGCCGGGGCGCCGGGTGGGTGGCACGGACAGCGTCGGCGAGCCGTTGAGGATCGACTTCGGCTTGGCCGCGTGCCACTTCTCCATCCCCTCCAGCCCGCCGTCCTCGGCGGGCGCGAAGCCCTTGCCCTTGACCG
>DASZNB010000097.1:0-6899 GCA_035551395.1 Solirubrobacteraceae bacterium | reverse complement strand
GGGAGGTGACAGCGCGGCGCTCGCGCTCGGCATCGCGTCCAGGCCTGCGAGGGACGCCCCGAGCACGAGCAGGATCGTGACTGTGCGAACAGCTCGCATCAGCCTGCTAACCCGCGGCGAGCGCGATCGTCGCGCCCTCGTCGGTGGTGCGGCAAGACGCGCGGCGCCGTGGCCCGCGGCGTGGCCCTCATGCTTGTTGGCGGACGCGCCGATGCCCATCAGTAACGTGTATCGGCCGATGAGCACGACAGAGAAAGGCCGCTCGCTCGAGCCGCGCGCGGGCACGCTCGCCTCGCCCGCCGGCTACGCCCCCGCGCCTGCGCCGGCCTCCGAACGGCGCGCGTGGCTGACGGCCTGCGCGGCCGGCGTCGCCGGCCTGCTCGTCCTCGTCGCAGTGCTCAGCGGGACGGTCGGCCGCACCCCCGCCGTGAGCGCGCCCCCGCCGGTGCTCCTCTCCGCCGAAGCGCCGCCGCCGGCGCCCGCCGCCGCGGCCACGGGCCTCGCCGCAGACGCGCAGACCCCAGGGCGGATCCTCGCCGGCCCCTCGGCGAGCCAGCAGCGCGCCGACGCCAGGCGGTTCGCCGCGCCGAAGCAAACGCATGTCGCGCGGCGCTGGATGGAAGGCTTCTATCCGATCTACGCGACCGCGCAGGGCAGCTTCGGCGTCAACTGGCTGCTGATCGCCTCGATCCACATGCAGGAGACGGCGTTCTCGACGGCCGCCACGACGTATCACGGTCTCAACTTCGCGCACTGCTGCGGTGGGCCGATGCAGTTCAACGTCACGAACGGCCCCGTTTCGACGTGGGGCCTCGTGAGTGGCTCCTACGTGTACGGCCGGCGGCCGCCCGCTTACGACCACATGACGGCGCGCCATCCATCGATCTACGACGACTTCGACTCGATCATGGCGGCCGCCCACCTGCTGTCGGCCAACGGAGCGGGCTATGCGCTCGACTACTCGGCGTGGGTGGCCGCGTACGACTACTACGGCCACGACGCGACGGGCGTGACCTACGCCGACCAGGTGATCGCGCGCGCGATCGGCTGGTCCCAGCACGGCTTCTGCATCAACTGCGGCGTTGCTCCCGCGCTCACGGAGGCGGTGCACGCCGCCTACGGCGCCCCTGTCGCGGCCACCCTCCTGGCGCCGCCCGCCAAGTCAGCGACCCGAGCGGCCGCGACGAAACGGAGGCGCTTAGCGCAGGTTAGGCCGCGTCCGCCTGGGCGATCAGCTCGCCGGCGACGCGATCGGTGGCGCGACCGGTGCCCCCGAGCAGCCGGCGCGAGAGCTGCGCGCGGCGGAAGTAGAGGGGCGCGTCGTGCTCCCAGGTCGCGCCGGTGCCGCCGTGGACGGAGATCATCGTGCGCGCCGCATGGTCGAGCGCGCGACCGGCGACCGAGCGGGCCGCGCTGGCGGCGAGCGGGAACTCGTGCGGGGCGCCATTGCGCGCCCAGCCGGCGTAGTAGAGCAGCGAGCGCCCGTTCTCGAGCTGGCGCAGCACCTCGGTGAGGGAGTGCTTGACGGCCTGGTAGGAGCCGATCGCGCGCCCGAATGTGTGGCGCTCCTTGGCGTACTCGACGGACACGTCGAGGGCGACCTCGACGCTGCCGAGCGACTCGGCCGCGACGAGCGTCTGTACCAGATGCCAGGCGCCGGCCAGCTCCTCGACGGGCGTGTCGAGCAGGGTGGCCTGGGCGTCCGTCAGTGAGACGTGCCCGAGCGAGCGGGTCGCGTCGTAGCGGCGCACCGCCTCGACCGACACGCCCGCGGCGCTCGCCTCGATCGCGACTCCGACGGGGCTGCCGTCGAGCAGCGCGACGCCGACGAGCACGTCCGCCCCGGGGGCGTCGGGGACGAAGGCGAGCTCGCCGCTTACCTTCGCGCCGGGTCCGTCGGCCACCGCGGTGGGTGCGGCGGGGCGCCCGAGTCCGTGTGCTCCGTCGACCGTCCAGCCGGTCCCGAGGTCGTCGGGCGGAGACACGGGCAGGTAGGCGGCGCGGCGCTCGCCGGTGGCGAGCTGCGCGAGCATCGCCGGGACGCCATCGGTGCCCGCAGCGCTGTTGAGGATCGCGCTCGCGGGAAGGTGGCCGAGCAGGGGAATGCCGGCGAGGACGCGCCCGCACTCGCCGAGCACGAGCATCGCGTCGAAAGCGTCGAGACCTGCGCCGCCGTGCTCCTCGGCGACCAAGAGGCCGGCCCAGCCGGCCTCGCGCGCCGTCGGCCACAGGTCCGGGAGCGCGCTCGCCTCGCCGTCGAGCGCCTCGCGCGCGGCTTCGATCGTCTTGAAGCGCGACAGCGCGCCGCGGGCGGCCTCGCGCAGGAAGACCTGCTCGTCCGAGAGTGCCAGGTTCATGCCGCGGCCCCTTCCTTGGAGCGCAGCTCGGAGAAGGGGATGCCCTTGTCCAGGCGTGGCTCGGGGGGCAGCCCGAGCACGCGCTCGCCGATCGTGTTGCGGAGGATCTCCTCGGTCCCGCCGGCCGACTTCAGGCCGGGCAGGAACGAGATCATGTACGACCACTCGTTGTCCTCGAGCAGGGCGTCGGGCCCGAGCACGTCGGCGATCAGGTCACCGGCCTTGATCGCGCCGCTGACGATCGTGACCTTCGCGAGGCCCGCCTCGGGTCCCGGGATCTGGCCTTTCTGCAGGGCCGTCAGCGTGCGGTAGCCGGTGAAGCGGACGGCGAGCAGTTCGCTGGAGATCTCGCCGAGCGTGTGGCGCACCTCCGGATCGCGTCGCGCGTGCTCGTCGCCGGCGATCGCGGCGGCGAAGCGCGTCGAGTTGTAGCCCATGCCCTCGCCGCCGAGGCCGATCGTCACGCGCTCGAACATCAGCGTCGTGAGCGCCGTGCCCCAGCCGTTGCCGACCCCACCGACGACCGCGTCGGCGTCGACCGCGAGGTCGTCGAAGAAGACCTCGTTGAACTCGGCCTCGCCGGAGATCTGGCGCAGCCCGCGGATCGTCACGCCCTCGCCGTCCATCGGCACGATGAACATCGTCAGGCCCTTGTGCTTGGGCACGTCGGCGTCGGTGCGCGCGAGCAGCAGACCGTAGGAGGCGAACTGCGCGTTCGTCGTCCACACCTTCTGGCCGCTCAGCCGCCAGCTGCCGTCGTCCTGCTGGCGCGCCCGCGTCTGCACGGCGGCCAGGTCGGAGCCGGCGGCGGGCTCGGAGAAGAGCTGGCACCAGACCTCGTCGCCATGGAGCATCGGCCCGAGGTAGCGGGACTTCTGCTCCTCGCTGCCGTGGGCGATGATCGTCGGGCCGAGCATGCCGACGCCGATCGCATCGAGGATCCCGGGTACTTTCGCGCGGGCGATCTCCTGGTTGCAGAGCACCTGCTCGATCGGCCCGAGGCCCTGCCCGCCGTACTCCTTCGGCCACGTCACGCCGGCGAGGCCCGCCTCGGCGAGCTGGCCCTGCCAGGCGCGCCGCGCGGCCACGATCTCGTCCTCGTCCTCGAGCGCTCCCGGCCCCTGCAGCACGGGTGCCTCGGATGAGTGCTGCTCGAGCCAGCTGCGCACCTTGGCGCGGTAGGCGGCCTGCTCCGGTGTGTCGTCGAGATCCACGTCTTCTCCTTTGGCTGACTGGCCAGTCAATCCTCGCCTGAGAACGGTACCAGGAGCCCGGCGGCGCCGTCCGATCCGTTCGGCGCCCTCGTTCCTGCTTGCCTCGAGTGGGCTTCCCCGGGCTGCTCAGGCGCCGCTTGGCATCGGCGGCTCGGGCACGCGCGCCAGGTGGTAGACGTCGTGGAAGCCGCGATCGAGCAGCTGGCGTGCCTGCGTTCCGGGGTCGGCCGAGTCGAGCAGGACGACGCCGAGGCGCACGCCGCCGCGTTCGGCGGTGGCGACGAGGCAACGCCCGGCGGCGAGCGTCCAGCCGGTCTTCAGCCCGGTCGTGCCCGGGTAGTTGTAGATCAGCAGCGGGTTGTTGTTGTACAGGTAGAGCTTGCCGCCCTTGATCGGGAAGGGCAGGGCGGCCGAGTAGGTGTGCACGATGCGGGCGATGCGGGGCTGGGCGAGGTCGACGTGGGCGAGCATCGCGAGGTCCGCGGCACAGGAGAAGTTGCCGGCGTCGTAGTAGCCCGAGGGCGAGGAGTAGCGCGTGCAGCCCATGCCGAGCTTCGCGGCCTGCGCGTTCATCCGCGCGACGAACGCCTTCACGCTCCCCGCCAGGTACTGCGCGAGCGCGATCGCGGCGTCGTTGCCGGAAGGCAGCATCAGCCCGTAGAGCATCGTCTCCAGGCGCACGCGCTTGCCGAGCGGCAGCTCGCCCACCTTCGAGCCGCCCGCTTCGACGGCCTGGCGTGTGACGGGCACGCGCGCGCTCGGCGGCGCGGACTCGACGCTCAAGAGGGCGGTCATCATCTTCGTCAGGCTCGCGATCGGCATGCGACGGTAGGCGCTCCGCTGCCACAGCACCTGGCCGCTTGAGAGGTTGAAGAGCAGGCCGGCGCGCGGTGGATGGTGGAAGGCCAGGTGAATCGGATCGCGCTGGGGCGTGGTGATGCCGGGGAGCGCGAGCGCGGGCTTGGCCAGTGTCAGCCCGGCGGGGGAGAGCAGCGGCGCGACGGGGATCTTCGCGGCCGCCCGCCGACTGCCGCGCGGATCGTGAGCGGCGCCCTCCGAGCCGCTGCTCAGCGCCAGCGCCCCCCCGCCGCCGAGCGCGGCGATCGCCAGGAGCGCGAGCGCCGTGAGCTGCCGGCGGCGCCGTCGCCGGGCCGCGAGCGCGCGCCGATGGCGGCTCTGGTCGGGCGTCATGAAGGGCGATGTGCTCACTGGGGCGGGTTGCGCAGCGCGCCGATGATGCCGACGGCGAGCAGCACGAGGATGAAGACGGAGAGCAGCCCCGCAACGGTAACTCCCTGTTCGGCCATCGCGCGGAAGGTCAGGAAGGCGAAGCCGGCGATGAAGACGAGCGCCGCGCCGAGAACGACGACGCGTCTCATGCGGGCCGGCCCTGCGTGGGTGGGGGGGCGTGCGCGGGCGCCATCGCGGGTCAGTACAGCGCCCGCGGCGGCGGCGCCGGCTTGCGGTGCTTGGCGAACAGCCGGATCAGGAGCAGCCCGAAAGCGAAGCCGCCGATGTGAGCGAAGTAGGCCACGCCTTCGCCGCCGCCGAGCGGGCTCGCGAGGCCGGCGGCGCCGAAGTAGAGCTGCTCGAGAAACCAGAACGCGAGCAGGAGGATCGCGGGCACCTCGACGATCGTGACGAAGAAGACGATGAACACGAGCGTGAGCACGCGCGCGCGGGGATACAGCAGCAGATAGCCGCCGAGCACCGCGGCGATCGCTCCCGAGGCGCCGAGCGTCGGCGCGGTCGAGTCGGGGCTGACGAGCACCTGGGCGCCGAGCGCGACGAGGCCGCCGAGCAGGTAGAAGGCCAGGTAGCGCACGCGGCCGGTTGTGTCCTCGACGTTGGGGCCGAAGATCGCCAGGAAGATCATGTTGCCGAAGATGTGCAGGAAGCTGCCGTGCAGGAACATCGAGGTGAAGGCCGTCTCCCACGTGGCGGGCTGGGGCGAGGGGCTGCCGGACACGCCCGCCTGTCCCTGGCAGGCGACCGTGCTGACGGTGCCTTGGACGCTGTGCGCGGTGGCGAGGTCGCAGTGACTGCCGGGGTGCGTGAGCTCGTATGGGATCGCCCCGTAGTGCACCGCGACGTTCTCGGCCGGGCCGCCGAAGAAGCTTCCGCCGTGACGGATCTCGAGCAGGTAGGCGACCACGTTGATTGCCACGAGCACGACCGTGACGATCGGAAACCGCGCGAGCCTGATGTTGTCTCGGAGGGGGAAGAACATCGTGCCGGCCCGGATCGCCGGGCGGCGTCACATTCTGCTCGCTGGGCGGTGCGGGCGAGCTACGCCCGTGCGGCGAGCGGACCGACCCCTGCCCGCGGCTGAGGCACGTGCTGGTCGGCGTGGTAGGAGGAGCGCACGAGCGGCCCGGCGGCGACGTGGTCGAAGCCGAGCTCGTAGGCGGCCTGCTCGAGCGCCGTGAACTCCTCGGGGTGCCAGTAGCGGACGATCGGTAGGTGGCGCTCGGAAGGGCGCAGGTACTGCCCGACGGTGAGCACCCCCACGCCGCTCGCGCGCAGGGCGGCGAACGCCTCGACCATCTCCTCGTGGGACTCGCCGAGTCCGACCATCAGGCCGGACTTCGTGACGACGTCGCCTTCGCCGAGCTCGCCGGCGAGGCGCAGGACGCGGCAGGAGCGTTGAAACTCCGAGCCGCGACGGGCGATCGGGTAGAGCCGGGGCACGACCTCGACGTTGTGGTTGAAGACGTCAGGACGCTCGGCGATGACCTTGGCGAGCGGCATCTCCTGTCCCTGGAAGTCGGGCGTGAGCACCTCGATCTGGCAGTCGGGCGCCTGGCGGCGGACCTGGCGGATCACGCCGACGAAGGCCGAGGCGCCCTTGTCGGGAAGGTCGTCGCGGTCGACTGAGGTGATGACCGCATGACGTAGTCCCATGCGGGCGATCGAGCGCGCCACACGGGCCGGCTCGAGGGGATCGTTCCAGGTCGGCTTGCCGGTCTTGACGTTGCAGAAGCCGCAGCGGCGCGTGCAGGTGTCGCCGAGGATCATGAACGTCGCCGTGCCCCGCTCCCAGCACTCGCCGACGTTCGGGCAGGCGGCCTCCTGGCAGACCGTGTGCAGGTTCTCCGAGCGGATCAGCTCGGTCAGCTCGCGATAGCGCTCGCCGCCGGGTGGCGGCACCTTGAACCAAGGAGGCTTGCGCTCGCGCAGCGGCCGCACGTCATTGCCGAGGACCTTCAGCACGTCCATCCCGCCGGGATTCGAGCGTGAGCGGGTGGCGCTCATGCGGGCACCTTCTCGAGGACGGGGGCGGGACCGTTTCTCATGGGCCTCCGCTCCGCTCCGCCTATGGGGTTCG
>DASZNB010000096.1:0-11876 GCA_035551395.1 Solirubrobacteraceae bacterium | reverse complement strand
GGAAACAGCGAGGCGACGTGGCCGTCCGGGCCGATCCCGAGCACGATCAGGTCTAGCACCGGCGTGTCGTCCTCGTCCGGGAGGCCGCTGCGCAGCTCGCTTGAATAGCTGCTGGCGCCCGCCCCGGGCCCCAGCTCGCCGCGCATCCGGTGCACGCGCTCGCCCGGCACGGCGGCCGGACCGAGCAGCGCCTGCTCGGCGAGCAGGTAGTTGCTGTCCGGGTGCTCCGGCGCGACGCAGCGCTCGTCGGCGAACCAGACCTCGACGGCGTCGAGCGCGTCGGCCTCGGCGGCGAGGAGCTCGTAGGTGCGCTTCGGCGTCGTGCCGCCGCTGAGGGCGAGGTGGGCGACGCCGCGCTCCTGCCGAGCGCGTGCCAGCTGGCGCACGATCAGCGCCGCCGCGCGCGCGGCGACCGCCTCGGCGTGCGGGCAGGTGGTCAGACGCGTCACAGCGCGAGCGCCCGCGCCGCCTTCACCGCGGGGACGTAGGTCGGGTCGCGCAGCAGCGCCTGGCGGATGCCCTCGCCGAGCACGCCCGTCTCGCCGCGCGAGGCCCCGGGGATCGTCCACTCGCGCTCGTGCCCAGAGGCGTCCTTCACGCGGGCGCGCAGGCCGCCCGCGCCACGGTCCAGGCGCAGGGTGCGCCCGGAAGCGGTCTCGAGGGTGACACCCTCGAGGCCAGGGACCTGCAGCTCGGGGGCGGCCTGCAGACGCAGCTCGACGTCCTCGCGCCCGACGCTCGCCGTGCCGGTCAGCGCGTCGCCGTGCGCGCGCAGCGGCGTTGCGTGCCAGTCCAGGCGCGAGGCCAGCCAGCCGGCCAGCAGCATCGCTGCGGCCGTCGAAGCCGGATGGTGACGCACCGTCACGCGTCGCAGCGTGCGCAGCTCGCGGCGGAGGGCGGGAGGGTCGAAGCTGGCCGCCAGGCGCTCGCGCCAGGGGGTCGTGCGCAGCCACGCCAGGTCCACGACGTAGGCCTGCGCGCTCAGCTCGCACGCGCGGTCGAGCGCCTCCGCGGCGATCGGCTCCTCGACGGAGTCCACGAGTACCGCCTGCGCCAGCGCCAGCAGCCCGGCGGCGATGTCGTGGTGGCCGTGCGGGGACCACAGCAGCGTGGGCAGGTCTGTGACGACGAGCGGGTCGGCGATCGTCAGCAGGTCGTCGAGGTGGCGGTCGCCGAGTTCGACGACGACGGTCTCGTGCAGCAGCGCCACCTCGCCCGGGGCCGCATCGTCGGCGGCGATCATCACGCGGGCATCAAGGCGCTCGCGGCGGGGCTCGTAGGCGAGCACGAGCAGGCGCGAGGCGTGGTAGCGACCGACACCGCGCAGGCGGTTGGCGATCTCGCCCGTCCACTCGCGATCGACGAACGCGATCATGTTCAGGACCCGCGCCGGGACGTAGTCCTGGTTCTCGGCGTGGACCTCGACCAACAGCTGGCGAAGCGCCCCTTCGATCGCGTCCGGCGTCGTTCCCTGCGCGCTCCAGACGGCGTCGCTGCGCGCCATCAGATCGCGCGCCAGCGGTCGTCGCCGCGCAGCAGCGCGTCGGCCTCCTGCGGCCCCTGCGAGCCAGCCTCGTAGCTCGCCAGCGGGCCGGCCTGCTCGGCCCAGGCCGAGACGATCGGGTCGCAGATCCGCCATTGCGCCTCGACCTCGTCGTTACGGGTGAAGAGCGTGGCATCGCCGCGCATCGCATCGGTGATCAGCCGCTCATATGCCTCCGGCGACTGCGACAGGAAGGCAGTCCCGTAGAGGAACTCCATGTTGACGGGCCGGATGATCATGCGCGTCCCGGGGATCTTGGCCCCCAGTCGCAGCGAAACGCCCTCGTTGGGCTGCAGCGTCAGGACGAGCTGGTTGGGCTGCACGCCGAGCGAGCCGTCCTGACTGAAGGCGAGGTGCGGCACGGGCTTGAGCGTGACGGCGATCTCCGTGACCTTGCGCGCCAGGCGCTTGCCGGTGCGCAGGTAGAACGGCACGCCGGCCCAGCGCCAGTTGTCGACCTCCAGGCGCAGGGCGGCGTAGGTCTCGGTGTTCGAGGCCTGCGGCACGCCGGCCTCCTGCAGGTAGCCGGGGACGTCCTCGCCGCCGGCGTGGCCCGCGGCGTACTGCGCGCGCACCGCCATCGACGCTATCTCGGCGGCGGTCGGCTGGGGAATCGACTGCAGCACCTTGACCTTCTCGTTGCGGACCTCTTCGGCGCTGAAGGCCACCGGGGGCTCCATCGCGACGTGGCAGAGGAGCTGGAGCATGTGGTTCTGGATCAGGTCGCGCAGGGCGCCAGCGTGGTCGTAGTAGTCGGCGCGCGTGCCGATGCCGAGGTCCTCGGCCGCGGTGATCTGCACGCTGTCGATGTAGTTGCGGTTCCACAGCGGCTCGAACATGCCGTTGGCGAAGCGGAACGCCATCATGTTCTGGACGGTCTCCTTGCCCAGGTAGTGGTCGATGCGGAACACCTGGGCCTCGTCGAAGATCGACAGCACGCAGCGGTTCAGCTCGCGCGCCTCCTCGAGCGTCGTGCCGAACGGCTTCTCGATGATCACACGGACCTCGCCGCCGTCGTGATGGGCGAGCTTGGACTCCCCCAGCTGGCCGACGATGACGGGGAAGAAGCTGGGAGCGGTGGACAGGTAGAACGCGCGGTTGAGCGGCTCGCCGGCCAGCTTCTCGAAGCCGTCGAGGACCTTGCCGAGCTTGCTGTAGACGGCGTCGTCGTCGAAGGTCCCGGGCACGTACTTGACGTTCGCCAGCAGGCCCGCCAGGACGTCCTCCTCGGGCGCGCGCCGGGAGAAGCGTCGGATCGCTTCCTCGCACTCCTTGCGGTAGTCCTCGTGCGCTTTTTCTTTGCGCGAGACGCCGACCAGGTGGAAGCGCTCGGGCAGCGCCCCGTCGTGCGCGAGGTTGTACAGCGCGGGCAGCAGTTTGCGCCGCGCGAGATCGCCGGTCGCGCCGAAGATCACGAGCGTCGTCGGAGCGACGGGCAGGCGCTCGAGCCCCGCCGTCAGGGGGTTCTCCGGCTCGGGCTCGCTCGTCGGGACGCCGGCCGCGAGCGCCATCTCAGCCGCCCCCGCGTCGCGTCGGAGCGCTCTTGACGGCATGGCCACCGAACTGGTTGCGCAGCGCCGCGAGCACGCGATCGGCGAAGTCGCCGTTGCCGCGCGAGCGAAGCCGCGCGTACAGCGAAGCGGTGATCACCGGCGTGGGCACGTCGTGCGCGGTGGCGTCTTCGATCGTCCAGCGGCCCTCGCCGGAGTCCGCGGTGAAGCCCTCGATCTTCTCGAGCCCGTTGCCGTCGGTCTCGAACGCGCGGGCGGCAAGTTCGCACAGCCACGAGCGCACGACCGATCCCTGGCCCCAGAGATGCGCGATCTTGGCGTTGTCGAGCTCGTACTCGCACTTGTCGAACACGTCGAAGCCCTCCGCGTAGGCCTGCATCAGCCCGTACTCCACGCCGTTGTGGACCATCTTCACGTAGTGCCCCGCCCCCGAGGAGCCGAAGCGCAGCCAGCCGCGGGGGCCGATCGCCGAGCGGCTCTGCTCGTTCGTCTCGGGGGCGAGCACGTCGAGGATCGGAGCGAGGCGCCCGACTGCTCTGTTCGGGCCGCCGACCATCATGCAGTAGCCCACTTCCAGTCCCCACACTCCGCCGGAGACGCCGACGTCGACGTAGTCGATGCCGAGTTTCTTCAGCTGTTCCGCGCGGAGCTTGTCGTCGCTCCAGCGCGAGTTGCCACCGTCGACGATCGTGTCGCCGCGGTCGAGCAGCTTGGCGAGCGCATCCACGGTCTGCTGGGTGGGGGCTCCGGCGGGCACCATGATCCACACGATCCGCGGCGCCTGCAGCTGCTTGACGAGGTCCTTCAGGTTGCGCGCCCCGGAGGCGCCGCTCTTGACTGCCTGCTTGACGGCCTTCTCGTCGAAGTCGAATGCGACGACCTCGTGCTCGGAGTCACGGCGTATGCGGTGCACCATGTTGCCGCCCATCTTGCCCAGCCCGACGAAACCGATCTGCATCAGGTTTGCTCCTTGATCGTCGCGGTCAGGGCGCGCAGTGCGCCCACGGGGTCCTCGCCGCGCAGCCTCAGCCGGCCCGCGGGCAGACCGAGCTCGCGCAGCGTCTGCAGGTCGCCGATCGCCTGCGCGTTCTTCAGCGTCGTGAACGTGTAGGGGGCGCCCGGGATCTCGACATCCTCGGCGCCGTCGTGGAGCAGTTGCAGGAAGCGCCCGGTCCGCGGGCCGCCCGTGTGGAACTGCCCCGTCGAGTGCAGGAAGCGCGGACCGTAGCCAAAGGTCGTCGTCACGCCTGTGACCGCGCGGATCGCCTCGCGCAACTCGCTCGCCGCCTCGTCGAAGGCCGCGGAGGGCTTGACGTAGGCCATGATCGCGACGTAGGCAGGGGGCCCCGCGTCGAGCGTCAGCGCGCGCAAGTCCCCCACTGTCGCATCGGCCGGCGGGTGCAGCTCGTGGTCCTGCTCGTAGCCCGCGAGCACGCGTTTGGTGGCGTCCTTGGCCTGCTGCACGTTGGGCTGGTCGAACGGATTGATCTCGAGGCCCCAGCCGGCGGCGGCGACGGCGATCTCCGCGAGCATGAGCACACGTCCCAGATCAGCCGGGCCGCGCGTCGGGATCTCGAGCAGCGGATGGCCGGCCGCGGCGAGCGCCGCGGCGCTTCGCTGGAGCTGCTGGTCCGGCGAGCCGACATCGGGCAGGTAGGCGAACACGCGGTCCTCGCCATAGTCGGCGGGCGCGCCGAGGGGCTCGTCGGCCACGGGCAGGATTCCGGTGGCGTGCTTTCCGGTGGACTCCGCCACGAGCTGCTCGAGCCACAGCCCGAGGCCGGGGAGCGAATCGGAGATCAGGAAGGTCAGCTTGTCGCGCCCGGTCTGGGCGAGCGCGCTGAGCGCCGCGCCGAGCCACACCGCCGCGCCGAGCCGCTCTGCCCCCGCCTCGCCCCCGCCGAGGTCTCCCTCGATCTCCGTCTCCCACGCCGCGCAGGCGCCGCTGAGCAGCGGCTCGACGTCCACACCCATCAGCGCCGCGGGGACGATCCCGAACGGCGAGAGCGCGCTGTAGCGCCCGCCGATGTCGGGGTCGCCGAGAAACGTCCGCCGAAAGCCGTGCTCGTCGGCGAGCTTCTCCAGCCCCGAGCCGGGGTCGGTGATCGCGAGGAAGTTGGACGCCTGGCCGCTGAGCGAGAAGAAGTGCGCGAACAGCGACAGCGGCTCGATCGTGCCACCGGACTTGGAAGAGACGATGAAGATGGTGCGCGGCAGCTCGATCGCGGCCTGCACCGCGCGCACCGCTTCGGCGTCGGTCGAGTCGAGCACGTGCAGGCGCGGGTACCCGTCGCGCTGGGAGAACGTGCGTCGCAGCACCTCCGGAGCGAGCGAGGATCCGCCCATGCCGAGCAGCACCGCGTCGCTGTAGCCGTCCGCGGCGATCTCGGCAGCGAACGCGCGGATACCGTCGAGCTCTCCGCGCATGCGCTCGGCGATCGTCAGCCAGCCGAGCCGGTTTGCGACCTCCGCGACCGCGGGGCCACCCCACGGCGACGGGTCGACCGCGCGCATCCGCTCGGCGAGGCGCGCGTCGAGGGCGAGCGCGAGCTTTGCGGCGACGGGCGCGTGCAGCGAGGCGGGGATCTGGGCCGCGACGCTCGGGATCGTCTCGCTCACGCCACGATCGTAGTGGCAGCGGCGCCGCCACGACCGTCGGCTACGATCTGCGCCCGAACGTCGCGCTCGCCTCGGCCGGGCCGGGATCCGGCGATCGAGCGCGAACGCGATCGGCGGTTCATGTGAACTCACGACAACTACAGCGGCTCAAGCTCTGGGCGGGACGGCTCTGGCTGCTGAGTCCCGAGCGCCTCTGGCTCCTCTCGATCGGCCTGCAACGACGCGGCCACTGGGTTCTCGCGTTCGCGCTGAAGCAGCTGAACACGCTGATCAACCACAACTCGCTCGGTCCGGGCGCGTCGGTGAGCCCTGACATTCGCCTCGGTCACTCGAGCATCGGAATCGTCATCACGAGCAACGTCGAGATCGGCAAGCGCGTCAAAATCTGGCAGAACGTGACGCTCTCGGCCGGCCGCCCCGCGCGCCGTGGAGAAGGCGGCGACGCTCCCATGGCCGCACGCGACACCGCCGGCCTCGGTGGCGGCGAAGCGGGCGAGAACGGCGTCCAACGGCGCCGCAGCGACGCTCCGCGCTCGCGCATCGTGATCGAGGACGATGTGAAGATCGGAGCCAACGCTGTCGTGATCGCACCGCGCGGAGGAGTCCTGAGGATCGGCAGGGGAGCCCGTGTCGGGGCCGGCACGGTGATCACCGAGGATGTGCCACCACGTGCGACCGTCGTCGGCCAGCCCGCGCGGGTGCTCCCGCGCGAGTCGGCGCCCGGCGAGCCCGCTTGAGGAGCTAGGTTGCCGTTGAGCTCCGGCAGCAGCGCCGGAACGGAATCCCTTCCCAAGGAGAACAATGACCCCCGGCTCACCCCATCAGCGGCCCGACCGGAACCTCGCGCTGGAGCTCGTTCGCGTGACGGAGGCCGCCGCGCTGGCGACCGCGCCGCTGATCGGCTCGGGCGAGAAGGAGGCGGCCGACCAGGCGGCGGTTGACGGCATGCGCTACCTGCTCCAGTCCGTCCAGATGGACGGGGTCGTGGTGATCGGCGAGGGGGAGAAGGACGAGGCGCCGATGCTGTACAACGGCGTGGCGATCGGCGACGGCTCGCCGCCACAGGTCGATATCGCCGTCGACCCGCTCGAGGGCACGACGCTCGCCGCGCATGGGATGCCGAGCGCGCTCGCGGTGATCGCGCTGTCGAGCCGCGGCACGATGTTCGACCCGGGTCCCTGCGTCTACATGGAGAAGATCGCGGGAGCGCCGGAGATAGCCGACCTGCTCGATCTCGACCGGCCACTCGGCGAGACCGTCGCGCTCGTCGCCGAGCGCAAGCGCTGTCCGGTCAGCGACGTGATGGTCGTGGTGCTCGACCGGCCTCGCCACGAGGTCGGGATCAAGGCGATCCGCGCAGCCGGAGCGCGCGTCCGTCTGATCGCGCACGGCGACGTCTCGGCGGCCCTGCTGGCCGTCACCGAGCGCTCTCCCGTGGACCTGCTGTGGGGGATCGGGGGAACGCCGGAGGGCGTGATCTCGGCCGCCGCCGTCAAGTGCCTCGGCGGTCAGCTGCTCGGGCGCCTGTGGCCGCGCGACGACGCCGAGCGGGCGGCCGCGCGTGCTGCCGGCTACGACCTCGAGCGGGTGCTCACGCGTGATGACCTCGTCGCGGGCGACGACGTCTTCTTCTCGGCCACCGGCGTCACCGACGGTGATGTGCTGCAGGGCGTGCGCTACCCGCATGCGGGGGGCGCGACGACCGAATCCCTGGTCACACGCTCGCGCTCAGGGACGATCCGACGGATTCGCGCCACGCACGACCGCGCGAAGCTGAGGGCCGTCGGCGGCGAGCACCCGCGGGAGCCGGGGTCGTGAGCCCGGAACGGCTGTGGCGCCTGTCTGCGGCGCTGCGCAGGCGCGGCCACGTCCGCCTGGCGCTGCTCGTCAAGAAACTCAACTCGGTCATCTACCACAACTCGCTCGCCCCGGGCGCCTCGTTCCACTCCGACATCCGCTTCGGTCATCACGGGTTCGGCACGATGATCCACAGCAACGTCGTGATCGGGCGCCGGGTGCGGATCTGGCACAACGTCACGATCGCCGTGCGTGCTCGCTCCGCGTGGGCCGTCGAGCACGGCATCTTCATCGAGGACGACGTCAGCATCGGCGCGAACGCGATCATCATCAGCCCGCATCAGGCGAGCCTGCGCATCGGCCAGGGGGCGCGCATCGGCGCGGGCGCGATCGTCACGAAGGACGTACCGGCGGGCGCGACCGTCGTCAGCGCACCGGCACGGGTGCTGCTGCGCGAGGAGCTCGCCGAGGACCTCGCCGCGGATCTCGCGGGCGAGCTGGCCGACGACGCCGCCGACGGCCTCGAGGCCTGATCACGCCGGGCCGCTGAGGCGTCCGACTCGCGACTCCGCGAGGTCCAGGCGAGCGAGCGAGCGCAGGAAGCCGTACGTCACGATCACATGGATGCGCGACTGGGTCGCGTTGTACACGGGACGGCTGAGTCGCGACGCGATCGACGGGTAGAAGTTGGCGACCTCGACCTCGACGTGCAGGCACGCGTGCGCGGGATCCGCGCCGGGGCCGCGGCGCACTTCGATCTGGAGGTAGCCGCGTCCGCTGCGCCCACGCCGCGAGACGAGCAGGCCGCGCTCGATCCGCCAGCGCACGAGCCCCCGTGTCGGATCCATCTCATATTCGGGCGCCTGGAAGGTGAGCAGCCTGAAGGGCGGCGCGAGCAGCACCACGGAGCGCTGAGCCTCGGTGTAATGCACGCGGATCAGGCCCAGCGTGACACGCGTGAGAAACCTCCAGTAGGTGCGGGCCAGGCGCTCGAGGTGAGCCGGCGTCCAGATCTCTCGCAGCGCGGACTCCTCGATCGCCAGATCGGCCTTCTGCACCGAACGCACCGCACCGGTAGCCGGATCGAGCGAGGTGGCGTCCTCGAGGCGGCTGAGCGCGGCTCGCTGCGCCCGTCGACCGCGGCGGCTGCGTGCGAGGATCAGGCCGGCGAGCACCACGCAGAGAAGCGCCAGGAGCGCGATCGCGATGAGCGCAAGCGTCATTTCGGCCTCGGAGCGCCCACGGGCCTCCCAGGCTATCCGGGCGTCGCGTGAGGAGTGCGGGTCGCGTCCCCGCTTGCTGATATTCAACAGGGGTGACCGACGAGCGCCGACCGCTGCCTCCACCGCGCGCACGACCGCTCGCCGAGCTCTCTCCCGACACGTTGGTTGCGCGCGCCGAGGAGCTCGCTCAGCGGTGGGCGATCGTGCTGATCCTGGCGCAGCCGCTGGAGGGAATCGCCGGTGTGCCGCTGGAGGAGCTGGCGCGCGACGCGCCGTCGCTGTGCGCGCAGACGATCCGCGCGCTGCACTCCGATATCGAGCTCGATCGGCTGACCGGACCCGCCTCGCCGCGCGCCCGCGAGCGCGCGGCCGACGCTCGCTCGCTTGGCTCGATGTCGGGTGCGCGCGACGCGCCCGCGCTCGTTCTCGCCGTGGAGGCGCTGCGTGGTGTCCTGTGGGAGGGGCTGCTCGAGGAGACGCGCCCGCCGGGGTACGGCGAGCCGGGCTCGCGCCTGCTGGGCGAGGTCGGAGATCGTCTCGCCTATGTCTGCGCCCGCGTGCTCCTCGCGGCGCTCGAGCCCGGCGTTCGCCTGCCGCGTGAGCCCGACGCGCACGCCGCGCCGCCCGCGGGCGGCGACGAGCCGCCGCGACGGCAGGTGCACGAGGGTGCGCGCGCGGTGCTCGTGGACGAGCGGGCCGAGTCAGCGCCCCTGCGCGAGCCGCCGGCGGCTCGCGTCCCCGAGCTGGCGCTGGCGCCCGAGCGCCCACCGTCGTGGCAGGAGATCGAGATCCACGACGTGCGCGGAGCGGAGGGTCCCGGCGCATGGATCGCGCGGATCGCCCGCCAGCTCGATCGCCTGCGCGAGGACGGCCTGCCGTTCGCGGTGCTGCTGGTCGAGCCGTTGGAGCTCGACGCCTTGCGCCTCGGCGAGCCCGCGGGCGAGATGCTTCGTCTCGCCGCAGAGCTCGAGGACGCCCTCGCGGTCGCGCTGCGTGTGGCGCCGGCCCGTGAGCGCGCCGGCCAAGCGGCCGCACGGGGTCCGTGGAGCAGCTCGATCACGCGGGAGCGTCCGTGGCGCTACTGGCTGCTGGCGCCGGAGACCGATCGCCGTCGCTGCGAGCTGCTCGCCGCGCGCATCACGAGCACGGTGGCCTCGGTCCTCGCATACCGCGGGGCGCCGCTCGAGGTCGTGATCGGCACGGCGGTCTGTCCAGAGGACGGGATGCAGGCGGCGGAGCTGGCGGCGCATGCGGATATCGGCCTGTATGCCGCTCGCACGGCGCGCGTACGCACGCACCGTGGCATCGTGATCGACGAGGCTGCCGAGCGCTAGCAGCCGGGCTCAGCCCGCGAGCGCGCCGCCGGCGAGCAGTGCGCTCGGCGAGGCGGGCGGAGTACCGAGTTCGGGGCTGTTCGGCGCGCGACCGACGACGCGAGCGTGGATGCGGACCGTCTCTGTGATGCCAAGCGCCTGCGCGGCGCCCGCCGTCAGGTCCCAGTCGGCGCCGATGCGGCTGTACGGGCCGCGGTCGAGCACGGGGACGGTGAGCGTGTGTGTGCTGTATGTCACCTTCACGAGCGTGCCGCAGGGAAGCGTGCGGTTGGCGACGCCGACGACGCCCGGCGTGAGCGTCTGTCCGCACGCCGTCCGTTTGCCGTAGAAGCCAGGGCCGAACCACGTCGCGATCGCCGTGCGGCGGACCTGCAACGTAGTCGCGGTGGGGCTCGACGGTGCGCTGGCGCCGCCCGGGGAGACGGCCGCGAGTGCGCTCGTTGCGGGAATCGCGAGCCCTACGAGGGCCGCCATCAGGACGAGCAGGACCGTTGCTGTGGTGAGCTTGACTGACATTTTTCGCGACGCCTACGGGGTGAGCTGACGGGCTCGCGCGGCTGTGAAAGCGGCGCTACGGCCCCGATGGGCCGATTCGCCCCAGCGAACCGAAATCGATCCGCATTGGGTCCCCCGTCCGCCATGACCTGGGTCGTGGCGGCTCGGCGTGGGCCGCAGTATACAGACGGCGCCGACAGGCGCCGGGAAGGCCCGATGCCCTCAGAGCGGCAGGCGCGTGAGCACGTCGCGCACCAGGCGCTCGCCCGTCGCGAGTCCCGCGCGGGCCAGCTCGCCGACGATCTCCACGGCACTCGCCACGAGCTCCGTGCCGCCCGGTGGATCCACGGGGCCGCTCGCCCGATCCATTTCCGACTCGAAGCCCTGCAGCGGAACGTGCTCCTCGGCGGCGCTGGCTGCGCTCCGCAGCGGCGTGGTCGGGGTGCGCTTAGCCGCCCGCGCCGCCTTCGTGGCCGGCTTGGCCGCCTTGCCGGTGCTGGCCCCCATGGTGGCCTTGCGCGCGGGGGTCGCGGCGCGCTTGGCAGGCGTCCTGCGCGCACCCGCCGAGGCGCCCTTGGCCGGCGCTTTGCGCGCCGCTCCGCTCGCAGAGGCTTTCCGTGCGCCCGGCGCGGATCGCGACTTCGCCTGCGCGCGCGCCGCCGGCGGGCTCGCGTCGGGCGTGCCGGCGGCCTGCGCGGTGGCGGCCTCACGCCGGGCGGCGCTGCGCCGGGCGCTCGAGCGCTGGGGGCGCGTGCGCGGCAGGTTGGCGAGGACTCCCTCGGTGGCGTCCGCTCCGTCCGGACGACCGTTGCTCTCGCTGGCGGCGGTCACGGACACATCATTGCTTAACGCGGGCGCTGCAAGCGCGGCGAGGATCGCACGGATCTCGGCGGGGACGCGTTAGCATGGGTCCCCTCAGAGTCATTGTCGTTGTAACGTCGGCGGGCCTGCGGCCTATATCCGGCGAGGTGCTGTTGGAGGATAATCTCGCGGGGCGCCGGTGTGCACCATCGGCCTTCGCGACCGATAGAGGAAATGGAAACGCGAATGTCAGTAGTCGAGCTGCAGGAGCTGGATGAGGTCAAGGGCCTGGTCGCGAAGGGTCAGCAGGTGGGGGTTCTCTCCTATGCGGAGATCACCAAGGCGGTGTCCGAGCTCGACCTAGACGAGTCCGACGTCGAAGAGCTGCACGGCTTCTTCGAGCGCTCCGAGATCGAGCTCGTCGAGGACATCGATCCCGCGATCGCCGCCTCGGCGCAGCTCGAGCGTGCACCGGACAAACGCGGACGACGCAAAGCCAAAACGGCGCTCGATCTCAAGCCGGACATGACAACCGACTCGCTGCAGCTGTTCC
>DASZNB010000095.1:0-10307 GCA_035551395.1 Solirubrobacteraceae bacterium | reverse complement strand
GCGGCATGGGCGTTGTCTACCGCGCCCAGGACGTCGTCCTGCGCCGCACTGTGGCGGTGAAGGTGCTGCCGGCTGAGCTCGCCGAGGTGCAGCCGGCGCACGTGGCGCGTTTCGAGCGCGAGGCGCGCGCGGCCGCGTCGCTCGCACATCCGCGCATCGTCGCGGTGTTCGACACGGGCATCGACGAGGGCACGCGCTTCATCGCGATGGAGTGCGTGAGCGGCGCCAGCCTCGCGGCGATCTTGGCTGAGCGAGCGCCGCTCGATCCGGCGCGGGCGGCGAAGATCGGCGAGCAGGTGGCCGACGCGCTCGCCGCGGCGCACGCTGCCGGCCTGATTCATCGCGACATCAAGCCCGCAAACGTGATGCTCGCCGAGGACGGCTCGGTCAAGGTGCTGGACTTCGGGATCGCGCGTGCGCAGGGCCACACGACGCTCACACAGGAGCAGTCCGTCCTCGGCAGCGCGGCCTACATGGCGCCCGAGCAGGCGCGCGGCGAGCGCGCCGACGAGCGCTCGGATATCTACTCGCTCGGCTGCCTGCTCTACGCGATCCTCACGGGCCGCCCGCCGTTCGGCGGGGACTCAGCCGCCGCGGTCCTGCACCAGCACCTCAGCGCCGATCCGCGGCCCCCGCACGAGACGAACGGGGCTGTCCCCGCCGCGCTCGAGGCGCTGGTGCTGGCAATGCTCGCGAAGTCCCCCGCCAGCCGGCCGCAGAGCGCCGCGCAGGTGCGCGACGAGCTCGCCGCGCTGGCGCGGCCCGCAACCGGGCTGGTCGGCCGCGCTCGCCCAATCGCCGCGCCCGCTGTGCGGCGCACGGCCCGCCTGCGCGCGCCCACCGCTGTCACCCGAGTCCTCGGCGCGACTGGCACGGCCGGCGCGACCGCGGTGACCCGCGCGATCGGCGCGATCCCGCCGCGCAGCCGCCGCCCGGCTGCACTGGCGGCCCTCGCCGGCTGCGTGCTGCTCGTGGCCCTCATCCTGCTGCTGGCCGGCGGCGGGTCGACGCCTCGCGCCCGCACGCGCGCCCAGCACGGCTCCACCGCGCCACGGCGAGCCGCAAGATCGTCGAGTACGGGCGTGCCGAAGACGACGTCGACGGGGTCCGGCCCCAGCTCCGCGGCCGCGACTGCCTCGCCGCCGAGTGTCGGCGCGGCTGCCGGCGCGCTCACCGCGCTGATCGCACAGGATGTCCAGGCGGGCACCATCGCCCAGCGGGCGGCGCAGCAGATCACCACGCATCTGGGCGACGTCCTCGGCTCATTCGAGAGCGGGAACGCCGCCGACGCGCAGCGCCGGCTTGCCGACCTCGCGCGGCTCGCGGGCATGCTCGCGAGCCGCGAAGAAGTCACCCCGCCGGCCGCCGCACCGCTCAACGCCGCGCTCAGCACGCTTGGAGCCGCGCTGAGCCGATCCGCGCCCGCCGCAGACGCGCCCGCGCCGGTCCCGGCCGCCACGCCGCCGGGACACGCCGACAAGCCCAAGGGGCATGGTGGCAAGCACGGCGGGGGCGGCGACTGAGCGAGCTGTGGGGTGCCCGCCACAGCCGTGGCGATGTCTGCCAACATCTTTACCGTGAATCGTGCGCTCAAACGCCGACTCGCGCTCGCCGTGGGGTTGTGCGCGCTCGTCGCCGGAGGCACGGTCGCCGCTTTCGCCGCGACCAGCCCCGCCGGGCACCGCCGCGCCGCCGCGACGATTCCGCGCGATCTCTCCACGGCGGCGGGCTACCTGGGCGTCGCACCCGCGCAACTGCAGGCGCAGCTGCGCTCGGGCAAGACGCTCGCGCAGGTCGCCGCCGCGACTCCCGGCAAGAGCGAAGCGGGACTGATCGCGGCGATCGTCGCGGTCAGGCAGGCCAAGCTCGCGGCGATCTCCGCCAAGCTCGGCAAGCGCGTCAAGGCCGAGGTCGACCACACGCCCGGGCAGGGACTGCCGGCCGTCGAGGGTGCCTATCTCGGGCTCACGCGCGAACAGCTGCGCAGCGAGGTTCGCGCCGGCAAGACGCTCGCCGCGATCGCCGCCGCAACCCCCGGCAAGAGCGAAGCGGGCTTGATCGCCGCGATCGTTGCCCGGCGCCGCGCCACCCTCGCCGGGCTCGTCAAGACGGGAAAGCTCACCCAGGCCCAGGTCAATACTCGCGACGCCAAGCTGCAGGCGCACGTCAAGCGCTTCGTCAACCACGTGCCACGCCGGCACGCCTCCGGCTGACGCGCGGCTCGCGCGGCGGCTCCACTGAAACGTCCCACGATGCGATCGCGCCGGCTTGGAAGGGCACGAAAACTGCTGCCCGCGGCGCCCGCGTGGCGCATACTGAGCGAGGATGTCGCAGCGAAACATCGACCTGCATAGCCGCGGAGCCGAAGCGGCCAATGCGCGCCGGGTGCCGGAGGACCTGCTCGCGCCGGGGTTTCGCATGGAAAACCGCGTGACGGCCGTGACCGACCACACCTACCACGGCGCCGCCGGCTGGCGCGAATGGATGGGCGACCTGTTCGACGTGTTCGCCGCCGGTGCTCGCTACGAGGTCGAGGAGATCCTCGCCGCCGGCGAGGACTACGTCGCGGCGATCATCTGCGTGAGCGGCATCGGCGTGCGCTCCGGCTTGCCGCTGAGCTTCCGCTGGGCCGGCGTCACCTGGTTTCGCGACGGCAAGGCCCTGCGGGCCGTCGGCTACGCGGACCGAGCGGAAGCGCTCCGGGCCGTCGGTCTCGCCGCCTAGCTGACCTGCCCCCTGGGACGCGCCGAAGCGCGCTATCGGATGCCACCCCGTGATTAATTTCTTGGCATGGCATAATCACGTTCGTGGCAACGAGTGAAATACCGCGAACGGCCGCCGTGGAGGACTACGCGAAGGCGATCTTCTCGCTGCAGGCGCGCAGCGCCGAGCCGGTTTCGACGAACGCCCTGGCGGAGCGGCTGGGCATCACCCCGGGCTCCGTCTCGGCAATGCTCAAGCGCCTCGGCGAGCTCGGGATGATCAGCCACGTCCCCTATCGCGGCGTGCGCCTCACCGATGACGGACGCCGCATCGCGCTCGAGGTGATCCGCCATCATCGGCTGCTCGAGAGCTATCTCGCCGACGCCCTCGGCATGCCGTGGGACCGCGTGCACGCCGAGGCCGAGGTGCTCGAGCACGTGCTCTCGGAGGATCTCGAGGAGCTGATCGCGGCGAAGCTCGGAAACCCGACCGTGGACCCCCACGGCGATCCCATCCCCAGCGCCGACCTCGAGCTCGAGGAGCCGCTGACGGACCGCCTGGAGAGCCTGCGGCCGGGCGACGGCGGCCGGTTCGTGCGCGTGTCGGACTCGGACCCGGAGATGCTCCGCTATCTGGCCGAGCGTGGCATCTCGCCCGGCGATCGCTTCACCGTGCGCGACCGCCAGCCGTTCGGAGGCCCGCTGTTCGTGCTGTTCGGCAAGCGCGAGCACGCGCTCGGTGGCGAGCTCGCCGGAGCGATGCGCGTCGAAGTCGACCTCCCCGCCCACCCCGTCCTCGCGCGCGACGCACAGGCCGCGCCGAGTTGAGCGCCCGCGAGGCCGCCTCACCCCTGCTCGGCCAGCCGCGCCTGACCGACGAGGACAACGCTCGCTCGCTCGATCGCTCACGCGTCCACCAGGCGCGCGGCCAGCACCGCCGCTGGCGGCTGCTGTGGCTGCTGGTGGGCCCCGGGATCCTCGCGATGCTCGGCGAGAACGACGGTCCCAGCATGATCGCCTACGCGTCCGACGGGGCGCAGTACGGGATCGGGTTCTTCGTCCCCCTGATCCCGATCCTGTTCATGATGGCCTTCGTCGTGCAGGAGATGTGCATGCGCGTGGGCGCCGTCACCCACCGCGGCTACGGGGAGCTGGTCCTGCAGCGCTACGGGCGCCTGTGGGGCTGGTTCGGCGCTGGCGATCTCACGCTCACCAACCTGATCACGCTGATCGCCGAGTTCGTCGCGATCCGCGTGGGCCTGGCCTACTTTCACCTCGGCGCCGGCGTCGCGGTCGCGCTCGGCCTCGCGCTCGTCCTCTTCACGCTCAGCGGCGGCCGCTACTGGCGCTGGGAGCGCACCGTTCTCGGCCTCGCGCTCTTCAACGGCCTGTTCCTCCTCGCCGCGATCCTCGTCAAGCCGGATCTCGGCGCGCTCGCCTCCTCGCTGTCCTTCACGCCGCTGCCGCAGGGCAGCCTCAACACCCTCCTGCTGCTGCTGGCCTCGACGATCGGCGCGACGGTGACACCGTGGATGATCTTCTTCCAGCAGAGCGCCTCGGCGGACAAGGGAATGACACCGGCGGACGTGGGTCACGGTCGCTACGACACCGGGCTCGGCGCCGTCATGGCGGCGGTCTTCGGGATCGGCGCGCTGGTGGCCGGTGCGGCGCTCATGCACCACGGTGGCGGCATCCAGGGGTTCGCCGGCGCCGGCTTCCCCGCCGCGCTCTCGCGCGTCTCCGGAGGCGCCGTCGGCACCGCCTTCGCGCTCGGCCTGATCGAGGCGGGAGCCGTCGCGATCCTGACGATCTCCGCGAGCACCGCGTATGCGGCGGGGGAATGCATCGGCGTCTCGCACAGCTTCAACACCTCCCCTCGCAACGCCGCCGTCTTCTACGCCGCCAACGTCGGCGTCGCCGTGATCGCCGCCGTCGTGATCCTGATCCCCGGCGCGCCGCTGCTGTCGATCGCCCTCAACGCGAACGTGCTGGCAACCGTCCTTTTGCCCGTCAGCCTCGTCTTCGTCCTGATGCTCGCCAGCGACCGCGAGCTGATGGGCCGCTGGGCGAACCGCCGCTCGACAAACGCGCTCGGCGTCCTCGTCGTCGTCTTCGTCGGGCTCTGCGGCTCCGCCTACGGGATCGACTCGTTCCTGCAGAGCGTCCACGTGATCGGCGGCCCATGAGCGATCCCGCGCCGCGCGACGAGGATGACGAGGAGCTGATCATGCACCTGCAGCGCGATCAGCTCGTCGCCGCGACCTTCCTGCCCGTCGCGCCCGCGCAGCTCGACCGCCGCGCCCTGCTCGGTCTGTGGGCGCTGCGCGTGTTCGCCGTGGTGGTCAGCGCGATGGTGATCTACACGTTCATCGTGCGCCTGCACTAGGCGTCATTCGCTCAGCAGCCGTACGATCGCGAACACGCCGACCGCGACGATCAGCCCCCTCAGCGCCTGCGGCGGCAGGCGCCGGCCGTAGCGCGCGCCGAGCTGCGCGCCGGCCATCGAGCCCCCCGCGATGATCGCCACCGGTCCCCAGGCGACGTGCGCGGCGAAGATGAAGTACACGCCCGCCACCCCGTTGACGAGCCCCGCGAGGACGTTCTTGAGCGCGTTCGTGCGCTGCAGGTCCTGGGCCAGCCCGACGCCGAGGATCGCGAGCAGCAGGATCCCCTGCGCGGCGCCGAAGTAGCCGCCGTAGACGCCCGTCAGGAACACCGCGAAGGGCATCAGCAGCGCGCCGTGGCGCGCGAGGTCGATCTCGCGCGCGAGCAGCCAGGCGGTCAGGCGCGGCTGGGCGAGTGTGAGGATCACGGCTGCCGCGATGAACACCGGCACGATCGCCTTGAAGGCGGAGGACGGCAGCACGAGCAGCAGCACCGCTCCGGTGAGGCCGCCGGCGACGGACATCGCGCCGAGGCGCACGGCGCGCAGGCCCTGGCCGCCGAGCTCGCGCCGGTAGCCGATCGCGCCGGAGATCGAGCCCGGCACGAGCCCGATCGTGTTCGAGACGTTGGCCGTCACCGGCGGATAGCCGAACGCGAGCAGCACCGGGAACGTGATCAGCGTGCCGCTGCCGACCGCGGTGTTGATCGCTCCCGCCGCCACCCCGGCGCAGGCGATCGCGACGATCTCGCCAGGGCTCAACTACTGCTCGATGCTCTGCGGCGGGGCGGGCGTGGCGACGGGGCACCTCGAGGTTCGGCGTGGATGGCGAAGGCTATCCGCAGCCGTCCCCGCCGCACGGCGCGCTCCCCCGCCAGCGGCTCTAAGGCGCCGCCGGGACGAGCACCGTGGTGGCGCCCTCGCCCGCCAGCCGCTCCGTCTCGAACGCAGTCGTCTCGAGCCGCTCCACGCGGGGGCACAGCGCGAGGAAGGCATCGGCCGTCTCGAGAAAGCCGATGCGCGGCGTCTGGTAGTGCATCGGGACCGCCCAGCGCGGGGAGAGGCGCTCGAGCACCGCCGCCGCCTGCTCGGCGCCGATCCTGAACCCACCGCCGACGGGCACGAACAGCAGATCGACGCCGCCGATCGCCGCCACCTGCTCCTCGCGCAATGCGCGCTGACCGAAGTCGCCGAAGTGGCACACGCGCAGTCCGTCGAAGGCGAACACGAAGATGGTGTTCGGGCCGCGCTCGGTGCCCGCGCGCTCGTCGTGCTCGGAGGCGATCGCCGTGACCTCGCCGAGCGGCGAGCTCAGCGTGCCGGCGGTCGAGCGCAGGACGGTCGGGCTCCCGCCGATCGCCTCCACACCGTTGTGGTCGAAGTGCTCGTGCGTGACGAGCAGCAGCTCGGCCGAGACGCCCGTGATCGCCGGATACTCCCAGCGGACGCCTTTGCCGGCGATCGCCGAAACGTCGCCGAACGGGTCGATCGCCACCGTGGACCCGCCTGCGCTGAGAGTGAACGCGGATTGTCCGAACCACTCAACTCGCATGCTGCGCCTCCTCGTGCTCGTATTTTCCACCGCGCATCAGCGATGCGCCGGCTGCGATCAGGCAGGCCACGATCGCGAACAGGAAGGCCTCGTGCAGTCCTGTGCGAAAAGGCCCGGCGATCAGGTGAGGGAAGAAGGAGCGCCCCGTCAGGGTCGCGCGATTGGCCGCCGACAGCGAGGCGAGCACGTGGGCGCCGATGAGGTGCTGGATCGGGTCGTAGCCGAGGAAGGCAGCGAACAGGATGGACACCGGCGGCAGGTGCGCGACCTGCTGCGCGGTCCCCGCCGAGACCCCGTGAGCCTGCAGTCCCGCGGCCATCGCGTGGGGCAGGCTCGCTGACAGCCCGACGACCATCAGCGTGAAGAAGACCCCGACCGAGAGCACCTGCGCCGAGTTCTGGAAGGTCTGGTTCATCCCTCCTCCCGCTCCCCGGTCGCGCGCGGGCAGGCTGTTCATCACGGCGGCGCGGTTGGGCGAGGCGAACAGGCCCATCGACAGTCCGATCAGCAGCAGCACCAATGCGAACAGCGGGTATCGGAAGTCGATCGGCAGGAGCGTCAGCAGGACGAACCCGAGCGCCGTGCCGAGCATCCCGCCGGTGGCGAACGGCCGCGCGCCGAAGCGATCGGAGAGGAATCCCGAGGTCGGCCCCGCGATCAGCATGCCGAGCGTCAGCGGGAGCATGTAGATGCCGGCGCGCAGCGGCGTCTGGACATAGTCGTAGCCGTGCTGGGGCAGCCAGATTCCCTGCAGCCAGATGATCAGCATGAACATCAGCCCGCCCCGCGCGACCGCCGAGAGGAACGTCGAGACGGTGCCGAAGGTGAACGCGCGAATGCGGAACAGCGGCAGGCGGAACATCGGTTCGGCGACCCGGCTCTCGATGACCGCAAAGGCCGCCAGGAAGGCCGCCCCGCAGCCGAGCAGGGCGATCACGCGCGGGCTCCCCCATCCGGTCGTGCTCGTGCCATACGGGCGGATGCCGTAGGTGATCGAGACCATGATCAGGATCAGCCCGAGCGCGAACGTGATGTTGCCCCACCAGTCCACCCGCGCGGGGCGCGGCGTGCTGCGCTCCTCGAGCTTGAGGTACGCCCACACCGTCCCGAACAGCCCGACCGGCACGGAGATCAGGAACACGAGCCGCCAGTCGATCGGCGCGAGCACGCCGCCGAGCACGAGGCCGACGAACATGCCGCTGACGGCGACGATGTTGTTGATGCCGAGCGCCATGCCGCGCTGGTTGGCGGGGAAGGCGTCGGTGATGATCGCCGAGGCGTTCGCGAGCAGGAACGCCGCGCCGATGCCCTGGACGACGCGGAAGGCGATCAGGTAGGTCGCGCCCGCGCGCCCGGTCATCCAGTCGATGCTCAGCAAGAGCGAGGCGACTGTATAGATGACGAAGCCGAGGTTGTACATGCGCACCCGCCCGTACATGTCCCCGAGGCGTCCGAGGCTGACGATCAGCACGCTCGAGACGACGAGGAAGCCGAGGATCATCCACAGCAGGTAGAAGCTGTTGGCCGGCAGCAGCGGATCGAGATGGATGCCGCGGAAGATCGACGGCATTGCGATCAGCGTGATCGACGCATCGAGCGTCGCGAGCAGCACGCCGAGCGTCGTATTGGACAGCGCGACCCACTTGTAGCGGTCCGGCCGCGGGCCCGCAGCGAGCGAGGTGCTGGGTCGGTGAAGCGTCGTCGACACGAGACCATTAATACAGGAAACCTGCACATCCCCCCGCCTCGCCCCTATAGTCGGCGCATGGCCACACCTCCGGACACCGGCCCTTTGGCGGGCGAGCTGCGCGTCGTCGTCGGCCAGCTCCTGCGGCGGCTGCGCTCCGAGCACCGCTTCTCGCTGTCGCAGGGGGCCGTGCTCGGACGGCTGGACCGTCAGGGGACGATGTCGATCGGCGAGCTCGCGCTCGCCGAGCGGGTGCGCCCGCAATCGATGGCGCAGACCATCGCCGAGATGGAATCTGAGCGCCTGCTCGCCCGCCGCCCCGACCCGAGCGACGGGCGGCGAATGCTGATCGACCTCACCGCCCATGGCCGCACGGTGCTCGACGAGGATCGCCGCCAGCGCGAGGGCTGGCTCGCGCAGGCGATCGTGGAGGACCTGTCCGCCGCCGAGCAGCGGACCCTGGCGCGGGCGCTGCCGCTGCTCCGCCGCCTCGGCGAGAGCGAGCGCCCTCGCTGAGCGCGCAGGCGCTCGTCGAGCTTCCCGGCCCGGATCAGGGCTCGGTGTGGACGACGACGTCGGCGATGTCGTCGATCTGGCGCCGGAGGTCCTCCTCGAGCTCGCCGGCGAGCGCGTGCGCGGCACGGAGCGATTCCGCCGATCCGACGGTGAGCGTCAGGAACAGCACCCATCCGGCGTCGGTCGCGAGCAGCTTCACGAGCGCGGGCGCGCGGCCGGTGCGCTCGCGCACGAGGCGCACGACCTGCTCCCGTGTGGAGGCGTCGGCGCGGTGGTCGGCGCGGCCCGCGCGCAGCGGCTGCTCGAGCGGCTCGAGATGCGTCTGCACATCGGCCACGCCCGGACGTGCGCGGATCTCGCGCTCGACGCGCTCGGCGACCTCGTGCGCCGCGCCCAGGCCGAGCTCCGCGGGGAACTTGAGGTGCAGCGACACGCTGGCGCGACCGTCCTGCTCGAAGATCGTGATGTCGTGCGCCTCCTTCACGAGCGGCTCGGCGAGCGCGATCGAGAGGACGCGGTCGCGCAGGTCCAGGCCGCGGCGCCGCGGCTCGACGTGCACGACGACGTCGCTGCCCGGCAGGGTCCGCTCGAGCGCGGCCTCGATCAGGTCGGCTGCGCCGTGGCCCTCCACGACGGCCTGTCCCGGGGGCACGCTGACGATCACGTCGGCGAAGTAGCGCCCGGCCGACTCGCGCACGCGCAGCCGGCTCAGCTCGATGTCGGCGCCGAGCGCCGCGATCGCGGCCTCTGCCGCAGCTCGGGCCTCGACGGGCGAGCGGTCCATCAGCACGTTGGCGTTCTCGCTGATCAGGCGCATCGCGGCCACCAGGATGATCGCGGCGACGACGAGGGCGGCGATCGAGTCGCCCTCGCGCATGCCCGCGTGGACGGCCAGCAGGCCGGCGAGCACGGCCACCGAGCCGGCCATGTCGGCGGCGAAGTGGAAGGCGTTCGAGCGCAGCGCGGGGCTGTCGTAGCGGCGCGCGGCGATCAGCGAGACACTCGTACGGCTGAGGTCGAGCACGAGCGCAACGGCGATGACCGCGAACTGGTACCAGTGGATCCGCGGCGCCGAGGAGGAGGAGCTCAGTCGACCGACCGCGTCGATGCTCACGAGCACCGCGCCGCCGAGCAGGATCGCCGCCTCGCCGAGCGCGCCGAGGTTCTCGGCGCGGCGGTGCCCGTACGGGTGGTCGCGATCGGCCGGGCGCCCGCCGAGGCGCACGGCGAAGAACGTCAGCACGGCGGCGATCACGTCGCCGCTGGACTCGACTCCGGCCGAGACGAGGCCGAGGCTGTGCGTGCCCAGGCCGACGCCGAGCTTGATCGCGACGAGCACGCCGGCGACGGCGATCGAGACGAGCGTCGTGCGGCGCTGGGCGTGCGCTCGCTCGCTGTCGGCTGCGCTGGCCATCGTTGCAGCCTAAAGCGGGCGGGGGCGGCGCAGACGCGAAACCGCAAGCGCGA
>DASZNB010000094.1:0-3411 GCA_035551395.1 Solirubrobacteraceae bacterium | reverse complement strand
ATCGTCGACCTCACGGCGACCGGCACGACCCTGCGGGAGAACAACCTCGTGATCCGTGAGGAGATCGTCGTTTGCACCGCGCGCCTGATCGCCAACCCAGTCGCGCACAAGCTGAAGGCCGCGCAGATCGACGAGGTGCTCTCGCGCGTGCGCGAACTGCCTGCGCCGGGCGGCTGACATGCGCCTGCTGCGCATGGACGCCAGTGAGCTGCGCGGCCTCGGCGGGCCGGCGGCGGCCGCCGCGCGCGTGCGCTCGCTGGTCGCCGACGGCGCATCCGTCGCGGGGCCCGTGAGCGAGATCCTCGCGAGCGTGCGCGCCCGGGGGGACGACGCGGTGCTGGACTACACGCGTCGTCTCGACACCGGCGGGCGCGAGCCCGCATCCTTGCTCGTCGATCCCGACGAGCTCGACGAGGCGATCAAGACGCTGCCGCTCGAGCTCGTCGCGGGCCTGCAGGTCGCGATCGCCAACGTCGCCCGCGTCGCCGAGGCGGGCGTTCGCGCCGATGCGCGCGTCGAGCTCCCGCAGGGGCAACGGATCACCGTGCGCGAGATCCCCGTCGCGTCTGCCGCCGTCTACGTCCCGGGCGGCAGGGCGCCGTATCCGAGCACCGTCGTGATGGGTGTCGTCACCGCCCGTGCGGCCGGCGTGATCGACGTGGCTGTCTGCTCCCCGCCCGGACCCGACGGGCAGGTCGACCCGACGATCCTCGGAACCTGCCGTCTGTGCGGCGTCGAGCGCGTCTACCGGATGGGCGGCGCTCAGGCGATCGCCGCGCTCGCCTACGGCACCGCGAGCGTGAGGGCCGTCGACGTGATCGTCGGCCCGGGCAACCTGTACGTCCAGGAGGCCAAGCACCAGCTCTCGACGACCGTCGGCATCGACGGGTTCGCCGGTCCGAGCGATCTGCTCGTGGCCCTCGATGCAAGCGCTGCGGAGCAGCTGCGGCTCACTGCGCTCGACATGCTCGCGCAGGGCGAGCACGGCGAGGGGAGCCTCGTCGTGGCGGTCTCGCCGAGCGCCGCGGTCTGCGGCGCGCTCGAGCAGACGCTCACGCGCCTGATCGTCGAGCGGCCGACTGTCGGCGAGGCGCAGTTCGCGATCGTCGAGGTCGCCGACGCGCGCGAGGCGATCGCGTTCGCGAACGCGTTCGCGCCCGAGCACCTGGAGCTGATCGGGGCTGAGGTCGAGGCGCTCGCCGCAAGCGTGCGCAGCGCCGGATGCCTGTTCGTCGGCGCCGCCAGTGCGACGGCGTTCGGCGATTACCTCGTCGGCTCCAACCACGTGCTGCCGACCTCGACGGCAGCACGCTTCGCCTCCGGCCTCGCCCCGCGGCACTTCCGCCGCACGATGGCCGAGGTGCGGGTGGGGGAGGCGGCCGCGCGGCTCGCCGCGGCGGGCGCCCCGATCGCGCGTGCGGAGGGCTTCGAGGTCCACGCCGAATCGATGGAGGCGCGAGTAGGGGAGAATCCAGCGACATGAGCCGCACCGCCACGATCGAACGCCGCACGGGGGAGACCGATGTGCGCCTGACGCTCGGCCTCGAAGGCACGGGCGCGGGCACGCGCGCGACGGGCGTTGGGTTCCTCGACCACATGCTCGACCTGCTCGCCCGCCACGGACGCATGGACCTCGACATCGAGGTCAGCGGCGATTTGCAGACGGGCTCCCACCACACCGTCGAGGACACCGCGATCGTGCTCGGGCAGGCACTCGACCGGGCGCTCGGCGACCGCACCGGCATCGTCCGCTACGGCGCAGCCACCGTGCCAATGGACGAGGCTCGGGCGAGCTGCGCGATCGACATCTCGGGGCGTCCCTTCACGCTGTTCGAGGCCGCCCTCCCGCCCGGCTCCACCGGCGACTTCGAGCACGAGCTGACCGAGGAGTTCTTTCGTGCCGTCGCCAACAGCGCGAAGCTCACCCTGCACCTGCAGGTGCAGGCCGGCAGCAACGCCCACCACATGATCGAGGCAGCCTTCAAGGCGTTCGCGCGCGCACTGCGCGCCGCTGTCGAGATCGACCCCAGCGAGAGCGGCGTGCCGAGCACGAAGGGGACCCTGACCGGATGAGCGGGCAGCTCGCCGGCGCGGTCGAGATCGCCGTGCTCGACTACGGCATGGGCAACCGCCGCTCGGTCGAGAAGGCGATCGAGCACATCGGCGCACGCGCGATCGTGAGTCGCGATCCGGCCGAGCTGCGCGCCGCCGCGGGGCTCGTGGTCCCGGGGGTCGGCGCCTTCCCGCGCGCGATGGAGAGCCTGCGCGAGCTCGGCCTCGACGAGCTGTTGCGCGAGCGAGTCGCCGCCGGCGTGCCGGTGCTCGGGGTCTGCCTGGGCATGCAGCTGGCCTTCGATCACTCCAGCGAGCAGGGCGGGGCAGACGGTCTCGGGATCCTCGCCGGCGAGGTGCGCGCGCTCGTCACCCGCGGGCTGAAGCTGCCGCACATCGGCTGGAACGAGGTCCGCTTCGCGGCCGCCGAGTCGCCGCTCGTGGCCTCGCTCCCGCAGCGCCCCTCCTTCTACCACGTGCACTCCTTCGCCCCCGTGCCCGCCAACGAGCACGACATCATCGGCACCGCCGACTACGGAGCGCCGTTCGTGACGGCCGTGCAGCGCGGCTCCTTCTACGGCGTCCAGTTCCACCCCGAGAAGTCCTCCGCCGCGGGCCTGCGCCTGCTCGCGAACTTCGCGCAGATCTGCCTCGCGGCGCGGACCCCGGTCGCCGGTTGAGGCTCTACCCGGCGATCGACATCCTCGGCGGCAGCGCCGTGCGGCTCGTGAAGGGCGACTTCGACACCCACAAGGTGTACGACGAGGACCCCGTGGCGGCCGCCCGCGGTTGGGTGCAGGCAGGCGCAGAACAGCTGCACGTGGTCGACCTCGACGGCGCCAAGCAGGGCGAGCCCGCGAACATCCCGACGCTCCGGCGTATCGCCTCCGAGCTCGACGTTCCGCTGCAGTACGGCGGCGGCCTGCGCACCGCCGCGGCAGTCGGTGAGGCGCTGGGCGCCGGCGCCGCGCGCGTGGTCATCGGCACCGCCGCGTTCACCGACCCCGAGCTGCTCGGCGATGTCCTGCGCGTGCACGACTCCGACCGCATCGTCGTGGCCGTCGACGTGCGCGGCGGCCATGTCGCGACGCACGGCTGGCTGCGGACGACCGAGCTGCGCGCCCGCGACGCCTTCGCCCAGTTGCGCGAGCGCGGCGTGCGTCACTTCGTCTTCACGAACATCGACCACGACGGGATGCTCGACGGCGCCAGCCGCGAGGAGGTCCTGTGGGTGGCCAGGGCGACAGGCGATGGCAGCCTGATCTTCTCCGGCGGGATCGGCTCGCTGTCGGACCTCGCCGCGCTCGCGAGCCTGCGTCAGCACGAGGGTCTGGAGCGCCTCGCCGGCGTGATCGTCGG
>DASZNB010000093.1:0-9413 GCA_035551395.1 Solirubrobacteraceae bacterium | reverse complement strand
GACGGGCACACGATCATCGGCATGGACGCGGACCTGCTCACAGCGCTGGGTGAAGTGATGGGCCTGAAGGTGAAGCTCGTCAACTCCAACTTCGAAACGATCATTCCCGGCCTGGCGGCCGGCAGGTACGACCTCGGCGCGTCGTCCTTCACCGACACCAAGGAACGCGAGAAGACGGTCGACTTCGTCGACTACTTCAAGGCTGGGATCTCGTTCTACGCCAAGAGCTCGGCGAGCACGGGGGTGAAAACGGTCGCCGATCTGTGCGGCAAGACGGTGGCGGTCGAGAAGGGGACGGTCGAGCAGGAAGAAGCCACCAAGCAGAGCGGGAAGTGCACGAAAGAAGGCAAGAAGTCAGTCAACGTCCTTGCCTTCCCCGGCCAGAACCCGGTCAACCTGGCGATCGCCAGCGGGCGCGCGGAAGTCGGCATGGCCGACTCGCCGGTGGTCGCCTACCAGGTCAAATTGTCCAAAGGGACGTTCAAGCTGGTGGGAGAAACCTACGAAGTCGCCCCGTACGGGATCGCGATTCCCAAGAAAAGCGGTATGACGACGCCGATCCTGGCGGCGCTGAAGGCGCTGATCGCGGACGGCACCTACACGAAGATCCTCGCCAAGTGGGGCATTCAGTCGGGGGCGATCAGCGAACCGGCGATCAACGGGGCGAAGAGCTGAGCTGAGCGGCGGTGCCCTCTGGCGAGGTCACCGACACACAGGGGCGGCCCGAGGACATCCGGGCCGTCCCCGTTCGCCGGCCCGGCCGCTGGGTGGCGGCGGCGATCGTGCTGGTGGTCGCGGTCGCGCTCGGCCGCTCGGTCGCGACGAACCCCCGCTTCGAATGGAGTGTCGTCGGCCACTACCTGTTCGACGAACGCATCCTCGAAGGCCTGCGCGTAACGATCGAGCTGACCGTGATCGCGATGGCGATCGGGATCGTGCTCGGGATCATCCTCGCCGTCATGCGCCTCTCGACCAACCCGCTCGTGTCGGGCGGTAGCTGGCTGTACATCTGGTTCTTCCGCGGCACGCCCGTGCTCGTGCAGCTGCTGTTCTGGTACAACATCGCCGCGCTGTACCCGAAGATCGGGCTCGGAATCCCCTTCGGACCCACGTTCGTGCACGTCGACGCGAACACGGCGATCACCCCGTTCACCGCGGCGATCCTCGGCCTCGGGCTTAACGAGGGCGCGTACATGGCAGAGATCGCCCGTGCGGGGATCATCTCGGTGCCCGAGGGTCAGGCCGATGCGGCGCAGTCGCTCGGAATGACGCGGCTGCAGACGATCCGGCGGATCGTGCTGCCCCAAGCGATGCGCGTGATCATCCCGCCGACGGGCAACGAGACGATCTCGATGCTCAAGACCTCCTCGCTCGCGAGCATCATCGCCGTGATCGAGCTGCTGCTCGCGGCGCAGAACATCTACTCGTTCAACTTCAAGACAATCCAGCTCCTGATCGTTGCGAGCGTCTGGTATGCCGTGTGCACGAGCATTCTCTACGTTGGCCAGTACTACCTTGAGCGCCACTACGGCCGAGGGTCGACGCGCGAGCAGGCCGCGACGCCATTGCAGCGCGTGCGGCGCGGCCTGCTCTCGATGCGGCACGGGTTCTGATGAGCGCGCCGATGGTCAAGGCCGAAGGTGTGCACAAGCGCTTCGGCCGCCTGGAGGTCTTGAAGGGCATCACGCTCGAGGTCATGCCGGGAGAGGTGATGTGCCTGCTCGGACCGTCCGGCTCGGGCAAGTCGACGTTCCTGCGCTGCATCAACCACCTCGAGAAGATCAACTCCGGGCGCCTGTCGGTCGACGGCGAGCTCGTCGGCTACCGGCAGGACGGCGATCGGCTGCACGAGCTCCGTGAAGCGGAGGTCGCGCGCAAGCGCGCCGAGATCGGAATGGTCTTCCAGCATTTCAACCTGTTCCCGCACATGACGACGCTGGACAACGTGACCTGCGCGCCGCTGCGTGTTAAGGGGGAGCCGCGCGAGCGCGCGAACGCTCGCGCGCGCGAGCTGCTCGAGCGGGTAGGGCTGGCCGACAAGCTCGACACCTATCCGGCCCAGCTCTCGGGCGGCCAGCAGCAGCGCGTCGCGATCGCCCGCGCGCTCGCGATGGAGCCGAAGCTGATGCTCTTCGACGAGCCCACCTCGGCGCTCGACCCCGAGCTCGTGGGCGACGTGCTCGCGGCGATGCAGCGGCTTGCGCGCGAAGGCATGACGATGATCGTCGTGACCCACGAGATGGGCTTCGCGCGCGAGGTCGCCGACACGGTCGTCTTCATGGACGCGGGCGCCGTCGTCGAGTCGGGCAGCCCCGCGGAGGTGTTCGCCAACCCTCGCGACGAGCGCACGCGGGCGTTTCTGTCGAAGGTGCTGTAGACGCGCCAACGGGCGCAGGCGTCGGCCCGCGCTCAGCCGAGGTGCTCGTCCAGGCGCGCGAGCGCCTCGGGCAGGTTGGCGCGACCGAACCCCATGCGCACGTGCCGCGGCTGTCCGTAGACGCTGCCGGGGAGCAGCAGCACGCCGGCCTGCGCGGCGACCTCCTCGCACCACGCCTGCACGTCGAAGTCGCCGCTCACGCGCGGGAAGCCGATGGGTCCTGCGCTCGGATGCACCCACTCGAGCAGCTCGGCTCGGCGCGCCAGGAAGGCCTCGACGAGCGGCAGATTCGCCATCACCAGCCGCCTGCTGCGCGCGACGAGATCCTCGGCGTGGCGCAGCGCGAGCGCCACGAGCAGCTCGCTCGGGGCGCTCGAGCAGATCGTCGTGTACAGCTTCAACTCCCTGATGCGCGCGAGCAGCGCCCGGTCGCGGCAGGCCAGCCAGCCGATTCGCAGGCCGGGCAATCCGTGAGCCTTGGAGACGGTGCCCAGCGAGAGCCCGCGCTCGTAGCGCTCGCAGACGGCCGCAAGCCGCTCGGCAGGATCGTGCTCGAGGCCGCGATAGACCTCATCGCCGAACAGGACGATCTCGCGCTCGCGCGCGATCTCCACGACGCGCTCGAACACGGCCTTGGACATCTGCGTGCCGGTTGGGTTGTGCGGGCTGTTGATGTAGATCAGCCTCGTCTCCGGCCGCAGCAGCCGTTCGAGCATCTCGAGATCGTGCTGCCAGCCGTCCTCGTAGCTGCGCCGCCACTCGCTCACCGCGGCACCGGTGCTGCGGGCGACGGCGACCGCCGAGCCGTAGCAGGGGGACTCGACGATCGCGTGCTCGCCCGGACCGAGCAGGGCGTGGTAGGCGATGAAGATCCCCTCCTCGGCGGCTGCGAGCGTGAGCACGGCGTCAGGGTCGAGCTCCTCGTAGAGGCCTGCGACCGCGCTCAACAGCTCGGGCGAGCCGGCGACCTCGGTGTAGCCCAGCCGCAGCGCGAGCAGCCGCTCGCGAGCGTCCGGCTCGAGCGCGAGCAGCTCGGACACGCCGCTCGACTCGCAGTCGCTGCTGGAGAGCATCAGCTCGGCGCGGAACTCCCAGCGCTCGTAGAAGCGCTCGATCGCGAAGGGCTCGATCTGCATCGCGTGATGCTATGCGCTGGAGTCGCCCGCGTCCGTCTAGGCTCAGCGCGTGATGGCAGACAGCGATGACACGGACGTCGCCGTCATCGGCGGTGGGGTCGTCGGCTGCGCCGTCGCCCACGCGCTCGCGCGCCGTGGCGTGGGAGTCACGCTGATCGAGGCCGAGCCGGGACTGGCGCTCGGCGCGAGCGGCGCGAACTCGGGGATCCTCCACACCGGCTTTGACTCGCCCCCGGGCGGGCTCGAGACGCGCCTGATCCTGCGCGCGGGCGCCCTCCGCGACGAGCTGTCGGACGAGCTCGCAGTGAGCGTGTGGCGCTGCGGTGCGCGCCTTGCTCCCCGGGATGAGCAGGAGCGCGCGACGGTCGCGGCGCTGGTCGCGAACGCGCATGCCAACGGCGTGGACGCGCAGCTCGCCGCCGACGGCACGCTGCGCGTGCCCGGCGAGTCGGTCACCGACCCCGTCGCCTTCGTGCACGCGCTCGCCGGAGCGGCGCAGGGCGCCGGCGCGCGCGTCGCGCTCGGCGCGCGCGTCGATGCGGTCAGGCAGCTACGCGGAGGCGGACTCGAGCTCGGCGTGCAGGACGGCGAGGCTGTGCACGCGAAGGCGGCGGTCAACTGCGCCGGCCTGCATGCGGACGACGTCGGCGCGCTCGCGGGCGAGCGGCCGCTGGAGCTGTATCCGCGCAAGGGGGAGTTCCTCGTCTTCCGTGTGACCGAGCCCCTAACGGAGATCCTCCTGCCGGTGCCCTCGGCTCTGGGCAAGGGGGTGCTCGTGTTCCCCTCGCTCGACGGTCACGTGATCGCCGGACCGACGGCGCGCGAGCGCGAGGACAAGGACGATTGGTCGGTGGAGGCGGACGCACGCGAGCTGATCGTCTCGCGCGCCGCGCGCATGTTTCCGGCGCTCGCGCTGGCGGAGCCCGTCGGTGCATACGCCGGACTGCGGCCGGCGGGTCGGGGCGCGAACTACCTGATCGAGCCCGCGCGCACGCTGCCTGGCCTGATTCACGTCGCCGCGATCCGTTCGACCGGCCTGTCGGCCTCGCTCGCGATCGGCGAGCACGTCGCCGCGCTGCTCGCCGCGCACGCGGGAGTCCGCCTCGGTCCCGTGCGCTCCCTTCCCGCGCCGCCCGACCAGCCAGCTCGGGGCCCGTGGTGGGAGCGGGCGGCCGCTCACCACGCCGGCCGGCGCGGCGCCCGAGCATCGACGTGAGCGACAAGCTGCTGCTGGGAATCGACGAGGGCACGACTGCCGTGAAGACGGCGCTGTTCGACGTCGAGCTGCGCACGGTCGCACAGGCCAGGCGCGAGGTCGCGGTCAGCCACCCGCAGGCCGGGTGGGTGGAGCAGGACGGCGAGCAGATCCTCGCCGCGGTCCTCGAGGCGGTCGCCGAGGTGCTCGAGCAGGCGGGCGGGCGGGAGGTGATCGCGGCTGGCCTGGACCACCAGGGCGAGTCTGTGCTCGCCTGGGACGCCGACAGCGGAGAGCCGCTCAGCCGCGTGATCGTCTGGCAGGACAAGCGCCATGAGGCGCTGCTCGCCACGCTCGGTGCCGCTGCCGTCGTGCGCTCGGGGCTGCCGCTCGATCCCTACTTCTCGGCGGGCAAGCTCGCCTGGCTGCTCGCCCACGAGGATGGCGTGGCGGCGGCCGCGGACGCCGGCACGCTGCGGCTGGGGACCGTCGACGCCTTCCTCACGGACCGTCTCGGGGGACGCTTCGCGAGCGATCTGTCGACGGCCTCGCGCACCCAGCTGTTGGCGCGCGGCGGACGCGATTGGGACGAGCAGCTGCTGGGGACATTCGGTCTGCGCCGGGAGTGGCTGCCGTCGCTCGGGCCCACGTTTGGTGCGCTCGGGACCTTGCAGCGCGAGCGCTGGCCGATCGCGCTACCGCTGCGCGCGCAGCTCGTCGACCAGCAGGCCGCACTCGCGGGGGCGGGCGTGGCGGACACGACCGAGCTGAAGGCGACATACGGCACGGGCGTATTCGTGCTCGGGCTCTCCGCTACGCCGGGGGTCCCGGCAGGGCTGCTGCCGACCGTCGCGTGGGCCGGCGCCGGCGCCGGCGGGGAGATCGGCGAGGTTGCCTGGGCGCTCGACGGCGGCGTCTTCGCGGCCGGCTCGCTGCTGGATTGGCTCGCCGGCGGACTCGGACTTGCAGGCGACGCGCGCGCGCTCGCCGCGGCGGCCGCGGCGGTGCCCGACAGCGCCGGCGTGCTGCTGCTGCCAGCGCTCGCCGGGCTCGGCGCGCCGTGGTGGCAGCCCCGCGCACATGCGGTGATCGCCGGCCTGCATCCGGGGGTACGCCCGGCACACATCGGGCGCGCGGCGCTCGAGGCGATCTCCTGGCGGGTCGCCGACATCGTCGAGGCGGTCGCCGCGGAGCGTCCCGTGCGGGCACTGCGCGTCGACGGCGGGTTGGCGAACGACCCGACGCTGCTGCAGGTTCAGGCCGACGCGCTCGGGCTGCCCTTGGCGCTCGGGGCCGTCGACTCGACGGTGCTCGGCGCCGCGATGCTCGCGGGCGTGGGCGCCGGCGTGTTCGCGAGCGTTGCCGATGCCGCCGAGCGGCTGCCACCCGGACGGTCGGTGGCGCCGCGGGGCGACGCAGCGGGGCGACGCGAGGATCGCGAGCGCTGGCGGCGCTTCGTGGAGGCCGCCGCGCGACTGTAGGCCCCGCGGCTCTCGACGCGCACGGCCGCGCCGGGGCCGACGCCCGTCGCCGCGGCCCGCGCCGGGGCGCGCGGCTACTCGACGTGGACCTCGTAGCCGGCCTGTGCGAGCGCGGCGAGGAGGTCGTCGGTGTGATGGGGACCGCGCGTCTCGAGCGTGAGCTCGACGCCTGTCTCGCGCACGGCCAGCTGGACAGCATCGCGGACGTGCTCCAGGCTGACGAGGTTCGCGCGTGCCCCGGCGACGAGGTTGAGCAGCTCGGCGAGGCCGCCGGGTCGGTCGGCGACGCGCGTGAAGATGCGCACGCGCCTTCCCTGGTGCGTTTCGTGGCGCCGCAGCAGGTTCGCGAGCAGGCCGCTGTCGACGTTCCCGCCGGACACGATCGCCACGGTGCTCCCGGCGACCGGCGGCAGGCGCCCGCTGCGCAGCGCGGCCACCGCAACAGCCCCGGCGCCCTCCGCGACGAGCTTGGCGCTGCTCGCGAGGAACACCATCGCCTCCGCGATCTCGTCCTCGGTGACGGTCTCGATGTCCGCCAGCAGCTCGCGCAGGAGCGCCAGCGTGAGCCGGCCGGGGTGCTTGAGCGCGATCCCGTCGGCGATCGTCGCGCCGCTCGACGGCTCGGCCGTGACGGCGGCGCCGGCAAAGGCGCGCGCGTAGGGCGCGCAGACGCGCGCCTGTACGCCGACGATCTGCACCTGCGGGCGGCCGCGGCGCAGGGCGATCGCGATCCCGCTCGCGAGGCCGCCGCCACCGACCGGCACGACGACGCGAGCGAGGTCGGGCACCTCCTCGAGCAGCTCGAGGCCGAGCGTGCCCTGTCCGGCGATCACGGCGAGGTCGTCGAAGGGGTGGACGAAGGCCGGTCCATCCAGTGCTTCCTTTGCGAGCGCCAACTCGACCGCGTCGTCGACCGAGCTCCCGGCGAGGGTCACGCGCGCGCCCAGGCCCTCCACCGCCGCGACCTTCGAGACGGCGGCATCGCGCGGCATGAAGACCTCGCACGCGACGCCCCGCAGGCGCGCAGCCTCGGCGACGGCGCGGCCGTGGTTGCCGGCGCTCGCGGTGACGAGGCCAGCGGCGGCGCGCGCTCCGAGCGAGTCGACCTTGTTGAGCGCACCGCGCAGCTTGAACGAGCCGGTGCGCTGCAGCGACTCGGCCTTCAGCGCGCTCGCGCCGCCGGCGCGCTCGCTCAGCTCCTCCGAGGCGAGGGTCGGCGTGCGCCGGACGGCGCCGGAGATCGTTTGGCGCGCGCGCTCCACATCGACGGCGGCGATCAGATCGGCCGGCTCGGGAACGGCCTCGTCACGAGCGCCGGGCTCTGCGTCGCTCATCGACCCACTGCCTGCCGAGCTGGATGGTGCGCCTCGCGGGTCACTGTCTTGAAGGTATAGGCTGCGAGCCTTATCGCACAACGGTTGGCTGGAGCGGTGGGCGAGCTGAACGACATCCTGCACGATCTCGAATCGTCCCTCGGCCCGCTCAGCGGTGAGCCGACGGCGCTCGAAGGTGGGATCACGAACCGCAACTACCGCGTCACGCTCGGGGGCATCGACTACGTGCTGCGCAGGCCGGGGAAGGACACGAGCCTGCTCGGCATCGACAGGGACGTGGAGAGGGTCGCCAACCAGGCGGCTGCCGGGCTGGGCCTCGCGCCGGCGGTCGTGGCGTGCGTCGGGGACTGCCTGATCACGCGCTTCATCCCCTGCAGGCGGGTTACGAGCGCAGAGCTTGCCGCGGCGGTTGAGGAGGTTGCGCCGGCCCTGCGCGCCTTTCATGACTCGACGATCTCGCTGCCCGCGAGGTTCTGGGTGCCCGACCTGCTTGGCGCCTATGCCAAGGTGGTGCTTGCGCGCGGCGGTGAGCCGGGCGAGGACTACGCCCGGGCCGTCGAGACGGCCGCGCGCATCGAGGCGGTGCTGCCGCTGCGCGAGCCGCGTCCGTGTCACAACGACCTGCTCGCGGGCAACATCATCCGAGCGGAAAGCGGGGCGCGGGTGATGATCGTCGACTGGGAGTACGCCGGCATGGGCGACCCACGCTTCGACCTCGGCAACCTGTCCGTCAACAACGGCTTCGACGAGGACGACGACGAGCGCCTGCTGCACGCCTACCACGGCGCGCCGCCCTCGGCGGCGGCGCGTGCTGCGCTGAAGCTGATGCGGGTGCTCTCCGATGCGCGCGAGGGCGCCTGGGGCGTCGTCCAGGGGACGATCTCCGAGCTCGACTTCGACTTCGGGCGCTATGCCCGCGAGCACTTCGGGCGGCTCGCCGCGACGGTCGCGCTACCCGACTTCGAGGAGTGGCTCGCCGCCGCGGGCGGCTGAGCCGGATCGCCTTGGCCCGAGCCCGCGAGCTGCCCGACCGCGCGCGTGTGGTGATCGTCGGCGGCGGCGTCGGCGGCGCGGCGATCGCGCACCACCTCGCCAACCTCGGCGAGCGCGACGTGGTGCTGCTCGAGCGCAACGAGCTCACCAGCGGCTCGACCTTCCACTCCGCCGGACTCGTCGGCCAGCTCCGCTCGAGCGTGTCGCTCACGCGCATGATGATGGACTCGGTCGAGCTGTACCGAACGCTCGACTGCGGCTGGGTGCAGTGCGGCGGGATTCGCCTGGCGTGCACTCCCGAGCGCGAGCAGGAGGTGCTCCGCCAGGTCGCGTGGGCGAAGACCTTCGGCCTGCCGCTCGAGCTGATCTCCGCGGAGCAGGCGCGCGAGCTGTTCCCGTTGATGGACACCGCGGGCGTGCGCTGCGCGTCCTACCTTCCGAGCGACGGCTACCTGGATCCCTCGCTGTTGACCACGGCGCTCGTCGACGGCGCGCGGGCAGGTGGCTGCCGCGTGTTCACGCATACGCGAGTGACGGGGATCGACGTCGACGACAGCGCTCCGTCGCAGCGGCGCGTGCGCGGGGTGCAGACGGAGTGGGGTCCGATCGAGGCCGAGGTCGTCGTCAACGCCGGCGGGATGTTCGCGGCGGAGCTCGGCCGGCTCGCCGGGGTGCGCGTGCCGATCGTGCCGTTCGCGCACGAGTACCTCGTGACGCAGCCCTTCCGCGAGCGCGCGCAGGGGGAGCATCTGCCGACGCTGCGTGACCCTGACCTGCTGATCTACTTCCGCGAGGAGGGCGGCGGCCTCGTGATGGGCGGCTACGAGCGGCAGTCCGCGCCGTGGGCGCTCGACGGGCACCTGCTGGATGCGATCCCTGCGGACTTCAACGGACGCC
>DASZNB010000092.1:0-17316 GCA_035551395.1 Solirubrobacteraceae bacterium | reverse complement strand
CGATCGGCGGCCCGATCGAGATCTTCACGCCGTCGTAGAGCTCCATCACGGCCGCCGCGAGCACGTGCGCGGCGTCGTGGCGGATCAGCGCGAGCGCCTGCGGGCACTTGGCCGTGATGATCGCGAGATCGGCGCCGTCCGGGAGCGGGCGGGCGAGGTCGCGCACCTCGGGCGCCTCGCCGTCGGCAGGCGGGCGCGGGCTGACCTCGACGGCCAGCGCCGCGCGCGCCAGGCCCGGGCCGATCGCGGCGGCGGCATCGGCGCCGGTGGCGCCATCGGGCAGCGCGAGCGGCGTGCCGTCGGGAAGTGTGACCGTCACCGTCATCTCAGGCGCTGCAGGCTACCCGCCCGCGGGGGCAGCGTCTCAGGCGAGATGCCAGAGCGCGTCGTCGCCGAGCGCCTCGCGGCGAACGCGCGCCTCGCCGCTCAGCTCGATCAGCGCGCGCTCGGCGACGTTTCGGTCGGGCGCGTCGTTGCCGTGCGCCATGATCGCCGCGACCTCCTGGGTGCTGAGCCCGCCGGGCGCCTCGCCCAGCGCGCCGAGCGCGGTCTCCGGCGGGTCACGGCGGTCGAGCGTGCGATCGAGGTTGGCGACCAGGACGTCGTAGGCCTCGATGGGCTGGAAGCCGCCGGCCTCGACCCGCAAGCCCTGGGCGTTCTCGAAGACGAGCGACGGCGCGGAGAAGCGCACGGGACCGTCAGTCTGGCGCGCCTTGCCCTGGAACTCGGTGGCGCCGCCGGCGGCGGTCCGCGTCTCGGCCTTGTCGTCCTCGTACGCGCTGACCGTCGGCTGCTCGTCGATCGCCGCGATCACAGCGTCGACGTCGAGACCGTCGACGCGCGCGAGCGCCGTGGCGATCTCGCCGTCTTCGTCGAGCACCAGCGTCGAGGTGAACCAGCCGAACTGCAGCGCGCGCAGCACCTCACGCTCGCGGCCGGGATACAGCAGGCGCGTGGCGACGATCGCCCGGCAGGCGCGGCCCGTCCCCGCAACGCGGGCGCGTGGCTCGGCCGCAAAGGGCATCCCGTAGCGCCTGAACGTCACGATCCCGACAGTCATCCGCGTCGGCGTGTAACCGCGCTCGATGTAGCGCTGCGGGTCCTCCGAGAGCCCGATCGTCACGAGCCGCCAGTCGAGCTGGCCGCCGTAGCGCCATCGCAGGACCGCAAGGGCAGGGCTCGCCGAGTAGGCCCACGGGCAACCCGGGTCGCTGAACTCTGTGACTGAGATCGTCGCCACGAGGCGATTGTATGCACACGCAACGAATGCCCTCGGAAGCTCAGGCAATCCGCCTCGGAAGCTCGGGCAATCTGCGCTCGGCTGGCCCGGCGGCGACGCCGGCCGCGCCACTGAGAAACAACCCCTTCAGACGATTGTCAGCATGTGCGACGATCGACCCATGGGCGTCGATGGGCCGATCTCGATCTCGATCAAGCTCTCCCCCACCCAGGTCGACGACGTCGTGCGCGCCGCCTCCAACAGCCGCGCACCGAGCCTCTCGACCCTGATCGCCGCCTCGCTGAAGGCGCCCCTCGGCGAGAGCCGAGCGAACGGCAGCGGCGCCGAGAGCGCGGCGAAGCCCACCGACGCGCGGCGCTCCGGTGGACAGATGCCGGGCGACGCGAACGACCAGCGTCTCTCGCGCTCGCTGCTGAGGGGCCTGTCGATCCTCACGGGCTTCGCGCCGGACGGCGCGCCGCGCGGCATCGTCGAGCTCGCGGGCGAGCTCGGCATGAGCCCCAGCACAGCCCATCGCTATGCCCTCACGCTCGTCGAGCTGGGCCTGCTCGAGCGCTGCCCTCAGACCCGCAAGTACCGGCTGCCCGGCACCGCCACCGGCGCGTGAGCGATCAGGGCGTGTAGGGCGGCGCCTCGCCCCAGCCCCAACGGGGCAGCGGCGCGTGCGCGACGATCTCGGCGCCCGGTTGGGAGTTGTGCAACGCGAGCCGCGTGCCCCACTCCAGGTAGGCGAGCAGCGCCGAGCGGAACTCGGGGTCCTCCGGCAGCCGCGCGTCGTCCGCCGCGAGGCTCATCAGCGAGACGAACCGAAAGCGCTGCTCCGCGGTGATCGCGAGGCCGCCGTGCTTGGCGAGCATCCGCTCGTAGCCGCCGAGCTCGTCGCTGTAGCGGGCGGGGCCGCCGAACACCTCGCACCACCACGCGACGACGTTGCGGCGGTGCTCCTCCCCGATCGAACCGCCGAACACGGGCGCGAGCAGCGCGTCGCCTTCGACACGGTCGTAGAACGCGTCGATCATGCGCGCGAGCGCCTGTTCCCCGCCGGCCCAGTCGTACAGCGTCGGCACGCGACCCATGCTAGCCCCGCGCTCGATCCCAGGCACGTCGCGCTCAGGGCACGAGGCCGCTGGGAACCTGTTGGGTGATGCAGTGGATGTTCCCGCCGCCGAGCAGGATCTCGCGCGCGGGCACGCCGACGATCTCGCGTCCCGGGAAGCAGTCGGCCAGCACCTCCGCGGCGCGCTCGTCACAGCGCGGATCGAGCAGGGGGAAGACGATCCGGTTGGAGGCGATGAAGAAGTTGACGTAGGAGGCAGCCATGCGTTCGCCCGCGATCCGCGGCTTCGTGTGGGGCAGCGCATCGACCCCCGCGGCCTCCTCCTCGCTGATCGTCAGCGGGCCGGGCGACGGCAGGCGGACGACCTCGAGCTCCCGCCCACGAGCGTCCCTCGCGGCGCGCAGGCGCTCGAGCGCCTCCCTGCAGACCGCGTGCTGCGGGTCGGACTCGTCGTCGCTCCAGGCGAGCAGCACGACGCCGGGACGCGCGAAGCACGCGAGGTTGTCGACGTGCCCGTCGGTCTCGTCGCCGGACAGCCCGCGCGCCAGCCAGATCACGCGCTCGGCGCCGAGGTAGTCGCACAGCGTCCGCTCGATCTCGGCGCGTGAGAGCCCGGCGTTGCGGTTGGGATTGAGCAGGCACTCCTCGGTGCTCAGCACGGTGCCCTCGCCGTCGACGTGGATCGATCCGCCCTCCAGCACGATCGGCGCGCGATAGCGGGCGGCTCCCTCGATCTCCAGCACCTTGCGCGCGACGCGTTCGTCGCGGTCCCAGGGAAAGTAGAGTCCGCCGTCGAGGCCACCCCAGGCATTGAAGCGCCAGTCCACGCCGCGCCGCTCGCCGCCCGCGCCGCGCACGAATGTCGGTCCGATGTCACGCATCCAGGCGTCGTCGCTGGACAGCTCGACGACGCGGATCGACTCCGCCAGCAGCGCCCGGCAATGTTCGAACTGGGCGTCGGACACCGCCACGCTGACCGCGTCGGACACGTTGATCGCTGCGGCGACCGCCGCGAACGCGTGCTGCGCCGGCTTGGCGCCGAGCCGCCAGTTGTCGGGGCGCTCCGGCCAAGCCATCCAGCAGCCGGCGTGCGGCTCGAACTCGGCCGGCATGCGGAAGCCATCGGCAGCCGGGGTCGAGGCCAGCGTCTGGCTCATCGCACCCGCCCGCCGCCCGCGCTCGCGCCGGTGTCCGTTCTGCGGGCGCCCATCGGCATAAGTATGCGCCAACCGCCTACAGTCCTCCCCGATGTCCGAGATCCGCCTGATCCGCGCGCCCGGGAAGCTCGATTCGCCGGCCCGACGCCGCCCGCCGCGGCGCGCTCCGCTGCGGGTCGCGGCGATCCAGGAGTGCTGGCGCCCCGACCCCGACGAGCACGCCGAGGCGCTCGCCGCCGGCATCCGCCTGGCGGCTCGCGAGGGAGCCCGCCTGGTGTGCCTGCAGGAGCTCACGCTGAGCAGGTACTTCGCCGTCGACCCGTCCGGCCCGACCGCGGCGGGAGCCATCCCTGAGGAGCTCCCCGGTGGCCCCACCTACACATTCGCAGCGAGCATGGCGCGCGAGACCGGCATCTACGTCCACGCATCGCTGTACGAGCGCGCGGAGGGCGAGGACGGACTCGGCTACAACACGGCCATCCTGCTCGATCCCGCCGGTGAGCTGGTCGTGCGCACGCGCAAGCTGCACATCCCCGTCACGACGGGCTATCACGAGGACCGCTACTTCCGGCCCGGACCCGCCGGCGGCGAGGCCTTTCCGCTCGCCACCGTCGAGGACGCCCGCCTGGGCCTGCCGACGTGCTGGGACCAGTGGTTCCCCGAGCTGGCTCGCGCGTACAGCCTGCAGGGGGCCGACGTACTGATCTATCCGACCGCGATCGGATCGGAGCCAGAGCACCCGAACTTCGACACCGAGCCGCTGTGGGAGCAGGTGATCGTCGGAAACGCGATCGCCAACGGTGTGTTCATGATCGCCGTGAACCGCTTCGGCGAGGAGCCGCCGCTGCGCTTCTACGGCTCGTCTTTCATCTGCGACCCGTATGGGCGAAAGCTCGTGCAGGCACCGCGCGATGAGGCGGCGGTGCTGCTCGCGGATCTCGATCTCGACCAGCGCCGCGACTGGCTGGAGCTGTTCCCCTTCCTCACCACACGGCGCCCCGACGCCTACGGGACACTCGCCGAGCCGCACGCAGGCCACGGCGCGGCATAGCCGGCAGCACCCGCGCCCTGCCGCTCGGCAGCGCCCGCGCCCTGCCGCTCGGCAGCGCCCGCGCCCTGCCCTTAGACCTGGCTCAGCGCCGAGCGCGGCATCAGCCCGGCGTCCCGCTGGCTCGCGGGCATGGGTGTCGATGAGGCCACGATCCTCGCGCTGAGAATCGCGATGTCGTCGCCGATCCGGCGATCGCGGTCGATCAACCCGAGCAGCGAGTCGATCGAGGACTGCGCGCTCGCCGCTGGCGCCCGCTCGAGCCGGCCGATCATGTCCTCGACCGTGACGATATGCCGCGGGGCGTGGGCCTCGGAGAGGCCGTCGGTGTAGAGCGCCAGCGAGTCGCCCGGGGCCAGCGTCGTCGCGACCGGCTCGATTGCCGGGTCGGCGAGGATGCCCAGCAGCTTGCCGCTCCCAGCGAGCTCAGCAACCGTCCCGTCGGCGCGCGTGATGAGGGCGCCGGGGTGGCCTGCGACGGCGAGCTTGAGCTCGACGCGCCCGTGGTCGAAGCGGATGCGCGCGAGGATCGCCGTCGCGAAGCGACCGTCGAAGTCCTGGTCGAGCATCGCCGTGTTGACCTGGGTGAGGACGCGTGCCGGGCACGTCTCCTGACGGGCGTAGGCGGCGGTCGTGTGACGCAAGAAGCCGGTCAGCGCGGCGGCCTCGGCGCCCTTCCCGCAGACGTCGCCGACGATCAACCAGCAGCCGTCGCGATCCCCGAAGGCGTCGTAGAAGTCACCGCCGACCTCCTCCCCCGCGCCCATCGGACGGAAATAGCTGGCGAGCTCCAAGCCGGGGATGACCGGCAGCACTGCCGGCATCAGGCTGCGCCGCAGGGTCCGCGCGACCCGCGCGCGCTCGGCGTAGAGACGGGAGTTGTCGAGCGCCATCGCGGCGCGAGCCGTGAGGTCCTCGAGCACCGGCAGCAGGCCTCCGTTCGGATCGGAGTCCCGCTCGAGCTGCCAGAACGAGATGACCCCATGGGTACGCCCACGCGCGACCATCGGCAACGACACGGCACACGCGTAGCCCGCCGCAGCGAGGTCGCGCTCGCGCGCCCCCGCCGCACCTTCGACCCCGGCGGCGATCGCCGGGTCGGCGCCGGCGGCGACGGTGCTCCCGACGGCCCCGCTGTCGTCGAGCAGGTCGATCACGCACAGCGTCGCGAGCTCCGGCACGGCCATCCGCGCGATCGCGCGTACCGTCTCGGACGGATCGAGCGACTCGTTCAGCTCTGACGTGGCGGAGATCAGGACTTCCAGGCGGCGGCGCTGCTCGCGCATGCGCTCGAGCGCGGAATGGACGACCGCGGAGGTCAACAGCGCCAGCACGATGCCGACGCACGCGACCGCGCCGAACATCGGCGAAACCGGCGATTCGTAGAGCAGCGGCAGCAGGAACGCGACCAGCCCGGCAACGCACACGAGCAGAAAGCGACCGCGCGGCTGGAACGCCGCCGCGTGGCCGATCGCAAAGAGGTAGATCAGTGCGAACGGGCTGCCGGCGCCGCCGCCGGAGACACACAGGACGGCGATCAGCACGATCCCCCACAGATCGGCCACGCATGCCAGGCCGAGGCCCCCCCAGCCGTGACGGGCGGCGTAGAGCAGCAGCGCCGCGGTCAGCAGCGCGCCGGCGGCGACACCGATGATGCCCGCCGGGAAGCCGACGTCCGGCAGCAGCAGAGCCGTGGCGGTGAGGAGCGCCCCCACGAGGTACAGGCCCGCGGCGATCGCGACGGCCGCGCGTGCTTCACGCACGCTCGCCGGGTCATCCGAGCGTGCCAGCTCGAAGCTCCGCGCCAGTGCCGCCTCCCCCTTCATGCCGCCGTCCCCTTCACGCCCTGCGCCCCCTCTCAGCCAAGTTCGGCCTCCCCCGCCATGTGGACATATACGAACATTGCCGCAGTCCGCGTCAACCCGGCGCAACATCTCGACCGTCCAGAGGCTACGCCCCCGTAGCGGAGACGTCCAGCCCCAGGAAGCGCGGCCCGAATCGCGAGCGAAGAAACTTTTTGAAAAAAAGTGTTTAGCCGCTCGTGGCGCTGGGTATATCCCCCCTTGCATCCCCCTCTACGCAGTTAGTGGCATCCCCGCCACGGCCGATCGCGAAGGCTCGGCCGTGGCGGGGCTCTTTTTGGGGCCTGCAGGGCAGCTAGCTTGGCCCGGCACTCAACGCCCCCAGCTGCGGCGCATTCAACGCCCCCAGCTGCGGCGAGGCGCTTCAGCTCGGCTCGAGAGCCAGCACGAGCTTTCCGCGGGTGTGGCCCTCCTCGCTGAGCGCGTGGGCCGCACCGACGTCCGCGAGGGAAAAGGTCCGCGCGATCTCGACGTGCACGGTTCCGTCGGCCACGAGCTGCGCGATCCGCGCGAGCTGCTCGGCGTTCGGGCTCATCACGAGCAGCTCCGCCCGTACGCCGCGCTCGGCGGCCGCACGCTCGGGCGGAGCGGCGGCGATCGTGACGAGGATGCCGCCCGCGCGCAGCACCCCGATCAGCGACGGCGTCGTCTCGCCCCCCACCGTGTCGAATGCGAGGTCGATCTCGCTCGCGGCCGCGGCGACATCCTCGCTTGTGTAGTCGATGTACTGCTCGGCGCCGAGCCCGAGCACGAACTCGCGGTTGCGTGCCGAGCCGGTGCCGATCACCCGCGCGCCCGCGTTGCGTGCGAGCTGCACGGCGAAGTGTCCGACGCCGCCGGCGGCGCCGGCGATCAGCACGCTCTGATGCGCCTCCAAGCCCCCGCGGTCGAACAGCGCCTGCCAGGCCGTCAGCCCTGCGACGGGAATGGCTGCCGCCTGCTCGTGGCTGATGCCGGCCGGCTTGTGGGCGAGCGCGCCGGCGCCGGCCGCGGCGAGCTCGGCATACGCCCCGGCGGCGAGCCCGAAGACCTCGTCGCCCTCGGCGAACCCCTCGGCGCGAGAGGCCTCGACGGTCCCCGAGATGTCGCTCCCGAGCACCGCCGGCAGCTCCCTGGGCTGCATGCCGCGGCGGTACTTCCAGTCGATCGGGTTGATCGACACGGCGTGCACGCGGACCAGAACCTCGCCGTCCGCCGGATTCGGCGTGTCGGCCTGCTCCAGCTGCAGGACCTCCGGACCGCCCGTCTGGTGGATCCTCACAACCTGCATCGAGACACCTCCCGCGTCAGACCCGCAAGGCGGCCAGTGTACTGCGCGGTCGGGGTCCTCTACGGCGTGGTGGCGGGCTGCGGCACCGGCGGCGGCAGGGCGGCGCGCGGTGCGTAGGCCCTGATCCAGGTCCGCACCCACGAGGCGACCAGATCGATGCGCGTGAAGACCGCCGGCTTGCGGGTGGAGCAGTGCGCGTCGCCGTGGCTGACGATGCCGATCTCGACGGGTTCTCCTCCCCGGTCGGTCGCGATCAGAGGACCGCCGCTGTCGCCGAAGCATGCGCCCGATGTGTGATGCACGGAATCGATCGCGCAGACCTCGCTGTGCACGAAGAAGGCGGTGTGCCGCGCGCACCAGCGCTGCTTCTGCACCACGGTGTGGGCAGAGCGCAGGGTCTGGGCGACGCGACCGGTGCCCGGGTGCGTCAGCCCCCAGCCGGCGATCGTCGCGCTCGTGCCCGCGCGCAGCATCGTCCCGTCGCCGCGGCCGGCGAGCTTGATCGGTGGCGCGCTCGTCGGCGTCGCGAGCACGAGCAGCGCGGCGTCTCCGATCGCGAACCTACGTGCGAAGCCTTCGTACACGAGCACCCCAATCACCCGCGAGACCTGCCCGGCGGGGTCGCTGTCGCTGACCGTTCCGGTCAGGACGAGATAGCCGGCGGCTCCGTTCCTGGCACCGGTGCTCAGGTTCTCGGCGCAGTGGCCCGCGGTCAGGACGAGCCGTGGAGCGACGACCGTGCCCGTGCACAACAGCCCGGTTCGGCCTTTGATGTCGACGAGCTCCGCCACCGAGGAGAGCTGGCCGGGTTCCGCCACGCGGCCCCCGATGATCGCGGCATGCGCACGCCCGCCCGGCTGCCGCGCGGCCCTGGCGATCGCCCCGGGCCCGGAGCCGAGCAGCGCCACGGCGAGGCCGAGCAGTGCGATCGGGCCCGCGAGAGCGAGCCTGCGACGCGCCGTGGCGCGATCGCCGAGTGCTGCCAGCTTCCTCATGCGTCCCCAATCGGCACATCGACGCGAGGGCTTGACGAGCGCTCGCGCAAGTTCGACCGGTTGGTATCGCGTGCTGGCCCGAGCTCGGAGCGCCCGCCGGCGCTGGCGCGGGGGAGTGGCTAGGATCCGGGCTCTTCGCGGCGGCTCCTGCGAGCGGCGCCGCGCGACCTGCGATCGGAGGAACGAACGACCAATGCTCACGCTCACCGGCCTCGAGGAGGTCAAGGCCCACGTCGGCAAGGAGCTCGGCGTCAGCGACTGGCAGCTCGTGACCCAGGAGCGGATCGACCGGTTCGCCGAGGTGACAGGCGATGACCAGTGGATCCACGTCGATCCGGAGCGCGCCCGCGAGACCCCGTTCGGGGGCACGATCGCGCATGGCTACTACACGCTCTCGCTCGCACCTCGCTTCTCCTACGACATGTTCAAGTTCGAGGGCTTCGCCTTCGGCCTCAACTATGGCCTCAACCGCGTCCGCTTTCCCGCTCCGCTGCCCGTTGGCGAGAAGGTCCGGATGCGCGCGACCCTGAAGGCGCTCGAGGAGATCCCCGGCGGTGCCCAGATCACGACCGAGCTGAGCTTCGAGCGCGAGGGCGCTGACAAGCCGGTCTGCGTGGCAGAGTCGCTATCGCGCGTTTACCTCGCCTGAGGGCCCCCGCCGAGCACCCGCTGACGGCCCCGGCCGCGGACCGGCTGACGGCCCTGGCCGCGGACCCGCTGACGGCGCCGGCCGCGGATCGGCTGACGGCGCCGGCCGCGGACCCGGCGCGGGTTGGGCCAGACGCACGCGCGGCGCTACGATCGGCCGGTGTGGAGGCTCCCGGTGAAGGCGGCGGAGCGAGCTTGGACGGGGAAAAGGGATGAACAGCTGTACCCAGTGCGCGGCCGAGAATCCGCCCGCGGCGCTTTTCTGCATGAGCTGCGGCGCGGCGCTCGAGCGTCGCTGCTCGGCGTGCGGCGCGTCGGCTCCGGCGCACGCACGCTTCTGCAACGTCTGCGGGCATTCGCTCGACACCGGCCCTGATGAGGAGCGGCCCGGCGACGCGCCGGCGGCGCCGTCCGCGCGCGCGCGAGCAGACCTCGACGAGCGCCGCACCGCCACCGTGCTGTTCGCGGACCTGTCGGGATACACAGCCGCGGCCGAGAAGCTCGACCCGGAGGCCGTCAAGCGGCTGCTCGAGCGGAGCCTCGCGCGGCTCGGAGCAGAGGTCGAGCGCCACGGCGGACACGTCGACAAGTTCATCGGCGACAACGTGATGGCGATATTCGGCGCTCCGGTCGCGCACGGCGACGACGCGAAGCGTGCCGTGCTCGCGGGGCTCGGGATGCAGGCGGCGATGAGCGAGATCAACGAGCCACTTGCGCTCCAGCACGCGGTCACGTTCATGCTGCGCATCGGGATCAACACGGGCGCTGTGCTCGCCGGCAACCTCGGCGAGGGCTACACGGTGATCGGCGACAGCGTCAATGTGGCGGCGCGTCTGCAGGCGGCTGCGCGCCCGGGCACGGTGACCGTCGGCGAGGGAACCTATCGCGCGACCCGCTCGGCGATCGAATACACCGCGCTGTCGGAGCCGCTCGTGCTCAAGGGCAAGAGCGAGCCGGTGCCCGCGTGGGAGGCGCGGGGCGCGATCGTCGCCTCCGCCACCGGGCACTCGCCGCGGGTCCTCGCCCCACTCGTCGGGCGCGGCCAGGAGCTCGCGAGGCTGAACGAGCTGCTCGACCGGGTTGTGCGCGACGGGAAGCCGCACCTCGTCACGGTGCTGGGCGAACCCGGCGTCGGCAAGTCGCGGCTCCTGAAGCAGTTCGAGTCCGAGATAAGCGGACGTGCGACCGCGCCGGCGCTCCGGCAGGGTCGCTGCCTGCCGTACGGGACGAGCATCGTCTACTGGCCGCTCGGCGAGGTGCTGCGCAGCGAGTGCGCGATCCTCGACAGCGACCCGCCGCCGGCGGCGCGGGAGAAGCTCAGCGGGCGCCTCGCTGAGCTTCTCGGCAGCGGGCGCGACGAGGACCCCGAGCGGCGCGCGGCGCGCGTCTCGCTGATCGGGCGCGTGCTCGGCATCGGCGCGGAACGCGGCGGCGGCGCGCAGCCCGAGGGAGACCCGTTGCGCGCGCGCGAACTGTTCTTCGCGGCGGTACGCGAATACGTGGAAGGGCTCGCGCGTACGCAGCCCGTCGTGCTCGTTTGGGAGGACATCCACTGGGCCGACGAGGGGATGCTCGACCTGATCGAGCACCTCGCCCGCTGGTCACGCGCTCCGCTGCTGCAGGTGTGCCTCGCGCGCGAAGAGCTGCTCGAGCGCCGGCCGGGTTGGGGCGGAGTCCGCCGCGACGCGACCAGCGTGTTTCTCGATCCGCTCGACCCGGAGGAGAGCAGGCAGCTGATCTCCGCCCTGCTCGGGGAAGCGGACAGCGCGAATGGCGTGCTCGCGCACGTCGCGGCGCGCGCGGAAGGCAATCCGCTGTTCGCGGAGGAGATCGTGCGACACCTCGGCGAAGCGCCCGATGCGAGCGCGGCGGAGCTGCCGACGACCGTGCAGGGGCTGCTCGCGGCGCGGCTGGATGCGCTCGCCCCTTTTCAGCGTCGCCTGCTCGCCCACGCGGCGGTCGTCGGGCGCAGGTTCCCCGAGGATGCGCTCGTCGGGGTCGCGGAGGCCGAGGGCGGCGATCTCGGCGAGGCGCTGCAGGCCCTGCGCGAACGCGACCTCGTGATCGTCGCGGACAGCAGCGCGAGCGGTGAGCCGCAGCTGGCGTTCAAGCATGCCCTGATCCGCGATGTGGCGTACGAGATGCTGCCGAAGGCAACGCGCGCACAGAAGCACTTCGAGGTCGCGGACTTCATCGAGACACGCGCCGATGAGCGCGTCGAGGAGGTCGTGGCGCTCTTGGCCGAGCACTATGAGCGGGCGGCGCAGCTCGCCTCAGAGCTGAGCCTCGCCGGCGCCGAGCTGGAGCCCTACAGGGTCAAGGCGCTGTACTACCTGGAGTCCGCCGGCGACGCGGCGACGGCGCTGTACTCGAATGCCGACGCGTTCGCCAGCTACGAGGCAGCGCGTCAGCGCGTCGGCGCGGACGCCGAGGCGCTCGCCCGGATCGCCGAGAAGCAGGGCGACGTGGCCCTGCGACTGGGACGCGTGGACGCGGCGATCGGCGTGTGGGAATCGGCGCTCGAGCACCATCGCGAGAGCGACGAGGCCGAGCTGGTTGCCGAGCTGCACCGCAAGATCGGCGCGGCGCTGGCCCACAAGGGCGAGCGCCGGCAGGCGATCGAGCACCACCAGCACGGCATCAACCTGATCAAGGACCGCGAGCCCTCGCTCGCGCTCGTGCGGCTGTACGAGGAGGCCGCCTGGCTGTACATGCAGACGGGTGACAACATGCTCGCGATCTACGCCTCCGAGAAGGCGCTCCGCCTCGCCGAGCGTCTCGACGAGGTGCGTCTCGCGAGCCGCGCCCACGGCATCTTCGGGCGTGTCTTCGGGCGCATCGGGGACACGGCGAAGGCACACGAGAACCTCGAGCGTGCGGTCCACCTCGCGCGCGAGTCCGACGCCCACGAGGCGGTCATCGCGCTGCTCGCGCTGGGGCATCACCTCGAGAGCTTCGACGGCGCCTACGAGGCAGCCGGTGAGGCGTATCGCGAGGCGCTCTCGCTGGCCCAGCAGATCGGCGACATCCCGGCCGAGATCGAGATCCACGGGGCGCTCGCCAAGCTCTCGCTGCACGCCGCCCGCTGGAGTGAGGCGGAGGCTTCGAGCGGGGTCAGCGCCGAGCTGTGCGAACGCGAGGGGCTGATCGGGAAGCTCTGCCTTCCCCTGGCCGTGCGCGGCCGTCTGCGCTGGCGCGAGGGAGACTGGGCGGAGTCCGAACGGGCCTACCGCAGCGCTCGTGAGCTGGCCGAACGCCTCGGCTGGTCGGAGGTCTGCTTCGACGCTCTCTACGGCCTCGCCACGACGCTGACGGACCGCGGCGACCTCGCCGGGGCAGAGACGGCGCTGACGGAGGCGCTCGGGGTGTGCGAGCGCGCCGGACTCGTGGTCCAGGCGATCCAGGCCTGGACGGCAGCCGCGCTCCTGCACGCGAGCGCGGCGCGCGCCGCGCCGGCGGCGGAGGCGGCGCGCAAGGCCACCGAGCTCGCCGAGCGCGTCGACTACGCCGCGGGGCGCGCGAGCGCACTGGAGTGCCGCGGCCTGAGCGGCGACGGGCCATCCGAGCCGGCAGACCTCGAACGGGCGCGCGAGACCTGGCAGGACATCGGCCGACCGCTCGAGGCCGCGCGCTGCGAACTGCTCCTCGGCGAGCGGCTGCTCGCGAGCGACCCGGCGGCCGCGCGCGCTGCGATCGAGCGCGCGCAGGCCGCGTACGCGCAGCTAGGCGTCGCCCACATGGCTTCGAGGGCCCATCGAGTCGCTCAGGCGGTCTAGAGAACGCAGGGTCGCGAGCGGCGGTCGGTGCCGACTTCGGTTATCCCGGCTGAGGTGATCTTGATGCGCGTCGGAACATTGCCGCGCTCGAGCAGTCGCAGGAGGATCGACTCGCCCTTGGACTCGATTCCCGAGCGCAGCGGGTCCTCGAACTCCTCGGCACGAAGCGCACCGGCGATCTGCACGTAGACGTGCTTTTCGGCGGAGCCGTGCTGGACCTTCCAGCGGTACGTGTCTCCGGCGCGAGGCGCGCGGATCTGCGTCGGTCCGCCGATGATCGCCGGGTCGGGAGCCATGGGCCCAGGATCACCGACACCGACCAGCCTGCCAACGGCCTGCTGGCCAGCTTCGCCGGTCGCCGTTGCTCCATCTGCCTAAGCCCCGGCGGCGCATCGGCGCGAGCGGCTCCTACTCGTGCCGGGAGCGATCGCTGGAGGCCTGCGATTCGCGATCGCCCTCTCCCGAGTAGGCGAAGCGAGCGAGTGCGCGCATCGCGTCCTCATCGTCGAGCGGGATCACCACGGAGCGCGGCTTCGCTTTCTCCTCACTGCGCTCGGGGCGCTCTGCGTGGTCTCGACGAGGGCGCTGCACTGTCGTTACTTGCCCTGCGCGGAGCGCAGCCAAACGGCCGTCTCGGCGCGGCGCCACGGTCTCAGAGCTCACGTGCGAGGCCCGCGGGCGCCTTCTCACGAGCCCAAGACTCGCCTCCGCCGTCTGGCCGACCGGCGCGCGCAAGCGCTCGCCCGCCGCGGCGTCGGACGGTTGGAAGCGCTCCATGCCGGGCACTCACCAGGGAGATGCCGCCGGACCTCACGCATCCTGACCTCGAGCTCTCCCTCGCGCTCGACCCCTTCGCCCCACGCGCCGCGCGCCACCACATCGCCCAGCTCGACCGTCCCTCGCCGGACCTGCGCGACGCGGTCGTGCTGTTGAGCAGCGAGCTCGTCACGGAGGCCGTCGAACGGGCGGACGAGGGCTCGATCGAGCTTCGCGCATGGATGCCCGCCGACATCGTGCGCGTGGAGGTGCACGGCCCACCCGCCGCAGCCGAGGAGCTGGAAGACGAGCCGCGCGCTTACGGCTCGCTCCTGCTCGACCAGATCGCCGATCGCTGGTCGATCGAGCACACCGACGAGACGGTGTGCGCCTGGTTCGAGATCGACCGCCATCCGACCTCATCCTCCGAGGTATCCTCGAGTCAGCGCGCGTTCGCGCAGTGAGGTTGGCGTCGGCTCGAAGTCGGAGCGATCGCAACGGCCTCGCTACCCTTCCGGCGTGAGCGACATGGCTCTTGGCGCCCATCGGCACGGACGGCGGATCCACAGCCATCCCCACCGCGGCCCACACAGGCACATCGCCTCCGGCCTGCGGCTGTCGGAGCCGCTCGAAGCGCCGGCCGAGCACGACGGACACGGTCATTCGCACGGACTCATCGACGAGAGCGTCAAGCGCTCGCGCGAGGGCTTGCGCGCCGTCGCTCTGTCGCTCGCGGTCCTCGGCCTGGCGGCGATCGCGCAGACAGCGGTGTTCCTCGCCAGCGCCAGCGTCGCCCTGCTCGCCGATCTGATTCACAACTTCGGCGACGCGCTGACCGCCGTGCCGCTCGGGATCGCGTTCATCCTGCGCTCCCAGCTCGCAGAGCGACGCGCAGGGCTGGCCGTGGTGGCCGCGATCTTCATCAGTGCCTGCGTCGCCGGGGCGACCGCGGTCCAGCGCCTTGTCAGTCCGACCGCCCCCACACATCTGGCGATCCTCGCGCTCGCCGGCGCGATCGGCTACGCGGGGAACTTCGTCGCTGCGCGCATCCGCATCGGCGCCGGCACGCGTCTCGACAGCCCGGCGCTGATCGCCGATGGACGCCACGCGCGCGCCGACGCGTATGTGTCCCTGGCGGTCGTGGCCAGCGCCCTCGCCGTCGCGCTCGGAGCGCCGATTGCCGACCCGATCATCGGCCTCGCGATCACGCTCGTCATCGTCAGGATCACCTGGCAGTCGTGGCGGACGGTGCGCGGCGCGGCTCACGCGCGTAGGTATTAAGTAACGACACACTTTGCCCGATTCGGGCAATCCGTGCGGGCCCCGCGCCCGACACGGTTGTAACACTTTCGTGCATCCCGTAAGTCATGCGTCCAAGTCGTTTTGGCGATCGGTGAAATACGTGCATCCTTGCCGCCTCGGCCCGCAGTGCAGGGCCGCGGATTCACCACCGGCGACGGCGCGCAGCGCGCTGTTGGGACCATTTCGATTCACTTTCCAACGAGCGACCAGAAATAGGGGACGATCAATATGGGACCGCTTCAAACGCGTAGGTTTTCAAGGCGCGGCGCCGCGTCATCTGTCGACATCGCACCTCCTGTCGGCGCCCGGCTCTTCGTTCACGAGGATCCCGATGACACCGTGAGCCGCCACGAACCACAGGCCCTGACCGAGCGCGTGTTCCCGCGCGACCCGTACGCCGCGTGGCTCGCACAGCGCGAGTCCGACCGCGAACACGACGAGCGCCAGTCCGTCCGGTGGGTCCATGGGGCGCGCGGCGCCGGCGACCCCACGGTGAGCGTCGCCGCCATCGCCGGGCGGGGGCGCTGACGACACGCGCGACGGCCGCGGTAGTCTCCGCGACGTGGCGGCGAGGGAGCGCGTCAGGATCCTGTCGATCGACGGCGGCGGCATTCGGGGAATCATCCCCGCACTCGTGCTCGCCGAGATCGAGTCCCTCAGCGGGCGGCCGGCCAGCGAGCTCTTCGATCTGATCGCGGGAACGTCGACGGGAGGCATCATCGCGCTCGGGGTGACGGTCCCCGGCGAAGCGGCGGGGGTTGGAGAGGGCCGGCCCCGCTGGAGCGCAGCGCAGCTCGCCGATCTGTACGCCAGCGAAGGACCGAAGATCTTCCACCGCTCGCTGCTGCGCACCGTCGAGACAGTCGACGGCCTGATCGAGGAGAAGTACGCCGCGACGGGACTGGAAGCAGCGCTCGAGCGCTACAGGGGCGACGCCCGGCTCTCGCAGGCCCTCACCGACGTGCTGATCCCGTCGTACGACATCCAGCGACACGAACCGTTCTTCTACAAGAGCTTTCAGCCACGTCCGCACGCCGGCCCGGGTCCCCGCGACAGCACTGTCAAGTCGGCCAGCGCCACGACTCCGTCGCCGTCCACATCGGATTACCCGATGACGGTCGTGGGGCGCTCGACGTCCGCTGCGCCGACCTATTTCGAGCCCGAGCACGTGCAGGCGCCGCCGGCGCCGGGCGCGCCCGCCGACTACGCGCTGATCGACGGCGGCACGTTCGCCAACAACCCGGCCATGTGCGCCTACGCGGAGGCTCTGCGCAACAGTCCCGGCGCCGAGGTCCTGATCGTGTCTCTCGGCACGGGCCGGCTCACCGATCCGATCATGGACGCGAACAGCTGGGGCCTCGTCCAGTGGGCGCGTCATCTGCTCGGCGTGATCATGGACGGTTCCAGCGCCGCGATCGACTACCAGCTCGACGAGCTGCTCGGCTCCGACGCAGGCCATTTCCGCTTCCAGACGGTGCTCGACGGTGTCAGCGACAGGCTCGACGATGCAAGCGCGTCGAACATCGAGGGCCTGCGTCGGCTCGCCGAGAAGTCGATCGAGCTGGACGCCACCCGTCTGGCGACGGTCTGCGAGCGCCTCACGGCGTAGCGATTCACGCGACGACCGCGTGCACGTGCGCTGCGGGCAGGCCCTTCAGCTCCCGCACCCCCCGCGGGACCAACTCGATGCTCGCTGCATTCCCGACGGCTGCGCGTGCACGCTCGCTCATCAGCAGCTCACCCGGCATGGCGACATCGGCGATACGGGCAGCGGCGTTCACGGTCGAGCCGTACCAGTCCGCCCCGCGCCTGACGGCCGGACCGCTGTCGATGCCGATGTGGATCGGCGGATAGCCATCGAGCCGGCTCAGCGCGAGGATCCTGCAGGCGAGCCGGACCGCGCTGAAGCAGTCCCGGGAATGGACCATCACCGCGCCTTGCGCAACCTGGGTCCGATCCCGGGCTCGGTTTCGACCCCCTCGAGGTGCGATGCGGCCGTCAGCATCGTTCGCACGAGCCGGTCCATGCCGCCCGGCACCGAGCCCTCCTCGATGACCATGCCATGCTCGAGCTCGTGCGTGCTGCTGCTCATGCGATGCACTTCCCAGGTTCGATAGTTGATTGAAGCGGGCACTCACCCAGCGTCATGGTGACGGGCGGCGCGGACAGCACTTTGCAACGCCCAAAATGCACACCCAGGGGCTA
>DASZNB010000091.1:0-3814 GCA_035551395.1 Solirubrobacteraceae bacterium | reverse complement strand
ACGCGAGCTGGGTTCAGAACGTCGTGAGACAGTTCGGTCCCTATCTGCCGTGGGCGTTGGAGAGTTGAGAGGATTTGTCCCTAGTACGAGAGGACCGGGATGAACGCACCTCTGGTGTATCTGTTGTCCTGCCAAGGGCATAGCAGGCTAGCTACGTGTGGATCGGATAACCGCTGAAAGCATCTAAGCGGGAAGCCGGCCTCGAGATGAACTCTCCCATCCCCTAGAGGGAGTAAGACCCCTGGTAGACCACCAGGTTGATAGGCCGGATCTGGAAGGACGGCAACGTCTGCAGGAGACCGGTACTAATGGGTCGAGGGCTTGACGGATTTTTAGTGATACCCGCTGTGGTGGCTGTGCAGTTTTGAAGGACCGGGAGGCGTGGTCTCTCGTCCTTTTCCGGTGGCTTTAGCGAGGGGGAAACACCTCTTCCCATTCCGAACAGAGCAGTTAAGCCCCTCAGCGCCGATGGTACTTGGCTCGCAAGGGCCTGGGAGAGTAGGACGCCGCCGGTTCTTTCGATTCGCACGGGTCGCCCTCGGGCGGCCCGTTGTCGTTTCGGCCCACGCGGTCACGACGATGCGGCCAGCGGCATGGCGATGCGACGGCGTGGTCCGTCAGGCATCCGGAGCCGGCGGGTGCCCGCTGGTCGCCCGCCGCGCCTCGCGCCGTGGGAAAGGGCCGTCGGCGGTGCCTCGGCGCCGGGGCCCGTGTTGGGCGTCGGCGCGTTCGATCGGGCACAGGCAGACATGCTTGGACGGAGCGGGCTGGCCGGGCCTGCGGCGGTTGCGCCGCGCCGCGGCCGCCCGCCCCTGCAGCGGCGCTCGGTGAGGATGATCCACCTCGTCGCGCTCGTCCTGGTCGACCTCCCAGTCGACGCGGCTGTCGTCCTCGAGCAACAGGACGGAGCGCATGAGGCCAAGCGCACCGAGCGCGCGCTGTCCTAGCGTGGATGTTCTCTGGGGGAACATGTGTTCGTAAGGTATGAAGGCGCGCGGACGGAAGCGGGCGAACGTGCGTGGCTCACCGACGTGACGCTCGAGAAGACGCTCGAGAAGGGCGCTGTAGAGCCAGATTGGCGGCTGCCGGCTGCAACGTGCGTTGCAGGGGGCGCGGGGCGGGGGAAGCCGGCGGCACGCCTTGCGAGGCCGTGTGAAGGGCGATCGTCGGCAAGCTCGAACTCCACTTGGGACATGGCTGTTACGCTAGCCAGGCGTCATGCCGGCGGGCCGATCCTGGGCCGGAGGCGGCGCCCCCCGCTCATGGAGAAGTTCGTCATCGAAGGCGGCGTTCCGCTCTCCGGCACGATGACCCCGGCCGGGAACAAGAACGCGGCGCTGCCCATCCTCGCTGCAAGCGTCCTCACGGAGGACGAGGTCCTCGTACGCAACGTGCCACGCATCCGCGACGTGGAGGCGATGCTCGAGATCCTGCGCGCGATCGGCGTGCAGGTGAGCTGGCGCGGCCCCAACGAGGTCGCGCTGTGCGCGGCCAACGTGCACGACTTTGCGATCGAGCCCGAGCTCGCCGAGCTGATCCGCGCTTCGTTCCTGCTCGCCGGGCCGCTGCTCGCTCGCTTCCGCCGCGCCGTGATGCCGCCGCCTGGAGGCGACGTGATCGGCCGCCGGCGCCTGGACCCACACCTCGATGCCTTTCGCGCGATGGGCGCCGTCGTCGAGTGCGGGCGCGAGATCGTGCTCACCGCGCCTTCCGGACTTTGCCCGACAGACGTCTTCATGGACGAGCCCTCCGTGATGGCCAGCGAGAACGCCCTGATGGCAGCCGCGCTCACGCCCGGAACCACCGTGATCGGGAACGCCGCCTGCGAGCCGCACGTCCAGGACCTCGCGCGCATGCTCGTGAAGATGGGCGCCGACATCCAGGGCATCGGCTCGAACCTCATCACCGTCAACGGCGCCGCCGCGCTGCATGGCTGCGAGCACCGCATCGCACCCGACCACATCGAGATCGGCAGCTTCATGGCACTCGCCGGCGTCACCGGCGGCGAACTGCGCATCAGGGACACGGTGCCCGGCGACCTGCGCATGATCCGCCTCGTGTTCGAGCGCGTCGGGCTGCGCTCGGAGCTCGACGGCAACGACGTGCTGATCCCGGGCGGGCAGCGGCTGGTCGCCCAGTCGGACGTGGGGGAGTACAAGAGCAAGATCCAGGACGGACCCTGGCCGGCGTTCCCGGCCGATCTCACGTCGATCGCCGTGGCGCTCGCGACGCAGGCCGAGGGCTCGATCCTCGTGCACGAGTGGATGTTCGAGAACCGCCTGATCTTCGCCGACAAGCTGATCCTGATGGGTGCCGACATCGTCATGTGCGACCCGCACCGAGCGATCATCACCGGCCCGCGTAGGCTGCGCGGGGAGCGCGTCGAGTCGCCGGACATCCGTGCCGGAATGGCGATGCTGCTGGCCGCTCTCTGCGCCGACGGGCGCAGCGAGATCGGCAACATCCGCCAGATCGACCGTGGCTACGAGCGCATCGACGAGCGCCTGCGGGAGCTCGGCGCGCGCATCGAGCGCGTGGCCACGGAGCCTGTCCACGCATAATCTCGGGTCGAGATGATCCACCCGATCCCCAGCGGCACGCGCGACGTGCTGCCCGACGAGACGCGCGAGGTCCGCGCGATCACCGACACCCTGCGGCGCGTCTTCGAGCGCCACGGCTACGGCGAGGTGTACACACCGGCGCTCGAGTACGAGTCGGTGCTGGCGCGCGCCGACATGGCCGAAGCGCGGCCCGCCTATCGCGTGTTCGACGAGTCCGGCGCGGTGCTCGCGCTGCGCTCGGACATGACCGTGCCGATCGCGCGCGTCGTCGCCACCCGCTATGCCACGAGCGAACCGCCCCTGCGCTTCTGCTACTTCGCCCACTGCTATCGCGGCGTGCGCCCCCAGCGCGGCCAGCCGCGCGAGATGCTCCAGGCCGGCATCGAGCTCGTCGGCGCCCCCGCGCCCGAGGGGACGGCCGACGCGCTCACCGTGCTCTGCCATGCGCTCGACGCGACCGGCCTGAAGGACTATCGAATCGGCCTCGGCGACGCGTCGCTGTTTCCCGCCCTGATGTCCAGCCTGCGTGTCCGCGAGGACGCGCAGGCCGCGCTGCTGGGCGCGCTCGTGCTGCGTGACTTCGTCGGCCTGGAGCAGGCGCTCGCCGCATCCGGGCTGTCCCGTGACGCCGTCGAGCTGTTGCTGGAGGTGCCCCAGCGCCGCGGCGGTCCCGACGTGCTCGCCGACACCCCCGCGCAGGCCGAGGAGGCCGTCACCGGCCTGCGCCAGGTCCACGAGCTGCTCGAGCCGACCGTTGCCGCGCGCGTGATCTTCGACCTCGGCCTGGTCCGCAACATCGGCTACTACACGGGCGCCGTATTCGACGTGTACGACCCCGCGCTCGGCACCCCGATCGGCGGCGGTGGCCGCTACGACGATCTGCTCGGGCGCTTCGGGCGCAGCCTGCCGGCCGTCGGCTTCGCCCTCGGCGTCGATCGCCTGCACCTCGCGCTCGCCGGCGAGGAGCGTGGCACCGGCACGCTGCTGGTGGGCACGGAGTCCGGCGGGGGTGACGCTGCATCGGAACCCGGCGGCGCCGGGGGGAGCGCGAGGTGACTGCACTCAACGGTCTGACGATCGCGGTTCCCCGCGGCGCGCTGTTCGACGGGACCGTCGATCTGCTCGCGAGCCTCGGCCTCGACACGGCCGAGCTGCGCTCGAACGACCGCAAGCTCCTGTTCGAGGACGTCGGCGTGATCACGATGCGCCCCTCCGATGTGCCCACCTACGTCGAGGCCGGCGCCGCCGACCTC
>DASZNB010000090.1:0-3401 GCA_035551395.1 Solirubrobacteraceae bacterium | reverse complement strand
GAGACCTTGTGCACGAGCACGTCGTACATCGATTTCTCGAGCGTGTCGGGGTCGATCCCCTGCGACATCGTCAGGTTGCCCTGCGGATCCATGTCCACGCAGAGCACGCGATGGCCCTCCTCCGCGAAGGCGGCGGCGAGGTTGAGAGTGGTCGTCGTCTTGGCCACCCCACCCTTCTGGTTGGCGAACGCGATGACCTTGGCCTTTCCTTGCACGGGGGCTCCGATAGTCGTTTGGCGGGAAAGCCGTCGGCTCGGTATTCGCATGGCGAGGGGGGATTCCTGCATCGGAACTACGATCCCGAGATGACCGTCCTCGAGGACCGTGGCCTGCGCGCTCGCCTGCGGAGCAAGCGCGTGCTCGTCTGCGTCGGCGCCGGTGGCGTCGGCAAGACGACCACCTCGGCGGCGCTGGCGCTGGGCCTGGCGATGCGCGGACAGAAGGTGGCTGTCGTCACGATCGATCCAGCCAAGCGCCTGGCGGCGGCGCTGGGCCTGCGCGAGCTCTCAGGCGAGCCGTGCCGCGTCCAGGCGAGCGACGCGGCTGTCGAGATCGAGGGCGAGCTGTGGGCGATGATGCTGGACGCGAAGCGCACCTTCGACGAGATCGTGGCGCGGCTGGCCCCCGACGCGCATGCGCGGGAGGAGATCCTCGCGAACCCCGTTTACCGCGAGCTCTCGACCGCCGTCGCCGGGTCCCACGAGCTGAGCGCGGTGGCGAAGCTGTACGAGCTGTATGAGGAGCACGACTTCGATGTGATCGTGCTGGACACCCCGCCGTCGCGCAACGCGCTGGACTTCCTCAACGCGCCCAACCGCCTGCTCGGCTTTCTCGACGGACGCGCGCTGCAGGTGTTCCTGGCCCCCGGCGGCCTCACGGCGCGGCTGTTCGGGCGCGGCACGGCGCTGATGTTCGCGATCTTCGCGCGCGTCACCGGCGTGGACATGCTCGCCGACCTGTCTCGCTTCTTTCGCTCGCTGGGCGGGGTGACCGACGGCTTCGCAGAGCGCACGCGGGCGGTCTCGACCCTGCTTCGCTCGCCCGAGACGGCTTTCCTGATCGTCACCTCGCCCGAGGCAGAGCCGGTGCGCGAGGCCGGCTATCTGGCCGAGCGCCTCGATGCGGCGGGGATGCCGCGCGCCGAGCTGGTCGTCAACCGCGTGCACAGCGACGGTCTCGACGGCTACTCGAGCGAGGAGGTCGGGGACCTGCTCAGCGGCGCGCTGGGCGCGCCGCTCGCCGCCCGCGTGGCGAGCAATCTCGCGGATTTCGACGTGCTCGTGCGACGCGACCGCGCGAGCATCGAGCGTCTCTCCCGCTCGCTCGGCGGGAGCGAGCCGGTGCTCGTCCCAGAGCTAGATGAAGACGTCCAGGATCTCCTCGGCCTCGCGGGGATCGCCGAAAATCTGTTTCGTTAGCTCGCCCGCGCGCGGAGCGCGGACGGGTCTCGTGCTGCCCCTGTCCGAGCCCGCGCTCGGCGCCGGCGCCTCGTCCGCCGCCTCGGGCTCCTCGGGGAGCTCGGTGTCGGCGTCGGCTTCGAGCAGGATCTCATCCGCGAGCGTCACGAGGTCGGGGTCCAGGTGGCCGCAGATCACATCACGCAGGAGCGCGCGCAGATGGTCGGCCGTGTCGGCCACGAGCGCGTCGGAGGCGGCATGGCGCACGCCCGTTCCGGCGATCGCGGCGCGCTCCAGGGCCTGCGCCTGCAGGACGCGGCCGGTCAGCTCCAGCCGGCGCTCGGGTGTCGCGCACAGCGCGGCGACGCGCCCGGCGAGCAGCCCGCTCGAGGGACCCTCGGGCTCGAGCAGCCCACGCAGCGCGAGCAGGTGGTCGCTCAGCGCCTCATGCGGATCCTCGCGCTCGCAGCCGAGCTCGAAGCGGCGCAGCGCCCACGCGATCTCGTTGCCGTCGGGCGCGCGGCGCGAGACGAGGTTGCAGAATGCGCGCAGCTCGTCCTCCTGCTCAGCGCTGACGACGAGCATCCCGCGCGGCCTTCCGCCGGCACCGAGCGCAAGGGGCGTCCACTGCCCGCTCCCGACCCGCCCCCACGCGAGCGCGCCGAGCGTGACGCGGCCGTCGCCGAACAGGCGCAGTGCCCGCAGCAGGTCCTTGAGGATCTCGCGTCCGCGCTCCACCGCCGCGCGGGCCTCGTCCTGCTCGACCTCGAGCGCAACGACGAGATGCCCGCCCGGCGGGCCCTCGACGGCCTCCGGCGGCAGACCCTCGAGCGCATGCGGCTGGGCGATCGTCAGGCCGCGCGTGAGCGCGAGCTCGGGCGAGGCGATCGTGAGCCCGGCCAGCCGGCCCACCAGCGTCACCTCGCTGCTCGCGGACAGCGCGGCGTGCTCGAGGCGCTCGATCGCCGCGCGCACCCGCGCGGGCTCGGGCTCGAAATCGGTCTGCTCGGCGAAAACCTCCCCCAGGAGCGCGGCGATCGCCGCGCTCGCTTCGGCGCGTGCGCCCTTGCCGCCGATCTCGCCGCCCACCTTTGCGAGGTAGCGTCCGAGGCCGTCGAAGGCGACGAGACGCTCGGCCGCCTGGGCGTAGGCCGGGAGTCGTTCCAGCTCGGGCATCCGCGCACTGATGAACTGCGCGGTCAGGGGGCGGTAGCAGTACAGCGCGGGCCCGCCCGCGCGACGGCGTCCGCTGCGCTGCTCGAGCTCGAACGGCACCTCCGCCCCGCCCGCGATCTCCGCGTGCAGGTGCCCTGCGGCGAGATCGATGTAGTCGCTGAGGGCGGCCTGGAGTTGCACGGAGCGCATGGGTCAGCTCACTTCGCGCTGAGCTTCACGCCTCCTGCCCGGCGCGAGCGTCCGCAGCGGGTCTTGCAGCCGGCCGCAGCCGCGCTCAGGCGACGAGCGCTTCGGCGCCGACGTCGGCGCGCTCGGCGCACTCCGCGCCCAGCCAGTCTTCACCGTAGGAGCGCATGTCGTCGACGATCGGCAGCAGTGCACGCCCCTTCGCGGTCAGCGCGTACTCGACGCGCGGGGGCACCTCCGCGAAGGTGTGGCGCTCGACGATGCCCTCCTCCTCGAGCGCTCTCAGCCGCAGCGACAGCGTCCGTGGGCTGATCCCGCTGAGCGAGCGTTCCAACTCACAGAAGCGCGAGTGCCCCTCGGCCAGGTCGCGGATCAGCAGGAGTGTCCACTTTCCGCACACGATCTGCGCGGTCAGACATACCGGACACGTCTCATCGAGGGCCATTTCACCCTTTACTTTACCAACTGAAGTACCAGTGCGCCGTCAAACTCCGTACGCCCGCACGCAGCGCGCCCGACGCTCACCAGTGGGCCCTTGACACCGCGGGCCAGGCGAAACTCGTCCCCCGCGCGGGCCGGCGTGCTGGTCCGCTGGCGCGACCGGCTTCGTCGCGCTCCGGCTAGGCGGGGCTGAGCGAGGAG
>DASZNB010000089.1:0-9988 GCA_035551395.1 Solirubrobacteraceae bacterium | reverse complement strand
AAAATCGCGAACACCACCCCATCCTCACCAATCAACTTCGCCGCGCTCTTCAACGCCGACGCACTCACGTCATCCCCAAAAATCGGCACCAACGCCGTCCGATACTCCAACTCCTCAAAATCCGCCGGACGCTGCGGGCGGGCGATCTTGTGAGTCGTGCGCGAGTCGAGACCCTGACGCTTGCGGTAGTAGAAGTAGCCCGCCATCCCCGCGAGCATCCAGGGGATGCCGATCGTGCGGGCCTCGCCGTGCAGCACGACGACCGAGCACCAGGCCGCGAAGGTGCCGATCGCCCCGAGCACGGCCGTCAGCGGTAGCGAGCGCCCACGCAAGTTGACGTTCCACGGCATCCGGTAGGGACGCTCGCGGTCAGGCTGCTTGTAGCGGAGCACCACGACGGACACGTGCGCGGTCGTGAACGAGAGCATCGCCCCGAACGAGTAGAGGTTTCCGAGCAGCGTCGTTTCGCCCGGCAGGATCAGCAGCCCGGCGAGCGCCGAGAAGAAGATGATCGTGAACCACGGCGTGCGAAACGTCGGGTGCAGGTTGGAGAACAGCGACGGCAGCTGGCGGTGCTCGGACAGCGACCACGACAGTCGCGAGATCCCGATCAGCCCGGCGTTCGTGGCGATGAACAGGATCGTCGCAGCGAGCACCCCGACGTAGCCTTTGGCGATCGTCAGGAGCGTGCCGTGTAGACCGAGGCGCGAGACGATGCCGAGCACCGGGTCGTTTTCGAAATGGCCCCCGAGCGCCGTGGCGTACCCAGCGTGTGTGTAGCTCGCCCCCAGCGCCGCGCTGTGGCCGATCCCGTGGTGGATGACCGGCAGCGCCGAGAGCGCGACGACGGAGATGCCGGCGTATACCCCGAGCACCGCGATGAGCACGAGGTTGACCGCCTTGGGGACGTCGTGGCCCGGGTCCTTGGCCTCCTCGGCCATGTTCGAGACGGTCTCGATCCCCGTGTAGGCCACCATCGCCACGGACAGCGCGAAGATCAGCTGCGTCCAGCTCGGCGCCGTCCCGAGGTGAACCTGATCGACGAGCAGCGAGGGGTCAAGCACGAGCGCGATGCCGAGGCCGACGAGCAGGACCTGCGTGCAGAGGTCGGCGATCGCGAGGAACAGGTTCAGCTTGGCCGACTCGCCGAGCCCGCGGATGTTGAGCGCCGCCAGCAACGCGATCGTGACCAGGCCGCCGATGATGTCGCCGGGGTTGTGCGTGAGGGCCGGGAAGAACGCGCCGAGATAGTGCGGCACGAAGAACGCGGAGATCGCGATCGTGATGATGTAGTCGAGCGTCAGCGCCCAGCCGGCGAAGAAGGACACCCGCTCGTTGAAGGCGTGGCGTGCGAACGAGGAGGAGCCGCCCGCTTCCGGGAACATGGAGGCGCCCTCCGCGTAGGTCTTCGCCGTCAGCACGAACAGGCCACCGGCAAACAGGAAGACGAGCGGCGTGAGACCGAGGGCGTGGGCGGCGACGAGCCCGAGCGCGTAGTAGATCGAGGAGCCGACGTTGCCGTAGGCGGTCGCGAACAGTCCCGACACGCCGACCGAGCGGCGCAGTCCCTGCTCGCTCAGGCGCGCCATGCGTCCCGGGCCTGAACGCCGCGCATCCTCGCCACGGCCGAGATGTCCACGTCCTCACGCTAGGTCCGGCCGCGTGACGATCGTATAACGATCCACGCCGCCGACGTGTCGATTTCGTAACGCCGCCAGGCGCCGAAGCTCTAGCCGATCGAGGCGTGGGTGCCCGTCACGCGATCGCCGGCATGCGCTCGCGCGTGCGCTCGGGCGACGTGTCGGTCTCGATGATGACGCGGCAGGGACGCTTGCCGAGCAGATACACAGCCGTCGGCCCGATCCGCTGCTCACCCGCAGGCGCATGAATCGTCGACCAATAGATCACATCGCAACGCACCCGCTCCGCTTCCTCCACCAACGCCGCACCAGGATTACGCGTACGAATCAACCCCGTATGAATCTTGATCCCCGCCCGCCGCGCCTGAATCCGCGCGCTCTCCAACACCGAACGCCCATGCGCCTCCTCCTCCTCCAACCCCGCCTCCAACGACAACTGACTCGGCACCGGCAACACAAAAATCGCGAACACCACCCCATCCTCACCAATCAACTTCGCCGCGCTCTTCAACGCCGACGCACTCACGTCATCCCCAAAAATCGGCACCAACGCCGTCCGATACTCCAACTCCTCAAAATCCGCCGGACGCTCGTGGCGCGGCGCGCGCGTCGTCGTGCGCAGGTCGAGGCCATGCTGCTTGCGATACGCGATGTACAGGCCCATGCCGAGCGCCAGCCAGGCGACGCCGGCGACGGCGACCGCGAGGTGCAGGATCGTCACCGTCACGAAGGCGAGCCCGGTGCCGGCGATCCCGAGCAGCGCGAAGACAGGCAGCGGCCGCCCGGCCACGTTGAGCGTTCCCGGCCCGCGATACGGCCGCGGCCGCTCGGGCTCCTTGACGCGCAGGCGGATGACCGACAGGTGCGCGATCGTGAACGAGAGCATCGCCCCGAACGCGTACATGTTGCCGAGGAATTCGGCTCGTCCGGGGATCATCGTCAGGCATGCCACTCCGCCGAACAGCAGGATGCCGATCCACGGCGTCGAGAAGCGCGGGTGCAGGCGACTGAGCCGGTCGGGGACCTGGCGGTGCAGACCCATCGAGTAGATCAGCCGTGAGGCGCCGATGATCCCTGCGTTGGCGGCGATGAACAGGATCGTCGCGGCGAGGATGCCGACGTAGATCTCGCCGGCCGACTGCAGCGCGCCGAGGTGCAGGTGCTTGACGATCCCCAGCACCGGGTCGCCGGCGAAGCCGCCATGCGCCTCGTCCCGGCCGAGCAGCGTGGAGTAGGCCGAGCCGTGGCCGTTCGGCGCCGGGTGCCGCGTGACGGGCAGCGCCGAGAGGGCGACCATCGGCAGCGCTGCGTAGATCGCGAACACCGCGAGGACGACCGCCCTGATCGCCTTGGGAATCGTCCTCGTCTCGTCGCGTGCCTCCTCCGCCATGTTGGAGATCGTCTCGATCCCCGTGTAGGCGATCATCCCGACGGGGATCGCCACGAGGAAGTTCTTCCAGCTCGGCGCCACACCGAGGTGCACGTTGTCGATCAGCACGTGGGGCGAGAGCACGAGCACGATCCCGACGATCACGAGCAGCAGCTGCGTGGCGAGGTCGGTGACGGCGAGCAGGATGTTCAGTCCCGCCGCCTCTTTCACGCCGACGACGTTGATCACCGACAGCACCGTGACGACGCCGATGCCGAACAGCACGTCGCCGGGGCCGTGCTGAAGCGCCGGCCAGAACAACCCACCGAGATAGTGGGGCACGAAGAACGCCGAGATGGCGATCGTGATCGTGTAGTTGAGCATCTGCGCCCATGCGGCGAAGAAGGACCACAGCTCGTTGAAGGCGTGGCGCGCGAAGCTCGAGGAGCCGCCCGCCTCGGGGTACATCGCCGTCGCCTCCGCGTAGGTGGCGGCGGTCAGGTAGAAGATCACGCCCGTGATGAGGAACACGATCGGCGTCAGGCCGAGCGCGTAGGAGGCCACCAGGCCGAGCGCGTAGTAGATCGAGGAGCCGACGTTGCCGTACGCGGTCGAGAACAGCGCGCTCGTGCCGAGAACGCGCTTCAGTCCGTGTTGGCTCAGCCTCGCCACGCGCCGCAGGGTATCTCGCACCCGATCCGGAACGGCGCACCCCGCCCTCCGGCAGCCGCCGCGCCCCGTCGCGCGACCGCCGAGCTCGTCGCGGTTGTGCGAATCGTGCCATATGCAAAATCCCATGCACCGCAGCTCGGATTGCAGGAACCCACCGTATGATCCCGACGACCCGCAGGCTGAGCGCCGCGGCAACGGCCATGGAAACCGCGCGACGCGAAAACTACGACTCAGGTGAGCACTTCGTCCTCGAATACGGCGAGCTGCGTTTCACCTTCAACGAGACTGACTTCTCCGAGCGCTGCGAGCAGGCCGCGCTGAGGCTCGGCTTCGTCGCCGGGCGCCTCGGCGAGGCCGAGCTCGAAGACCTCGTCAACCTTGCCGTCAACGGCGAGATCATCGAGCCCGCCTCCGAGCTCGGCGAGCACGTCAACGAATGCTGGCCGGAGCTCGTCGGCCCGGCCGAGCGCTCGCTCGTGCACTGGCTGCGTCGTCTCGTCTTCCGCGGCGCCTGGCTCGACCAGCGCGTCAAGGAGGGCGAGCTGAGCGTCGCCTACGACGAGCACAGCGGCACGTTCGCCTACGTTCAGCCGGCCGAGCCCGGCACCGCCGCAGGCGGCGAGGCGATCGAGCTCGCGCCCGAGCCCTCTTGGGGCCGCGTCGCCTACAAGCGCTAGCCGGGACGCCGCTGAGCGGCGCGATGTGGCGTCCTGACGGAGCTAAGCGTCCATCGCCTCCGCGCGGGCCTTGGTGACGGCCGCGGCGCCGTCCTCGCCGACGAGCAGCTCGAGCCTGAGCGTCGCGCTTGCCTGGAGGTCGAGGATCGGCTGGCGTCCGGTGGCCGTCAGACGGCGGTCGAGCGCGATCACCGTGGTCTCGCCGCCGAGCGGCTCGGCGGCGATCGCGATCACGGTCAGCGAGCCGCCCTCGCTCAGGTTGCGCGCCGCCGCCAGCGCCTTGCGGGCGGCGTGCGGGTTGAGACCGTCGAGGCCGTCGATCAGCACGAGCGCGTCGCCGCCGCGGGCGGCGGTGCGCCTGGCCGCGTCGATCGCACGCTCCACGGCCTGCCCCTGGGAGTCCGCGGAGGCGGCGAAGCTGACGGCTGCCGTGGGAGCGACGGGACCCTCGCGCCACTCCTGAATCTCCTCGGGACGCACGCCGGCGAGCACCACGCTGACCTCCAGTCCCTCGCGGCCGCCGAGGGCGGCGAGCAGGCGGCGCAGGGTCTCGGTCTTGCCCGAGCCCGGCTGGCCGACGATCACCGCGCGCGAACCGCGCCCGAGCGGCGTCAGCCACTCGATCGCCTCGAGCGTCGGGTCCTTCGAGTCGAGCGCCAGGCGCTCGCTCGGCCAGCTGACCGGAAGATCCTCGTAGCGCGCGCCGTCGGACACGCTGTCGGCGGACGCACCGTTGATCGTGTCGATCCTGACGAGCGAGGGGTAGCGCTCCGATCGCCGCGGCGTGCGCACGGGGCCGGCGACGCTGTCGCCGGAGACGAGCTCGCAGCGGCGGACCTGCGCGGCGGAGATGTAGACGTCCTCGTCGGAGGGCTCGGGCGGATCGACGCGCAGGAAGGCGGACCCGTTGCCGAGCACCTCCACGACGCCGCTGGCGGTGCGTCCGGGTGAGTCGGAGTCGCTGTCCGCGCGCTCCGCGCGCTCTGGGCGCTCTGAGGAGTCTGCGCCGGCGCCGCGCGCGCCTCTCCCCCTGCCCCTGCGAGCGCCGCCTCGCGCGGGCGCCCTGTCGGGCGCGTCCTCCTCGTCGGCTGCCGGCGCGGGCGGACCGGCCTGATCGGCGCTCGTCGAGCGCCGCGCGCGAGGCGAGCGTCGCCGGCGGCTCGGAGCCGGTGCCTCACCGTCCTCACCCTCCGCGTCAGAGGGCGTGCTCTGCGAGGACGCCGGCTCACCGAGGATCGCGTCGATCAGGTCCGCCTTGCGGAGCCTGCGAAATCCGTCGAGACCGACCTGGTTGGCGATCGCGTGGAGGTCGGCGAGCGGACTTGCCTCCAGCTCGGAGCGCTCGAGTACAGCCATGATGTTCCTTCTTTCGTCGTGGTTGGGCGGTTGGCGTCCGGTCGCGTTGGACAGCGACCGGCACCCGTAGTGGGCTTCAGCGTAGCGTCTGCGCCAGGCGGAGCGCCGGCCGCCCGCCACCCACGGGCGCGAGGGGCTAGTCGGCGAGGAGCCTGTCGTAGCGCTGTTCCTCGCCGACCGCAAGATCCCTGCCCGGCTCGTCTGTGCCGGTGAGCGCCGCGCGCACCGTGAGGAAGTCGGCGGCGGCGGCGACATCGTGCAGGCGAAAGATGTGGGCCCCGCGCTCGACGCCGTGGGCGAGCGCGGCGAGCGTCCCGGCGAGCCGCTCGCGTGGCCCGCGGCGGGTGAGCGCGCCGATGAAGTCCTTGCGCGAGATCGCCAGCAGCAGCGGTCGCCCGAGCGCGTGCAGGCGCTCGAGCTCGCGCAGCAGCCGGATCGTCTGCGCGGGAGTCTTGGCGAAGTCGGGTCCAGGGTCGAGCAGGATCTGCTCGGGGCGGCAGCCGGCAGCGATGGCGCGCGCCATCGCCGCTGCCCGAAAATCCGTCACCTCCGTAACAATGTCCGCGTAGAGGTCGGGGTCCTGCAGGCGCTCGCGGGGCGCGGCGCGCGTGTGCATCACGACGAGCGCGGCGCCGCTGCGCGCGCACACCTCGGCGAGGCCCGGATCGCGCAGGCCGCTGACGTCGTTGACGATCTTCGCCCCCGCCGCGATCGCCGCGCTCGCCACGGCAGGCTTGTAGGTGTCGACGGACACGAGCGCGCCCAGCTCGCCCGCGACGCGCTCGATCAGCGGGAGGACCCGCTCGATCTCCTCCTGCTCGGCGACCGGTGGACGGCCGGTGGAGGCCGACTCGCCGCCGATGTCGAGAATGTCGGCGCCGGCCTCCTGCAGCTCGCGCGCGAGCGCGAGCTGCGCCTCGAGCCCGGCGTGCATGCCGCCGTCGCTGAAGGAGTCCGGCGAGGCGTTGACGATGCCCATCAGCAGCGGCCGCGAGCCCAGCTCGAGGGTCACGTCGACGGCGCTGAGGCGGTGCTTGGGGGCGTTCACGGCATCGGCGCGGGGGGCGCGAGTTGACCCGGCGGCGCGTGTGCGAGCTCGCTCCCGGCGGCGATTCCCTCGGCGGCGGCCTCGACTGCGAAGCGCTCGAGCTCGCGCCCCAGCCGCTCGGCGCTCCAGTCGAGCTCGCGGGCGAGCACGTCGCCCACCCGCTGCACGGGGCCGCTCCCGCGCGCCGGCGGCTCGGCCGTGAGCTCGCGTGCGGCGAGCAGGCCCAGGCGCGTGCGCCGCAGCATCACGTCGCCGATGCTGCGGGCCTGCTCCTGGCGCGCCGCCAGCGCGACCTCGGCCAGCAGGTCGGGCAGGCCGGGCACGATCGGCTGGGCCAGCTCGCCGCGCTCCGCCGCCAGCTCGAGCACGTCATGTGCCGCGTGCCCGTAGCGGCCGGCGAGCGCCGCGTAGGCGTCCTCGCGAACGCCCTCGACGCGCGGGAGCTCCTCAACCGCGATCGCCTGCCCGAGCGGTATCTCGTGGGTGCGGCAGGGAGCGTCGCGGGCGTCGCGCTCGACGATCCGGTCGACGGCCATCTTCGCCATCCGCCGCCACGTCGTGAGCTTCCCGCCGGTGATCGTGATCATCCCCGAGGAAGTCTCGTACAGCTCGGCCTTGCGCGAGATGTCCACCGACTTCTTCGGATCGCCCGTGGAGATCAGCGGCCGCACGCCGGCGAACGCGCCCGTCAGCTGCTGCGGACCGAGCGCCGAGCCGAAGAACGCATTGGTCGCGTCGAGCAGGTAGGCGATGTCCTCGGGCGAGGGCCGGATGTGCTCGAGCGGGCCCTCGTAGTCGTTGTCGGTCGTGCCGATCAGCGTGTGGCCCAGCCAGGGCAGCGCGAAGATCGAGCGGCCCGCGCCCGCGGGGACGATCGCACCGCCGACGAGCGGGAGGTCCTCGTGTCGGATCGTCACGTGAGTGCCGCGGCTCGGTCGAATGCGCGGGAGCTCGGCCTCCTCGTGCAACTCGCGCGGACGCAGCTCATCCGCCCACACACCCGTTGCGTTGACGACGGTCGCCGCGCGCACGTGGAAGCGCTCGCCGCTCTCGCGATCGAGCGCCTCGACACCCTCGGCGCGCCCGTCGCGCTCGAGCAGTCCCGTCACGTCGACGCGATTCGCGCAGACCGCACCGAAGCGCTCGGCCTCGCCGAGCACGGTCAGGACGAGACGCACGTCGTCGGTCTGGCAGTCATAGAACAGATAGCCGCTCGTCGGCTCGCGGCCGGCCAGCGCGGGCAGCAGCTCGAGCACCTCCTCGCCCGAGATGACGCGATGGCGCTCCGGGCTCCAGGCCTCGCCCTCCTCCCCCGGCGACGGCCCACCCGAGGGCGCATCGGCGCGCTCGCCGCGCGTGCGCCGCCCACGGCGGGAGCGCAGGCGCTCGCCGGCGGAGCGCCGATCGGTCACGGACATCACGTCGTACAGGTTCAGTCCGACCCCGACGAGGCGGTCCGGGTGGGCCCCCGCGAAGGCTGCCACGACGAGCGGCAGCGGGCGCACCAGATGCGGCGCCAGCGCCACCATCAGCTGACGCTCGAGCAGCGCCTCGCGGACCAGCCCGAGGTCGAAGTTCTGCAGGTAGCGCAGCCCGCCGTGGACGAGCTTGCTCGAACGGCTGGAGGTGCCCGACGCGTAGTCCGCACGCTCGAGCAGGGCGACGCTGTAGCCGCGCGCGGCCGCATCGAGCGCGACACCGGCGCCGGTGATCCCGCCGCCGACCACCACCACATCGAACTCGTCGCGCGTGAGCGTCGCGAGGGCCTGGCTGCGCTCGATCACGGCCCGCAGTCTCGCAGAGGTGCCAATCCAGTTCAGGCAGGCGCATGCGCCTGCCTGCGACCGGCCGCATGCGGCCGGTCATCGGACGGCACATGTGCCGTCCGACCGGGCGGTGCATGCACCGCCCGGAGCTAGATGTGCGCGAGCTCGGCGGTGATCTCGGTCACGGCCGCCTTGGCGTCCCCGAACAGCATCGTCGTGTTGGGGTCGTAGTAGAGCTCGTTTTCGATGCCGGCGAAGCCCGGGTTCATCGAGCGCTTGATGACGATCACCGACTTGCTGTCGGAGACCTCGAGGATCGGCATCCCGTAGATCGGCGAGGATGGCGTGTTCTTGGCCGCCGGGTTGGTCACGTCGTTGGCGCCGATCACGAGCGAGACGTCGGTGCGGGCGAACTCGGGGTTCGCCTCGTCCATCTCCTTGAGCTGGTCATACGGAACGTCGGCCTCGGCGAGCAGCACGTTCATGTGCCCCGGCATGCGCCCGGCGACGGGGTGGATCGCGTAGCTGACTTCCACCTGACGCTTTTCGAGCTCCTTGCTCAGCTCGCGGACCGCGTGCTGGGCCTGGGCGACGGCCATGCCGTAGCCGGGCACGACCACGACACGGTTCGCGTAGGCGAGCTGGATGGCGACGTCGGCGGCGCTCGTCGAACGCACGGTGCCGGCGTGCTCGCCCGCGCCGCTGGCGCCCTCCACCGCCCCTCCCCCGCCGAAGCCCCCGGCGATGATCGCGGGGATCGAGCGGTTCATCGCGGTGGCCATCAGGTTCGTGAGGATCGAGCCGGAGGCGCCCACGATCATGCCCGCGACGATCAGCGCGGGGTTGTTCAGCGCGATCCCCGTCGCCGCCGCAGAGAGCCCGGTGAAGGCGTTCAGCATCGAGATCACCACCGGCATGTCGGCCCCTCCGATTGGCAGCACGACGGCGTTGCCGAGCAGCGCGGCGCAGATCAGCATGCCGATGAAGATGCTCTGCGAGTGATCGCCCGCGGCGATGTCCACGCCGGCGGCGAGCGCGAGCACGAGCAGCACGAGGTTGACGATCTGCTGGGAGGAGCCGAAGCTGATCGGCCGTCCGGGGATGATTTCCTGGAGCTTGCCGAACGCGATGTTCGAGCCCCAGAAGGAGACCGAGCCGACGATCGCGGCGAACAGCGAGAAGACCGTTATGTAGGTGGCGGTCGAGGAGAAGCCGTGGCTGAGGCGGAACTCCGACCAGGAGATCAGGAACACGGCGCCGCCGCCGACGCCGTTGAACAGCGCGACCATCTGCGGCATCGCCGTCATCTTCACCCTGCGCGCGGCCGGCACGCCGACGGCGGTGCCGATCGCGACGCCGACCACGATCAGCGCCCAGTTGCCCTCGCCGCGGTCCAGCAGCGTCGCGATCACGGCGATCGCCATGCCAACGGCGGCGATGCGGTTGCCGCGGACTGCGGT
>DASZNB010000088.1:0-14701 GCA_035551395.1 Solirubrobacteraceae bacterium | reverse complement strand
GCGCGCATGTCCACGAGCGATGACCGCGAGCGCCACCGCGGGATCTCCCACCACACGCTCACCGTCCTGGACCTCCTGCTCGAGCCCGTCACCGTCGCGCTCCCCGCGGGCATGCGCTCGCCGGTCGGCGCGGACCTGCGTGCAGGGCTCGGCGCCGTCTTCGCCGGGGCGATTCGTGGCCGCCCGGCGCTCGCACTCGACGTCGAGCGTCCCGTGCGCATCACCCGCCACGACTGGCGCCGCGCAGCCGTCGACCTGCCCGCATATGCCGCCAGCGGCCTCTCCAGTCAGACGATGAGCCGCGGGCTCACCGACGATCCGCTGTTCTTCGGCGCCGCGCTCGCCGGCGGCACGGCGCTCGCCGAGCTGTTCCTCGAGACCGAGCCCGACGACGCGGCCCCGGAGTCCGCGTGAGCGCCGAGGGCTCGCCACGGTCGTTCGAGCCGCTCGGCGGGGAGACCGTCTATTCCGGGCGCCTCGTCGAGGTTCGCATCGAGCGCTTTCGCCACGCCGATGGAGCCGAGGAGTCGCGCGAGGTCGTTCGCCACAGGGGCGCCGTCGGGGTGCTCGCCCACGACCGGGAGCACGTCTGGCTCGTGCGCCAGCCGCGCGAGGCGGTCGGCGAGCCCGACCTCCTGGAGATTCCCGCGGGGCGCCTCGACGTCGACGGCGAGGAGCCTCTGCAGGCGGCCCAGCGCGAGCTCGCCGAGGAGATCGGCTGCGGCGCGCGCAGCTGGGAGCCGATTCTCAGCTACTACTCGAGCGCCGGCTTCACAGACGAGCGCGTGCACCTGTTCGCCGCCACCGACCTCCACGAGGCGAGCGCGGAGAGCGAGGAGAACGAGCGCATCGAGATCATCCGCTGGCCGCTCGCCGACCTCGAGCTCGCGATCGCCGAGTGCGCCGACGCGAAGACGCTGATCGCCCTGATGTGGCTGGCACGTCGCCTGAACGCGCGGTTGCACCCGCAAGGAGGGCCGAGCGCGGAGGCGAAGTCAGGGGCATGAGCCCCGCTGCGAGCGCCGCCCTGTCGCCGGCCGCGGGGGCGATCGAGCGGCTGACGCTCGACTTCCTCGCCTACCTCGAGCTCGAGCGCGGCCTGTCGCGCAACACGCTCGCGGCATACCGCTGCGACCTGCAGCAGTTCGGCGAGTTCCTGCGCCGGCGCCGGCTCGCGCCCGTCGAGGTCACCCATGCAGACCTCGCGGACTTCCTGACGGAGCTCGCGCGTGGCGATCAGGAGCACAGGCCCGTCGCGGCGACGACGCTCGGGCGCAAGGTCGCGTGTCTGCGCTCCTTCTACCGCCATCTCCGTCGCGAGGGCCTGATCGAGCACGATCCGACGGCCGAGCTCCGCGGTCCGCGCAAGCCGCAGCGGCTTCCGCGCGTGCTCTCGCGCGCGGAGGTCGCAAAGCTGCTCGAGCAGCCGCGCGGCGTCGCGGCGCTGGCGCTGCGCGACCGGGCGCTGCTCGAGCTGATGTACGCGTGCGGGCTGCGCGCCTCGGAGGCGGTTGGCCTCGAGCTCTCAGACCTCGATCTCGAGGAGGGTCTGCTGCGGGCGCGTGGCAAGGGCTCGAAGGAGCGGATCGTGCCGATCGGGCGACAGGCGCTCGCGGCGTTGGGCGCCTACTTCCGCAGCGCCCGCCCCGCGCTGCTCGGAGCGACGGTCCAGCGACGCGTGTTCCTCAACCACCGCGGGGGCGCCCTCAGCCGGCAGGGTCTATACAAGATCGTCCAGGGCTACGCCCGCAGCGCGGGGCTCGATCAGCGGATGAGCCCGCACACCTTGCGCCACTCCTTCGCCACGCACCTGCTCGCCGGAGGCTGCGACCTGCGCTCGCTGCAGGAGATGCTCGGACACGCCGACCTGGCGACGACCCAGCTCTACACGCACCTGTCGGCCGATCGTCTCAAGGACGCGTACTTCAGCGCGCACCCGCGGGCGTCACGCTGAGGCGAGCCTCGGGGATGGACGTGATCGGCCCTCGCCGCGCGATCGTGCTGGTGCTCGACGCCTGCGGCGTGGGCGCGCTCCCCGACGCGGCCGCCTACGGCGACGAGGGCACGAACACGCTCGCGCACCTCGCCGAGGCGCTGGGTGGCCTGCGGCTACCGACGCTGCAGGCGCTCGGCCTCGGCTCGATCCTCCCGCTGCGCGGCGTGGCGCCCGCGGAGGACCCCGCGATCCACGGGCGCCTGCGCCCGCTCGGCCCCGGCAAGGACTCGACCAGCGGCCACTGGGAGCTGATGGGCGTCGTCCTCGAGCGCCCGCTGCCGACCTACACAGACGGCTTCCCGCGCGAGGTCGTGAGGGCGCTCGAGCAGGCGATGGGCCACCGCGTGATCTGCAACCGTGCCGACGACGGGCTCAGCGCGATCGCCGAGTTCGGCGGCGAGCACCTGCGCACGGGTGCCCTGATCCTCTACACCTCACAGGACTCCGTGCTGCAGCTCGCCGCGCACGCCGAGCGGCTGACCGCGAGCGAGCTCTACCGCGCGTGCGCCGCAGCGCGCGCGAGGATGACCGGCCGCCACGCCGTCGGGCGGGTGATCGCGCGCCCGTTCGTCGGCTCCGAGGGAGCCTTCGCGCGCACCGCCGGGCGGCGGGACTTCGCCCTCGTGCCGCCCGCCCGCAGCTACCTTCAGGAGCTCGACGGTGCGGGCGTCGAGGTCCACGGCGTCGGCAAGATCAGCGACCTGTTCGCCGGCGTCGGCATCGCACGATCGCACCCCGGCGCAACCAACGCGGAGGCGCTGGCGAGCGTCGCCGGCCTGCTCGACAGGCTCGAGGCGGGCCTCGTGTTCGTCAACCTGATCGAGACCGACCAGCTCTACGGGCACCGCAAGGACCTCGACGGGTTCGCGGGCGCGCTGCGCGCCTTCGACGCCGCCCTCGCGGGGCTCCTCGCGCGGCTCGGCGAGGCGGACCTGCTGATCGTCACCGCCGACCACGGCGTCGATCCGACGCACGCGGGCACCGACCACACGCGCGAGTACGCGCCGCTGCTCGCGCTCACCGGCGCACGTGCCAAACGCGGTGGCAGCGGACTGGGAGCCGGCGGGCGCCACGACGGCGAGCTCGCAGACGTCGGCGCGAGCGTGCTGCACTGGCTCGCTGGCAGCGAAGCCCCGGCGCTTCCCGGTCGGTCGTTCATAAGCTGAGCGAATGCCCGAGCTCCCCGAGGTCGAGACGATCAGGCGCCAGCTCGCGCCGCTCGTGGAGGGCCGCAGCCTGAGGCGGCTGGAGATCCTCGATCCGCGCTGGCCGCGCCCGCTCGCCCCCGCCGAGCTCGCCGACGCGCTCGAGGGCCGTCGCGTGCGGCGTCTCGGCAGACGCGGCAAGTATCTGCTGTGGAGCTTCAGCGGCGACGTGCACCTCGCCCAGCACCTGCGCATGACGGGCGCGATCCTCGCCTACGCCGATCCCGAGCCGCCGCACACCCGCGTGCGCGTGGAGCTCGGCCCGGCGCGGTCGCCCAGGCGCCTGGCGATCGTCGATCCGCGGCGCTTCGGCACAGGCGAGCTGCTGCTCGGCGCCGGCGCGATGGAGAAGTTCTTCGCAGCGCGACTCGGCCTCGAGCCGTTCGACCAGCGATTCACCGCGGCACATCTGCGTGCGCTCGCGCGCGGCAGCCGCGCGCCGATCAAGGCGCTGCTGCTCGATCAGCGCAAGATCGCCGGTGTCGGCAACATCTACGCAGACGAGGCCCTCCACCGTGCGGAGATCCACCCGCTGCGTCCCGCCGGGCGGCTGACGTCGGCCCAGTACGCACGTCTGCGCGAGACGGTGATCGACGCGCTCGCCGCCGGGATCGACGCGCGCGGCGCGACGATCGACGACTTCCGCCACGTCGACGGGGTGCGCGGCTCCTTCCAGGATCAGTTCCTCGTGCACCTGCGCGAGGGCGCTGTCTGCGGGCGGTGCGGCGGGACGATCGCGAAGATGGTCGTCGCCGGACGCGGCACGTATGTCTGCGAGGGCTGTCAGCCGCGGCCGCGGGTCAGGCGGCCGAGCCGGGCGACACGCCCTCCGCTGGCATCCCCGCACCTGCCGAACCGGTAGACGCTCGCTCCGCTGGCATCCCCGAACCGGCCGAACCGGTAGACACTCGCTCCGCTCGCATCCCCGAACCGAGCAGCTCGTCCAGGCGGCCGCTCTCGGCGGCGGCCTGGACCTCTTTGAAGCCACCGAGGAGCGCTCCGTCGACGACGACCTGGGGGAAGGTCATCATGCCGGTGCGGCTCGCCAGCGCGACGCGCCCGGCGGGGTCCTTCGAGAGGTTGACCTCGGCGAACTGCACGCCGCGCGAGCTGAGAATGCCCTTCACGCGCGCGCAGAACGAGCACGGCTCCGTGGTGTAGATCGTGACATCGCTCATGCTTCATATATAGCGACGCGCCGGGCGGTTGCCGGGTGGGCGACACCGCGAGGGGCTCCGCTGCGACCCCTAGACTCGGCTGGATGGCGGGACCGGTCAAGAGCGAGGCGGTGGTGCTGCGCTCGATGCGCTACGGCGAGGCCGACCGCATCCTGCACCTCTACACGCCCGGGCGTGGGCGCGCGAGTGCGATCGCGAAGGGCGTTCGCCGCGCGCGCAGCCGTTTCGGCGGACGCCTGGAGCCGTTCTACCGTCTGCGCATCGAGTTGCACGAGGGGCGCAGCGAGCTGCTCACGGTGACCGGCGCGCAGACGATCGACGGCTACGCGCGCCTGCGCGGCGACGCACGCGCGCTCGATGCGGCCGCCCGCGCATGCGACGCCGTTGGGCGTCTGTTCGAGACCTCCGAGCCGCATCCGGGCGTGTTCAACCTGCTCTGCCGCCAGCTGACACTGCTCGACGAGCGCGCGGGGGCGGCGGATGAGAGGGCGGCTCGCTGGTCGGCAGCGTTGGCCTTTCGGCTCAAGCTCCTGCTCGCGGCCGGACTCGCGCCGCAGCTGGGGGCATGCGCGAGCTGTGGCGAGCCCGAGCACCTCGTCGGCTTCTCCGGCGCCGCCGGCGGAGTCGTCTGTGCGGCCTGCGAGGCCGGCTCGTTTGCGCTCGGGGGGGTGGCGTACACGTTCATGACCGAGGCGCTGGCCCGGCCACTCAACGAGAACCCCCGGGCCGACGAGGCGGCGTTGGCTCAGGTCGAGCGGGCGGTCGCCGTCACGCTCGAGCACCACGCCCATCTGCGGCTGATGCCGGCGAGCAGCCTCGCAGCCTGAGGCGTGGCGGGGAGGAGGTATCGTGGATCACATGGACGAGGGCAACCCGATCGCCTATGAGGTGCTCGACAAGGGCGTCGCCGTGCTGGCGTCCGACGGCGAGCAGGTCGGCACCGTGCACCACGTCGTCGCAGCGCCGCAGCAGGACATCTTCCACGGCCTCGTCATAACCGTGCCGGGGGAGGGTCGGCGCTTCGTCGAGGCCGCCGACGTGGCATCGCTACATGAACACGGGGTGGACCTGCGGATCGACTCGCAGGCCGCGAGGAGCCTGCCGGAGCCGGGTGGCGGAGCGCCGGTGTACGACGAGGACCCCGGGGAGATGAAGGGTTGGCATCACTGGGTGCACGTGGCAGGGCTGCGGGGCGATTGGAAACGCGGGCGCTGAACCCCCCGTCGCGCCGGCGGGCGATCGCGCTGTGAGCAGCGCCCGAGCGCAAGACGTCGTCGCGGCCGGCTTCGCCGAACGCGTGCGCGAGCAGGAGGAGCGCCTGCTCTCGCCGAGCGCGGCACGCTCCTATCCAGCGCTGCGGGCGCACGCGGAGGAGGGCTGCGCGCTGCGAACGCCGTTCCAGCGCGACCGCGACCGGATCGTCCACAGCAAGGCGTTTCGCCGGCTGACCCACAAGACGCAGGTGTTCGTGGCTCCGCGGGGCGATCACTACCGCACCCGCCTGACGCACACGCTCGAGGTCACGACGATCTCGCGCACCGTCGCGCGGGCGCTGCGGCTGAACGAGGATCTCGTGGAGGCGATCGGGCTCGGGCACGACCTCGGCCACCCGCCCTTCGGGCACATCGGCGAGGACGTGCTCGACCGCTGTCTGAAAGAGCGCTTCGGCAGGGACTTTCGCCACTACGAGCACTCGCTGCGGATCGTCGAGCGTCTCGAGCGCGACGGCATCGGCCTCAATTTGACCGAGCAGGTGCGCGACGGGATCGCACGGCACTCCTCGCGGGCCTCGCTTCCCGCGACGCTCGAGGGCCGGATCGTGCGCGTGATCGACCGTGTCGCCTACATCAACCACGACATCGACGACGCGGTGCGCGCGGGGCTGCTCGACGAGCGCGAGCTGCCGCGTGAGCCGATCGCTGTGCTCGGCGAGAACGGCTCCGCGCGGATCGACGCGCTCGTGCACGACATGGTCGAGCACTCCGAGTCGGCGGGTGAGATCGTGCAGGGCCCGCACGCCGGGCCCGCGATGAGCGCGCTGCGCGACTTCATGTTCGAGCGCGTGTACCTTGGCCCGGCGGTGCGCGCCGAGCACGCCAAGATCGCCGCGGTGATCAGACGGCTGTTCGAGCACTACATCGAGCACCCGCAGCTCTTGTCCGAGAGTCCGGGCGAGGCGCTCGCGGGCGGGGATGTGGAGCTCGCGGAGCGGGTCACCGACTACCTGGCGGGGATGACCGACAGGTACTGCATCAGGGCCTACACCGAGCTGCAGGTGCCGCAGGCCTTCGCCCGCTAGCGTTGCCGCCGTGGCCCTCTACACCAGCGACTCCAAGGACCGGGTGCGCGAGGCGGTCGATTTCCTCGAGCTCGTCTCCGCGCGCACCGAGCTGCGCCGCGCCGGGCCGGCGCGCTACGAGGGTCTGTGCCCGTTCCACGACGAGCGCACGCCGTCCTTTGGCATCGACCCTGGCCAGAAGGTGTACTACTGCTTCGGCTGCCAGGCCTCGGGCGACGTCTTCACGTTCGTCCAGGAGACCGAGGGCGTCGACTTCAAGGGCGCCCTCGAGCTGCTCGCCGAACGCTACGGCGTGGAGCTGCAGCGCGAGGCGGAGGACCCGCGGGAGGCCGAGCGGCGCAGGCGCCGCGAGCGGTTGCTCGAGCTGCTGGGCCGCACTACGGCCTACTACGAGCGCTATCTGTGGGAGTCGGCCGAGGCGAAGGGAGCGCGCGAGTATCTGAGCGGGCGCGGGCTGGGGGAGGCGATGCTGAAGGAGTTCCGTGTCGGGTTCGCGCCGAGCGCGTGGGACCGGGTGCTGCTGGCCTCACGCCGGGGCGGCTTCACGGAGCAGGAGCTGTATGCGACGGGACTGGCGCAGCGCTCCAACGAGAACGGCCGCCTCTACGATCGCTTCCGCTCCCGGATCATGTTCCCGCTCGCCGAAATCCGCGGGCGGGTGCTCGGGTTCGGGGCGCGCGCGATGCGCGAGGACCAGCGCCCGAAGTACCTCAACACCTCCGACAACGACGTCTACCACAAGGGGATGCACCTGTATGGTGCGGATCTGGCGCGCCAGCACGCGACGCGGGCGGGCAAGGTCATCCTCTGCGAGGGCTACACGGACGTCATCGCCCTGCACCAGGCGGGGATGCGCAACGCCGTCGGCCTGATGGGCACGGCGCTGACGGCCGATCAGGTCGGCGAGCTCGCGCGCATGGCGCAGACGGTGCTGCTCGCGCTCGACGCTGACAGCGCCGGGCAGGAGGCGATGCTGAAGGCGTTTCGCCTGACGAGCAAGCGCAACCTCGAGCTTCGCGTTGCCGTGCTCCCATCCGGGAGCGACCCCGCGGATCTGATCCAGACGGGCGGGGCGGAGGCCATGCAGGCGGCCGTGACCAGCGCGATCCCGTTCGTGCGGTTTCGCGCGGAGCACGTGTTGGGCAGCGGCGACCCGTCGGACAGCGAGGAACAGGATCGGATGCTCGCGGAGCTGCGGCCGATCTTCGCCGAGCTGCCGCCGAGCGCGGTACGCATGGAGTTGACCCAGATCGTCTCGAGTCGCTTCGCGCTTCGCGGGGAGAACGCGGCCGAGAAGCTCCTGGCGAGCGGCCCGGTGTCCTCGCCGAGGCCGCGGGTGCCCGAGCGCAGCCGTGAGGACGCGATAGGTGCGCCCTCCGGGTCCCCCGCCAAGCGCGTCGCGAGTGCCGGCGGCGGTCCCAGGCGCGACGACACCGAGAGGGCGTTTCTGGCCCTCTGCATCGCCTCCCCGGACGAGGGCGCGCAGGCGCTGGCGGGGCTGGACGCCGACGAACACTTCTCGAGTGGGCTGCTGCGCCGGGCGGCGAGGCGCCTGCGCGACGGCGACCTGCGCGAGCCGATGGCCGACCCGGCGGGGGCCCCGGACGCGCTCGAGGAGGATCCAGAGCTCAAGGCCCTGCTCGCCGAGCTGGTCGTCGAATCCGGCCGCGAGCGCTCTGACACGGCGATGCTCGAGGTGCAGCGCCTGCAGCTCGAGCTCGCGCGCGTCGAGCGCCAGATCCAGCGCGCGCGGGGACGCGAGAGCGGCGACATCAGCGATCTCGCCCAGCGCCGCGAAGAGGTCAAGCGCGCCTTCGATCGCGCCAACGAGCGGGTGCTGGAGCGGACGGGCGGAGGGTAGGCCGAGAGAGAGCTCGCGCGTGTTTCGGCCGGCCGCGTACGAGCTCTGCGAGGAGGCCTGCTCAGCGGGTGCGCGCGCCTGCTCCGCGCGCGCTCCGAAAGGCCGCAGCAATGGGTCGCGTCGCTGCCTCTGCTCCGAGCGGGAAGATATGCAGTGCATCGACAGCCGACATTTCGGCAAGCTGCAGCGCGAGCTCGTGAGCGAGCTCGATACCGCCGCCGGCGGCGATGCGACGAACCGCAGCGTCCGATAGCAGCGTTCCAGGAAGCCTCCGGGCTCGGCTTGCCATCTGCTCGTCGCGGAGAAGCGCTATCCCGGCGTAGAAGCGGACCCCGTGGAGCACGTCTGCAGCACGCTCCAGAAAGGCGGCGAGCACATCGACGTCAAAGACCATCTGCGACTGGACGTACTCGGCGCCCGCGAGGATCTTCCGCTCGAGCAGTCGCAGCTCACGATCTTGGTCGACCGCAAACGGATTCACGACGGCTCCGACTGCCAGGTCGTGCGGCTCGGCCCACTGCCTTGCCGCGCTGATGAGCTCGGTGGCGGTCATGTCCTTCACGCGCGGTGTCTCACCGACGGGATCCCCATAAAGGCAAAGAACGCCCTCCGACCCCAGGGCCGCCGCGCCGATGACCTGCGACCGTAGTGCCAGCCGGTTGCGATCGCGGCACGAGACGTGGACGATGGTCGACACGCCCTGCTCCCGCGCGAGCGCTACTGCGGCCAGCGGCGACATTCGTGCCTGTCCTGCGTGGTTGTCGGTTAGCCCGACCACGTCAACGACATCAGCAAGCGCAGCAATCCGCTCACGCACTCTCAGTGCTTCTGGACGCCCTGGCAGGGAGATCTCTGCAGAGACGAGCGCAGTCCTCGGCATCGAGGAAGTCTAGACGCCAAACGCCGAGCAGCACCAACATGAGCTTCGTAAACCGGCGTAGCGTCGCGAGGGATTGCGAGAGTCTCGACAGTGTTCGCTCGGAGGTCCGCGAGCGTGTGCCGTTGTGCTCTAATTGCGACGCGGAGGTCGAGGCGGGGATACGCTCGGTTTCCGGGTAGTCCGATTGGACGATCCGGGGTAGCTCAATTTGGCAGATGCGCTCGACTGTTAATCGAGAGGTTGTGGGTTCGAGTCCCACCCCCGGAGCTTTATGTCGGCGGCCGCGGATGCGGCGCAGTACTTCGCGACGGCGTCGTCCACGTCTTCGAGTCTAGAGGTGGGCGGCGATGAGTTGCTCGATCAGCCGGGCAGCGGCCTTTCCCGCGTCGTGTGCGGCGGCCCAGTCGGCGAGCTCGCGCGCGCGGGCACGGATCGAGGGCTCGGCGAGCACGCGCTCGACGGCGAGGCGCAGCGGTCGTGGCGAGACGAAGCGCCGGGGCAGCCGCACGCCGGCTCCTGCCCAGTCGAGGCGGGCGGCGTTCTCGTTCATGTCGCCGACGGCGGGGCAGGCGACGACAGCGCAGCCGGAGGAGAGGGCGCGCGCGAGCGTGCCGTGGCCGGCGTGGCAGACGACGACATCGCAGAGCGCCATCGTGCGCGAGTAGGACACCCAGTCGACGAGACGGGCGTTCGCGGGGGCGGGCAGGGGCCGGGACGGCAGCCGCCGGTTCCACGTGGCGAGGACGCGCACGTCGGCGTCGGCGAGGCCGCGCAGGGCGGAGTGCAGCATCCGATGCTCGGGGTCCTGGGCGGTGGAGGGCGCGATCAGGACGAGCGGCTGGCTCCCCGGAGGTGGCTCGACCTCGGCGGCCGGCGGCTCCCACATGAGCGGTCCGACGACGTGCACATGCGCGGGCCAGGCGCGGGGATACTCGAGCTGGGGAAAGCTCGCGACGAGGCACAGCTCGCGGCTGAGGCCGCCGTGGACGTGGGCGAGCGCGGGCAGCCCGAGGCTCTGCCGCGTGGTGTTGAGCTCGCGGCGCCCCCGCTCGAGCCCGCGGTCGACCAGCGGGTGGGCGCGGCGCCAGATCCTCCGGCCGAGCTCGGTGCGCGGAAGACGGGCGCCGAGGGAGTAGATCGGGAAGTCGCGCTCGCCCTGCGGGTAGACGTGCGGGATGAGCGTGGCGTAGGGGACTCCTGCGAGCTCGGCGGCGAGCGCGGGGGCGAGCGTGAGGATGTCCGCGACGACGGCGTCGGGGCTGACGCGCTCGACCAGCGGCAGCGTGTCGCGCGTCGCGTGGACGACGGACTCGTAGAAGTCGAGCGGATCGGGCCCCGACGGGAACACCTCGTACTCGGGGGCCGGCGCGAAGCGGATGCCCTCGGCCTCGACGTGCTCGCGCCAGCGAGTCCAGGTCTGCAGCGTGACGTCGTGGCCGCGGGCCACGAGCGCGCGACCCAGCGCGATCATCGGGAAGGCGTGGCCGGGGTCGCCGAAGGCGCCGAGCAGCACCCGTCGCGGGGCGCCGGCGACATCGATCACGGGCGGCTCGCTCAGGCGGCGAGCTCGGCGAGCATGCGGAGCTGCTCGAGGCGCTCGTCGGCCGTGAACGCTGTGGGCGTGACGCCGAGGGTGCCGACGCCGGCCTCGCGGTAGACGGCCAGGCGCTCGCGCACCAGGTCCTTAGGGCCGCACAGGGACACCGTGTCGATCAGCGCGTCGGGGATCGCGGCCATCGCCTCCTCACGCTTGCCTTCGAGGTAGAGGTCCTGAATCGTCTTGGCCTCGGCCTCGTAGCCGTAGCGGCTGACGAGCTGGTTGTAGAAGTTCTGCTTGCGCGAGCCCATGCCGCCGACATACAACGCGATGAACCCGCGCATCGTGTTGCGGGCCGCCGCGAGATCGTCTGAGATGCAGAGGCTGACCGTGGGCGCAACATCGAAGTCCTCGAGCGATTTGCCCGAGCGCGCGGCGCCTTCCTCGAGCAGGGGACGAAGCTCGGACACGTGCTCGGGGGAGAACAGCGTCGGGATCCAGCCGTCGGCGATCTCGCCCGCGAGCGCCGTGTTCTTCGGGCCGATCGCGGCCAGGTAGATGGGGATGCGCTGCTGCACGGGGGAGATCGTCAGCTTCAGCGCCTTGCCGGGACCGTCGGGAAGCGGCAGCTCGAGGGTCTCGCCGTGAAACTCGACGCGCTCGCGCGCGAGCGCCATGCGCATCACGGCGACATACTCGCGCGTGCGCTGCAGCTGCTTGGCGAAGCGCTGCCCGTGCCAGCCCTCGGCAACCTGTGGGCCGGAGGAGCCGATTCCGCAGATCATGCGCCCACCGGACAGCTGGTCGATCGTCGCGGCGGTCATCGCCGTCATCGCCGGGGAGCGGCCGGGCATCTGGAAGATGCCCGAGCCGAGCCGGATCTTGCTGGTCTGCCCGGCAAGCCAGCCGAGCACGCTGGCGGTGTCCGACCCGTAGGCCTCGGCGGCCCATACCGAGTCGTAGCCGAGCCGCTCGGCCTCCTGCACGATGGTGAGCTGGTCCTCGGAGCTGAGGCCGAGCCCCCAGTAGCCGATGTGCACGCCGAGCTTCATGTGCAAGTTTCCTTTCAGCAGGAGGGAATCCGTTGCCGATGGGGAGGACGTGACCTACGCTTGGCCGCGATCCGCCGCGAGCCACCGGTCCCTCAGCGCGGCGGGCACAGCCTATGCGAAATCGCGCGCGCCACAGCAACAGCCCGATCGAACGACTGCGGCTGGCGATCGACTGCCTGCCGGAGCGCACACGGGAGGCCATGCTCGAGGGCGTGCGCGCGAACGAGCGGATCATCGCGGGCGCCTATGTGGACGAGAGCGGCGGCGTCTGCCCGATGCTGGCGGCCCATCGCTGCGGCGGGCGCACCGACTTCCTGTCCTTCGCGAAGTCCTGGGATCGCTTCACGCGCGCGCCTGGTCGCGCGCGGGCGGCGACGCGACGGGAGGTGGGGATCCTTGTCGCCCAGCTCGAAGACAGCCTCCTGCTCGGCAGCGGCTCTCAGCTCGATGCGGCGATCGCCGAGCACCGCCGGCTGCGCGCCGAGCGACTGCGCTCCGAGCGTCAGCTGCGGCGCGAGTTCGATCCCAGCGGCGAGATCCGCGCGCGCCGCCTGCCGCGTCTCGCACTGCGCCGCCGGCCTCCGGGCGTGCCGGCGGAGGCCGAGCAGCACACGCCACCGGCGCACGCCCGACCCGCGGTCTGAATCGCAGGCCGCGCGCAGCGGCCTTCTAGAGCGCCTCGCCGGGCCTCACGAACATGATCTCCGGCACGACGCAGGCGGGGGAGACCCGCAGCAGGAAGCGCACCGACTCGGCGATGTCCTCCGCGCGGATCATCTCGTCAGCCGGGACGTGCTGCTTGACGAAGTCCGTCATCGGCGTGTCGACGAAGGCGGGGCACAGCGCCGTCGACTTGATCCCCTCGGCACCCAGCTCCTTGTTCATCGCTTCCGTCCAGCCGACCACGCCGTGCTTGGCGGCGGAGTACACCGACAGCCAGGCCTCGCCGTGCTTGCCGGAGATCGAGGCGGTGTTGACTACGAGCGCGCTCTTGTGCTCGCCGGCCGCCTCGCGTAGCAGCGAGATGCACTCGCGGTAGAAGATCACGATCGAGCGGAGGTTGATGTCGAGCTGCATGTCCAGGCGCTTGGTCTCGATGTCGGCAACCGCGGCGCCGGCGCCGACGCCGGCGTTGTTGACGAGCACGTCGAGGCGTCCGTAGCGCTCGCGGTGTGCCTCGACCACGCGCTTGATCTCGTCCTCGTCGGAGACGTTGGCGGCGACCGCCTGCACGTCGAAGCCGTCGGCGAGCAGACCCTGGGCCGCGGCCTCGAGCTTCTCGGGTCGCCGCGCGGCGACGGTGATCGCGTAGCCCTCCTCGCCCAGTACCTTGGCGATGGCCAGCCCGATGCCGCTGGATGCTCCCGTGACAATTGCTGCCTTCGCTGCTGACATGCGGTCCCTTCCCTCGATGAATGGAGTGCTCGCTGGCCGCAACGACACGCGGCGCGCGGGAGCATTCCACATCTCGCTGGTAGCGTCCCCGAGACGCGAGCGACCGGCAGGCCGCAGCGCGTTGGCGGGCCCGTAGCTCAGTTGGTTAGAGCTGCCGACTCATAATCGGTAGGTCCCTGGTTCGAGTCCAGGCGGGCCCATGCCGGGAAAGCGCATTGCAGAGCCGTTTGTGCCGGCTTGACCCAAAGGCCGCAGTCGGGCTCGCACCCGACGCCGGCTCTGCTCGCCGGATCACCTCCAGCTTCTCCTCAAACATCGGCTAGTCCTCAAGGCCGAGGTCGGCGAGCGCGAGCGCGCGGTCCCAGTAAATCACCAGCCTCGTAACCCTGCCATCCCGGATTTCGAAGAAGTTCGCAACGGACCGCTGCTCCATCTCGAACCCACTCGTCCGACCCCGCCCGCTGTTGTGGACAAGCGCGAGTATTCGTGTGGAGTCAACGACGATCAACTTCTCTGGTTTGGCCCGGAAGTCTTTCCAGCCATTCAGCCACGCTCCGTAGCGTGCGGCCATCTCCTGCAGCCCCGTCCATCGGCCCGGCTCGGGTCCATCCGCGAACGCAAACTCGATCTCGGGATCTGCCCACGCGGCGGACTGGAAGTCGCCACGTTCCCAGTCGGCGTAGATCGCGCGCACGAGGTCGACGTTCTCCTGCGACATCACCATCCCCTACCGGTCAAGGCCAACGACATCGGTGGCGGCAAAGCGCTCCAGCGCAACCTGAACTCGCTCGATGTTCGTCTTCGACATCTCGCCGCCAGTATCCCGCACGCGATGTGCCGTGCGGGGAGCCCCGACGTCGGTGACGGGGCTACCCGCGCGCCTCTATGCCAGCGGATTCTCTGGGTTGCGGTCGGCCTTGCATGCTTCGCGAGGGGCCACCCCTGAGCGGCTAGGGCAGCTGGAGCGGGACCGCGCAGGGACGGACGTCAGACCGCGTGGGAACGGGCGTCAGGTACTCGCGGGAGCGTCTTCGAGACCCGTCGTCTCAACGATCTTCTCGACCACGTCGGTGGCGAGGTCTTCTTCAGTTTGGCGACACTCGGCGCTCGCGGCTGCCCACCACGCGCCGTGGGAGGCAACGAGTCGGGTGCTCACGACGGCGGCCTCCGTAGCCACCATGTCGGAGGTCCGCCCGGAAGGACGACCTCTGTCGCCTGCGTGAAGCCGCGTCGCGCATAAAAGCGACGATTCTGCTGCGTCGATGTCTCCAGGCAACATGGAAGCCCGAGTCGGCCGG
>DASZNB010000087.1:0-12482 GCA_035551395.1 Solirubrobacteraceae bacterium | reverse complement strand
GCTCAAGGGCAGCTCGTTCCTGCTCTGGTTCCTGATCTCCGGCCTCGTGCCCTTCCTGGGCCTGCTGGCGGCGATCGCCTACCGCTTCGACCGCGATGAGCTGCGGCGCGAATGCCCTCGCTGCGGGCGCGTCACGAAGGTCTACGACGCCCTCTGCACGCGCTGCGGGACAGAGCTCGACTTCCCCGAGACCGCGATCGCCCCCGAGTCCTGGGAGCGCACCGCCGCGCCCTCGCCGCGCTGAGCGGACCCTCCCGCCCCCGCGCCCCCCGCGGCACAGCGTGCCCCCTTGCCGCACAGTCGGGTTCGGCTTGCCTAAGCCGTATTTCGGCCGCCCTAACCCGGCAGGTGTCATACGCTGGCCTTGCATGAGCACACAGACAGAGACCCCACCGGCGCGCAGCGACTCGCCGCTCGCCCACCTGATCCGCCGCGCGGGCTTCAAGGACGAGCGCGACTTCGTGCTGCGGGTCGTGCAACCCGGGCTCGTCGGCATGATCGACGGCACAATCTCCTCGCTGGCGCCGATCTTCGCGGCAGCGATCGCGTCCAGCTCGCACACGGCCCTGGTCGTCGGCCTCGGAGTCGCGCTCGGCGCCGGGGTGAGCATGGGCTACTCGGAGGCGCTGTCAGACACCGGCGAGCAGACCGGTCGCGGCTCGGCGGTCGTGCGGGGAACGATCACCGGCGGGATGACAACCCTTGGCGGGATCTTCCACACGATCCCGTTCCTGATCTCCGACGTCAACAAGGCGCTCGCGGTTGCTGGGATCGTGGTCGGCGTCGAGCTGTTGGCGATCTCGTGGGTGCGGAAACGATTCCTGAAAGTGTCGATGCGCTCTTCGGTGCTCTACATCGGCGTGGCCGCGGCGACCGTGCTCGCTATCGGCGTCGGGCTCGGATACTCCTGAGTGGCCCCGAGCTCGCCATAAAACCCGCTGGTACACTGGCTTTTTCCTTCGAGTGCAGGAAAGGGGGTCGGTGAGATGCGGGCAGTCGATGCGTTGATGGAATGCCTCAAGGCGGAGGGCGTCGATGTCGTCTTCGGCCTCCCCGGCGGCGCCAACCTCCCGACCTACGACGCGTTCGTCAACGGCGGCATCCGCCACATCCTCGTGCGCCACGAGGCCGGCGGCGGCCACGCCGCCGAGGGCTACGCGAAGGCGACAGGCAAGGTGGGCGTGGCATTTGCGACGAGCGGGCCGGGCGCCACGAACCTGATCACGCCGATCTGCGACGCGATGATGGACTCCGTCCCTGTCGTCTTCATCACCGGCCAGGTCCGCACCGAGCTGCTCGGCACCGACGGCTTCCAGGAGGCCGACACGATCGGCATCACGATGCCCGTCGTCAAGCACTCCTTCATGATCATCCACCCGCAGGAAATCCCGCGCGCGATCCACGAGGCCTTTCACATCGCGCGCAGCGGCCGTCCCGGACCGGTGCTGGTGGACATCCCCCAGGATCTCAGTCGCGCGGAGATCGAGTACGAGCCCGTCTCCGACGTGCGCCTGCCGGGCTATCAGCCGCGCGTGGAGGGCAACCAGAAGCAGATCCGTCAGGCCGCCAAGGCCCTCGCGTCGGCCCAGCGTCCTGTCATCTACGCCGGTGGCGGAGTCGTCAACGCGGAAGCGTCCGCCGAGCTGACCGAGTTCGCCACCAGCGACCGCTTCCCGGTCACGTGCACATTGATGGGTCTCGGCGCGTTTCCGGCCCGAGTGGAGGGGACGCCCCATCCTCAGTGGCTCGGGATGCTCGGCATGCACGGCACCCGGGCTGCCAACTACGCGATGGACGAGGCCGACCTCATCTGCGCGGTCGGGGCGCGCTTCGACGACCGCATCACCGGCAAGCTCTCGGAGTTCGCGCCGCGCGCCAAGTTCATCCACATCGATGTCGATCCGGCGGAGATCTCCAAGAACGTGCCCGCGCACATCCCGATCGTCGGCGACGCCAAGCACGTGCTCGCGAAGCTGCTCGTCGAGTACCGGGCGATCGGTCCCGACCCCGCCCGGCTGGAGCCCTGGTGGAGCCGGATCGAGGGCTGGAAAGCCAAGTACCCGCTCGCCTACGAGGACAGCGCGGACGCGGAGATCAAGCCGCAGTACATGGTCCAGGCCCTGTTCGAGGCGACCGGCGGCGAGGCGATCGTGACGAGCGACGTCGGCCAACACCAGATGTGGGCGGCGCAGTACTACGACTTCCCGGCGCCGCGGCGCTGGATCAACTCCGGCGGCCTCGGCACGATGGGCTTTGGCCTGCCGGCTGCGATGGGAGCAGCCGTCGGCGCGCCCGATCGGCTGGTCTGCTGCATCGCCGGCGACGGCTCCGTGCAGATGAACGCGCAGGAGCTCGCCACCTGCGCGCAGAACAACATCCCGATCAAGGTCTTCATCATGAACAACGGATATCTCGGGATGGTGCGGCAGTGGCAGGAGCTGTTCTGGGACGGCAAATACAGCCACGTCGACATGGGCGAGTTCCCCGACTTCGTCAAGCTCGCCGAGGCCTACGGCGTCACGGCGATGCGCCTGACGGACAAGCGCACGCTCGTCGAGGACATGCGGAGGGCGATCGCAGTCGACGGTCCGGTGCTCGTCGACGTGCGCGTCACGCGCGAGGAGAACACCTACCCGATGATCCCCGCCGGCAGCGCCGCGCGCGAGATGGTCGGGTGAGCGCCGTGATGGGAGAACCCGGAACCAAGGCGCCGCTCAGTCTCGAGGAGCTCCACGCCGCGACGAACATGCGCACGGGCCGTAAGCACGTGCTGTCGATCCTCGTCGAAAACAAGTCGGGCGTGCTCACTCGCATCGCGGGCCTGTTCGCACGCCGCGGCTTCAACATCGACACGCTGACGGTCGGGCCGACGGAGGACGCGCAGGTCTCGCGCGTGACCCTCACCGTCGACGGCGCCCTGCACCCGATCGATCAGGTCACCAAGCAGCTGCACAAGCTCATCAATGTCCTGAAGATCCGCGACCTCGAGCCGGCCGACACCGTCGCGCGCGAGCTGGCCCTGTTCAAGGTCTCCGCCGACGGCGTCCAACGCGGCGAGCTCCTGCAGATCGCCGAGATCTTCCGCGGCAAGGTCGTCGACGTCACCAAGCGCGCGATCATCATCGAGGTGACCGGCACGACGGACAAGATCGAGGCGTTCGAGACGATGGTCCGCCCGTTCGGCCTGATCGAGATGATGCGCACGGGCGAGATCGCGATCTCGCGGGGGCGCAGCGAGACCTGATCGCTGGACCGGGCGCGGCGAGGAGATGCTTGACACCCGCGCACGCCAGCCGTTCTCGCTGAGCGACGCCGACTCCGAGCGCCTGGCGGCGTGTCTCGCGCTCGCGGTCACACGCGCGCGGCGCTGCGGGCGCGACACGCTCGCGAGCGTGTCCGTCGCGCTGCCCGCCGACGTCGACCCGGCTGCGGTCGCCTGCGCCTCGCGCCGCCCCGCCGAGCCGTGGTTCCTGTTCGAGCAGCCCGATCGCGACGGCGCAGCGCTGGCCGGACTGGGGCAGACGGCCGTCCTCGGCGCGGCCGGGCCCGGTCGCTTCGCCGACGTCGCCGACCGCTGGCGGGCGCTCGCGGCAGCCGCTGTCAGCGGGACCGCCGATGAGCCAGGCGAGGGCCCGCTTGCGCTCGGTGGCTTCGCCTTCGCCGAGGAGGGCGGCCGGGCGCCCCACTGGAGGGCCTTCCAGCCGGCATCGCTGATCGTCCCCGAGCTGGCGCTGCGCCGCCGCGCAGGCGAGGTGAGCCTCACGCTGACGGCGCTCGCGAGCCCCGACGACGTGCCCGCGGAGCTGGCTGACCGCCTCGCGCGCCGGCTGTCGGAGCTGCGCGTCGCCCCCCTGCCGCTGCTCGATCCCGCGCCGACTGGGCGCTTCCTCGTCGCCGGCGCGATGCCGCCCGAGCACTACGAGCAGGCCGTCGCCCGCGCTGTCGAGCTGATCTCCGCGGGCGAGCTGGAGAAGATCGTGCTCGCACGCGAAGTCCAGGTGCACGCTCCCCGTCCGTATGACCCGGCCGCGATCTTCGCGGTGCTCAGACGCGAGTTCCCCTCGTGCTTCGTCTTCTGCGTCGGTCGCGGTGACGCAGCGCTCGTGGCGGCGAGCCCGGAGCTGCTCGTGCGTCGCGAGGGCCAGCGCGTGAGCACGCTCGCGCTCGCCGGCTCGACCCGTCGCAGCGCAGACCCCGCCGTCGACGACCATCTCGGCGAGCAGCTGCTGCGCGACGCGAGCTACCGCGAGGAGCACGCGATCGTCGCGCGCCGGATCGAGCGGACGCTGAGAGCCCACTCCGTCTGGGTGGCGGCCAGGAGCGAGCCCGAGCTCGTGCGGATCGCCAACATCCAGCACCTCGCCACGCCGATCCGCGCTCAGCTGGCCGCGCCGATCGAAGCGCTCGAGCTGGCCGGGCTGATGCACCCGACCCCAGCCGTCGGCGGCGAGCCGCTCAGCCGCGCGGCGCCGCTGATCCCGGCCCTCGAGGGACTCGATCGCGGCTGGTACTCCGGACCTGTCGGCTGGACGGACGCGGCCGGCGACGGCGAGCTCTGCGTGGCGCTCCGCTGCGCCCTGCTCGAGGGGCCCGTCGCGCGCTGCTTCGCAGGCAACGGCATCGTGCGCGACTCCGACCCCGCGCGCGAGCTGGCGGAGACGGAGATCAAGCTGCAGGCGCTGCTGCCGCTCCTCACCGGCTGAGCGCTCGCGCGACGTCCTGCCACACGCGCCTATGCAGCGCGACGTTCTGATCACGACGCGTGCGGACCTCGATGATGCTCGAAGACCGGCCGGCGAGGGCGCGCTCGAGCGCCGCGCGAAAGGACGGGAGGTCGGTCGGGCGCTCGTGTGAGAGCCCGTACAGGCGGGCGGCATCGGCGAAGTCGAGGCCGGTGGGGGTGGCGACGTGAGCCGTGTAGAGGTCCTGCTCGGGCGTGCCCGGGTCGGGGTCGAGCGCGACCGAGGCGGCGGAGAGTGGGAGGAAATCGAAGATGCCCCCGCCGCCGTTGTCGATCAACACGATCGTCAGCTTCAGCGCGAGCCTGCGCGCGGCCAGCAGACCGCCGATGTCGTGAGCCAGCGCGACGTCGCCGATCAGCAGGACGACGGGCTCGCCCGGGCTCGCCGCCGCCACGCCGAAGGCCGCGGAGACAGTGCCGTCAATGCCGTTGGCGCCGCGGTTGCAGAGCACCCGCGGCGGGTCCGCTCGCACAGGCCAGAACGTCTCGATGTCGCGCACCGGCATCGAGGAGGCCACGAACAGCGTCGCGCGCTGCGCCAGCAGCACCCCGAGCTCGCGCGCGACGAGCGGCTCGGAGAGCTGGTCGTGGCCGAGCGCCGCCCCGATCGCCTCGGCCGCACGCTCGTCGGCGCTGCGCCAGCGCTCGAGCCAGTCGGCCTCGCTGGCGCCCGAGCCGGGAGCCTCGTCGTCCCGGCTCTCGGCAAGCGGCGCCAGCGCGTCGAGCGTGCTCGCGGGCTCCAACGCCAGGCAGTCGCTCAGCACCGAGTCGGGGTCCTGCCAGGCGCCCTCGGGATCGAGCGCAACCTGGCGTACGTCGGGGTCGAGCACCGCCAGCCACGTGCGCAGGGGCTTCGACACGGGCAGGTCGCCGACGCGGACGACCAGGTCGGGTGCGAGCTCCGCAGCGAGCTGCGCGTCGCGCAGCAGCGCGTCGTAGTGGGCGATCGCGGCATCCCCGCGGCGGGCGCCGGACAGCGGGTCGGCCAGCAGCGGCCAGCGGGAGGCCTCCGCGAAGGCGGCGGCGGCGCGCCCCAGCGGGGTGTCGCGCTCGTGTCGCCCGCAGATCAGCACACCGCGGCGCGCCGAGCCGATCAGCGCGCGAAGCTCGCGGATGGCGGACTCCTCGTGCGCGTCCGCGGGCCCGTGCGAGCTCGCGCCCGAACCGACGAGCGCATCCGCGCTGCCTGGCGGCGTGGTCGCAGCGGGGGCGCGGGGTGGCGAAGTCCGCCGCACGTACGGGAGATCACCGTCGCGCGCGGTTCCGTCGGGCGGCAGCTGGAAATCCCCGACGAGCGGCTCGCGCAGGGGGAAGTTGAGGTGAACGGCGCCCGGACGACCCTCGAGCGCGGTCGCGTAGGCGCGGCATGCGAGCGTGCGCACCCAGCGCACGTGCCGCTCGCCGGCGGCGGGCAGCTCGACCTCGAAGAACCACTTGACTGCGTCGCCGAAGATCTTCAGCTGGTCGATCGCCTGCCCGGCGCCGTTCTCGCGCAGCTCCGCCGGACGATCGGCGGTCAGCAGCAGCAGGGGGACCCTTGCCTCGCGCGCCTCGATCACGGCCGGGGCGAGCTCGGCGACCGCCGTTCCCGAGGTGCACGTGACCGCCACCGGCAATCGCGAGGACTTCGCCAGCCCGAGCGCGAAGAAACCGGCGCAGCGCTCGTCGACGTGGGAGAAACAGCGCAGTCGCGGCTCGCGCGCGAGCGAGAGCACGAGCGGCGCGGAGCGCGACCCCGGCGACGTGCACGCGGCGCGCATCCCGCAGCGCACCAGCTCGTCCACGAATGCCCGCAGCAGCAGGTAGGTGTCGGTGGGTGGCGTCATAGGATTCGCGCGTGCCCGAGAGCGTTGTCCTGCTGCACGGCTTCAGCGGCACCAGCCGCGCGTGGGATGGCGTTCTCGAGCGGCTCGATCGTGAACGCTACCGGCCGCTGGCCCTCGACCTCCCGGGCCACGGGGAGGCCTCAGGCGCGCCACGGCCGATCACGTTCGCGGGCTGCGTCGCCTACGTGCTCGACCGTGCTCCCGCGCGCTTCGCGCTGTGCGGCTATTCCCTCGGCGGCCGCATAGCCCTGCACGTCGCGCTCGCCGCGCCCGAGCGAGTCACGCGGCTCGTGCTCGTCTCGAGCACCGCCGGGATCGAGGACGCCGGTGAGCGTGCACAGCGGCGCGCCGCCGACCGGCGCCTTGCCGATGAGCTCGAGAAGATCCCCTTCGAGGACTTCATCGAGCGCTGGCGCACCCAGTCGCTGTTCGCGGCGGAGCCGCCGCAGGCGCGAGCGCTCGCGCGCGAGGATCAACGCCGCAACCGCCCCGAGGCGCTCGCGGAAGCGCTGCGCGGGATCGGCACGGGAGAGATGGAGCCCCTATGGGACCGGCTGGGAGAGCTGTCGATGCCCGTCACCGTGCTCGCGGGCGAAAGCGACCACAAGTTCGCGGCGATCGCGAGGCGCATCGCCGCCGGCGCGCCGCTGGCAGCGCTCGTCGAGGTCCCCGGGGGCCATGGCCTGCTGCTGGAGAACCCGGGTGCGGTGTCCCGCGCGCTCGCCGCAAGCCAGCCGTAGGCGGCCGTCAGCCAGGCTCGACGCCGAGCCCCGGCGCGCTCGGCACCGCGATCGCGCCCTCGCGTGCGGGCAGCGGGTTCTCGATCCCCTCGAACAGCTCGAGCGTCGCGAGGCCGCAGTGGGGCATCGGGCCGCGCGAGGCCAGCGCGGCCGCGGCCTGCAGGGCGGCGGCCACGCCGAGCGGGCCGTCGAGCGTCGAGGCGAGGTACACCTCCGCGCCGGCCAGGCGGACGAGTGTCGCCGCCGCGACCAGGCCCGCGATCCCGCCGCAGCGCGCCACCTTCAGGCAGACCGCGTCCGCCACGCCCGATGCGAGCGCCCCGCGCTCCGCCGCCGTCTCGTCGATCGACACCCGCACGGCCACGCGCTCGCGCACCTCGCGCATCGGCTGCAGGCCGTGCGTCGGCTCCTCGACGAGCTCGAGCCCGGCTGGCGAGAGCACGTCGATCATCCGCACCGCCTCTTCGACGTCCCAAGCGCCGTTGGCGTCCAGCCGCAGCGCCACCTCCGGGCCAGCCGCCGCCCGCACGGCCGCGACGCGGCCCGCGTCGTCGCCGACCCCCACCTTCACCTTCAGACAGCCGTATCCCTCGGCTAGGGCACGCGCGGCCTGCTCGCCGCACGCGGCCCGGTCGAGCGCCGTGAGCGTCGCGTTGACCGCCACCTCCGGTAGCGGGCTGTCGCTGAGCAGCGCCGCCACCGGCTTGCCCGCGCGGCGTCCCGCCCTGTCCCACAGCGCCATGTCCACCGCCGCGAGCGCGACCGGCAGGTCATCCACGCGCCGGCATGCTTCGAGCACCTGCGCGCCGTTCATCTCGCCGGAGGCCGCCAACACCGGCGCATAGGCCTCCAGCGCCGCCGCCGCGCGGCCGATGCTCACGCCGTCGTAGGGCTCCAGCGGGGCCGCCTCGCCGTAGCCGATCGACCCGTCCTCGTCGCTCAGCGTGACGAGCACGAGCTCGCGCTCGGTGATCGATCCATACGAGGTCTCGAGCGCTCGCACGAGCCGCAGCGTCCGGCGCTCGGTCTCGAGTCTCACGAGCCGACTCCCCCGCTCGCGAGGATGCCGGCCGAGAACAGCAGGCAGAAGACGAGCTGCAGCGCGCCGGTGCCGGCCAGGGCGCCGTTGAGGGACGGCCCGTCCGTGCGCGTGCGCACGACGCCGATCAGCCGGCGAGCCAGCGGGAGCGCGAGCCACGGCGCCAGCAGCCACGCGTCCATCGAGCCGAGCAGCCATGGGAGCGGCGCCGCCAGGAACGCGCCGGCGAGCATCGCCGTGTACAGCGTGCGCGTGCGCTCGCGGCCCAGGCGCACGGCGAGCGTGCGCTTGCCGGCGCGCCGATCGGTCTCCAGGTCGCGCACGTTGTTGACGACGAGGATCGCGCTCGCCAGCAGGCCGACAGGTATCGCGCACACGAACGCCTCCCACGGCAGGTGCTGCACCTGCACGAAGTAGGAGCCCGTGACCGCCACGACGCCAAAGAAGAGAAACACGAACGCCTCTCCCAATCCCTCGTATCCGTACGGTCGCGGACCGCCCGTGTAGAGCACGCCGGCGAGGATCGATGCCGCCCCCACCGCCAGCAGCTCCGGGCCGGCGACCGCGACGAGGTAGGCGCCGCAGGCGACCGCCAGGCCGAACGTCACGTACGTCGCGAGCAACACCTGGCTGGGGGGCACCAGTCCGCCCGCCGTCACGCGCACGGGCCCGAGCCGATCCTCGGTGTCGGCGCCGCGACGCGCGTCGGAGTAGTCGTTCGAGAGGTTGGTGCCGACCTGGATGAACAACGCGCCGAACAACGCCGCCGCGAACGCAAGCGGATGGAAGTGGTCGGCTCCCAGCGCCAGCGCGGTGCCGACGAGCACCGGCGCGACCGCCGCCGGCAGCGTTCGCAGACGCGCGGCCATGATCCAGATGCGGACCGCGCTCATGCCGCGTGTCGCCCGCTCATGCTCGCTTGGGAAAGCGCGAGAAGTCGGGTTTGCGCTTCTCGCGGTAAGCGTCGCGGCCCTCCTGGGCCTCCTCGCTGCCGTAGAACAGGAGGTTCGCGTCGTGGGCGAGCTGCTGAACGCCCGACAGCCCGTCCTCGGCCGCGTTGAAGCTGGCCTTCAGCAGCCGCAGCGCGAAGGGGGAGAGCGCCAGCATCTCGCGGCACCAGCTCACGGTCTCCTCCTCCAGCTTCGCGAGCGGCACGACGGTGTTGACCATCCCCATCTCGCGCGCCTCCTCGGCCGAATACTGGCGGCACAGGAACCAGATCTCCTTGGCCTTCTTCGGGCCGACCAGGTTCGCCAGCAGGCCCGCGCCGAAGCCGCCGTCGAACGAGCCCACCTTCGGGCCCACCTGGCCAAAGCGCGCGTTGTCCGCTGCGATCGTCAGGTCGCAGACGAGGTGCAGGACGTGGCCGCCGCCGATCGCGTAGCCCGCGACCATTGCCACGACGGGCTTCGGCAGACGGCGAATCTGGATGTGCAGGTCGGTGACGTGAAAGCGCCCGACGCCGGGGTGAGCGGCATTGTGGCTCCCGGCGTCGTCGTCGAGGTACCCCGAGTCGCCGCGCACGCGCTGGTCGCCACCGGAGCAGAATGCGTCGGGGCCCTCGCCGGTGAGGATGATCGCGCCCACCGAAGTGTCCTCGCGCGCGTCCTCGAGCGCCCTGGAGATCTCGATGATCGTGCGTGGCCGGAAGGCGTTGCGGACCTGCGGGCGGTCGATCGTGATCTTCGCGATCCCCGCCTCGGGAGCCGCCGACTTCTCGTAGCGAATGTCCGTGTACGCGTCGCCCGCCGGCGCCGGCACTGGAGTCCAGGAGATCGTCACGGCGCGAAGGCTAGCCTGTGGGCCATGGTCGTCGAGGGATGGCTCGCCCGCGCCGCGCGCACCCGGGGCGCTCACACCGCGCTCCAGACCCCGCGCGGGAGCCTTTCCTACGCCCAGCTCCACGCCCGCGCAAGCAGCCTGGCGAAGGTGCTCGCCGCGATCGGCGCGCGTCGCGGCGAGCGCGTCGCGATCGCCCTCCCCGGCGGTCTCGACTTCGCCGAGACGCTGCACGCCTGCCTGCTGCTGGGGGCCGTCGCAGTGCCCGTCGACCTGCGCCTCGGCGCAAGCGAGCGCGCGGCGATCGCGGAAGGCTGCCAGGTGGTCGTGGACGCGCCGCTCCGGGGCGCGCCGGTCGCAAGCGCGCCGTCGAGCGCGCCCGGGGAGCGAGCGCCCGCCGGGGCGCCGGATGCCAGCGGCGGGGCGCCGCCGGGGACGCGCGGCGTGGCGGAGCCGGTGGTGCACGACCTCGACGCCACGGCGCTCGTCATCCACACCTCCGGAACGACCGCCGCACCGCGGCCCGTCGAGCTCACGTACGGCAACTTTCTCTGGAGCGCCCTCGGCTCCGCCGTCGCGCTCGGACGCGAGCCCGAGGATCGCTGGCTGTGCGCGATGCCGCTCGCGCACGTCGGCGGACTCTCGATCCTCGTGCGCTCATGCATCTACGCGACGACCGCCGTCGTGCACGAGCGCTTCGAGCTCGACCGCGTGCTGGACGCCCTGCGCACGTCCGACATCACGCTCGTCAGCCTCGTCGCCACCACGCTCGCGCGCCTGCTCGACGCGGGGCTCGCGGGTCCGCTCGCGCTGCGCTGTGCGCTGACCGGCGGCGGCCCGGTACCGGCGGCCCTCGTGGCTCGAGCGCACGCCGCCGGCGTGCCCGTCTCGCTCACCTATGGCCTCAGCGAGAGCTGCTCGCAGGTGACGAGCACCCCCATCGCCGAGCTCGGCGCGACGCCCGCGGGCGCAGGCCCGCCGCTGTTCTGCACGCGCGTGCGAATCGACGCCGATCAGGAGATTCTCGTACGCGGACCAACCGTCGCTCCGGCGGCGCTCGCACCGGACGGCTGGCTGCACACCGGCGATCTCGGCCGGCTCGACGAGCACGGGCGCCTGCACGTCAGCGGCCGCAAGGCCGACACGATCGTCAGCGGCGGTGAGAACGTCGCCCCCGCCGAGGTCGAGGCTGTACTCGAGGCACATCCGGGGGTCCTCGAGGCGGCCGTCCTCGGCCGCCCGCACGAGCGATGGGGCGAGGCGGTCACGGCGATCGTCGTCGCCCGCCCCGGCGCCCAGCTCGACCCCGAGGATCTGCGTGCCCACTGCGCCCGCGCGCTCGCGCCCTTCAAGGTGCCAAAGGAGCTCGTCCTCGCTGGCGGCCCGCTGCCACGGACGCGCTCGGGCAAGCTGCTGCGCCGGGAGCTCGCGTGAGCTTCGACGCGAACGCGCACCGCCAGGCCTCGCTGGAGAACTGGGAAGAGGCCGCCTCGGGGTGGGTCCGTCGCCAGGAGCTGCTGCGCGAGCTGGCGGCCCCCGTCTCGCACTGGATGATCGACGCGATCGCGCCGCAGCCGGGCCAGCGCGTGCTCGAGCTCGCGGCCGGGCTCGGCGAGACGGCGATGCTCGCCGCCGAACTCGTGGCGCCGGTCGGCGGCGTGGTCGTCTCCGACCAGGCCGAGACCATGCTCGAGGGCGCTCGCGCGCGGGCGATCGAGCTGGGGCGCGCCAACGTCGAGTTCCAGGTGCTGAACGCAGAATGGATCGACCTGCCGCTCGCGAGCGTCGACGCGGTGCTGTGCCGCTGGGGCTACATGCTGATGGCCGATCCGCAAGCCGCGCTCGGCGAGACGCGTCGCGTGCTGCGTCCGGGGGGACGCCTCGCGCTCGCGGTGTGGGACTCGATCGACGCCAACCCGTGGGCGCTGCTGCCGGCACAGGAGCTGATCGAGCGCGACCTCGTCGAGCCGCCGGCGCGCAGCGGTGCACCTCCCGGCCCGTTCGCGCTCGCCGACGCCGGGCGCATCCGCGAGCTGCTCGAGGGTGCCGGCTTCGCGGAGATCGAGGTGCAGACGCTCGAGCTGCAGCGCCGCCACACGAGCTTTGACGAGCTGTGGGAGGTCACGCTCGATCTCTCGCGCAACTTCCACGACGCGGTCCTCGCTCGTCCCGAGGCCGAGATCGAGCAGATCCGCGTGTCCCTGGCTGAGCGCTTCGCCCCGTTCACCGAGGCGACGGGAGCGCTCGCGATCCCCGCCCGCACGCTCGTCGCCGCCGCCAGCGCCTGACCCGCGCGCGGCTGCCGGCTCGCGCGGTGCTGTGCCGCTGGGGCTACATGCTGATGGCCGATCCGCAAG
>DASZNB010000086.1:0-3155 GCA_035551395.1 Solirubrobacteraceae bacterium | reverse complement strand
GGTGTGGGCCGGGCCCTCGGAGGACCAGCCGCCCGAAGATCTCGAGGCGGCGATCGTGTTCGCGCCCGACGGAGCGCTCGTCCCCCGCGCTCTGCTCACGCTCGCGCCCGGCGGCACCGTCGTGTGCGCCGGCATCCACATGAGCGACATCCCGAGCTTCCCCTACAGCAGCCTGTGGCAGGAGCGCAGCGTGCGCTCCGTCGCCAATCTGACGCGCCGCGACGGCGAGGAGATGCTCGCGCTCGCGCCGAGTGTGCCTGTCAGCACGCGCGTGAGGACCTACGCGCTCGCCGACGCGAACGCCGCTCTCGCAGACCTGCGCGCCGGGCGTTTCACAGGCGCGGCCGTGATCGTGCCGTAGAGCGGCCTGGACGGTTCGACTAGGCATGGCGTCCTATATCGTCCAGGCTGGCCAACGCGGCGATACGGGGGCATGATGGCGAGCAGCGCTCGGAAGCAGACGAGCTGGATGCGGGGGCCCTCGACGCCGCTGCGCGGGGCGCTCCTCGGCCTCCTGCTCGAGCGCCCCGGCCACGGCGGCGACCTCGCCCACCGCCTTGCGGCCCGACTCGGCGAGACCTGGCGTGTGGACACCAACGATGTCTACCGCCTGCTCGACCAGCTCGAGGAGACCGGCCTGGCCCTCGCGCGCCACGAGGCCAAGCGCAGCAACAGCCGCCGCACGCACCTCGTCTACTCCCCGACGAAGGAGACCTCGCGGGCGCTGAAGGCGTGGATGGGGACGTTGGCGCCGCGCGAGCCCGTGCGCCTGGGGCTGCAGGCAAAGCTGTCCGTCGCCCGCCGGCAGGACGCGCCGCAGCTGCTCGCGTCACTGCGCGCATACGAGCAGGAGTGCGCGGCGCTCGCCGACGCGGTCCAGGCCAGCGACGGCGAGGCCCGCTCGTGGGCCGCCCTGTGCATGGACTGCACGCGCGACGCCGTCTGCGCCCAGCTGCAGACGGAGATCGACTGGGCGGCGCGCACGCAGCGACGGATCGCCGAGTTCGTGGCGCAGAGCGGCAGCTAGCGCGTCGGCGCCGGCGCCCCGATGCGCGCGGGGCTCACGCCGGCCGCCGCCCGCTCGCCGGTGGGGCCGCGATCTCGCGCCATGAATCCCACCAGCTCCAGCTCGATCCTCGCGCCTCCCTCCGGCGATTCGCCGGCGCTGACCGAGCCGCCGTGGGCGTCGGCGATCGCCCGCACGATCGCGAGGCCGAGCCCGGTGCCGCCGGAGGCGCGGTCGCGTGCGGAGTCGGTGCGGTGGAAGCGGTGGAACACCCGCTCGCGCTGATCGAGCGGGATGCCCGGCCCGTCGTCTTCGACGAGGAAACGCAGACGTTCGCCGCCGAGGGCCTGCACACGCATGCGCACGAGCCCGCTCTCGCGTGCCGTGTGCTCGATCGCGTTGCCGAGCAGGTTGCGCAGCGCCTGCGCGAGACGATCGGGGTCCGCTCGCAGCATGCCCACGGGCAGCGGGCCGAGCTCGAAGCGGCGGCTCGCAAGCAGGCTGACGCCGTCCCACAGCTCGCCCACATAGGGCTCCAGGTCGATCCACTCGATCCGCAGGAACTCCGTCTGCTCCGTCTTGGCGAGCAGCAGCAGGTCATCGACGAGGCGGCTGATGCGGGCGATCTCGGACTGCACCAGCCGCTCGACGCGGCGTACCTCCCCAGGCGGAGGGTCCTCCTGCGCGGCGAGCACTTCGAGCTGCCCGCGAATCACCGTCAGGGGTGTCCGCAGCTCGTGCGAGGCGTCCGCGACGAACGCCCGCTGGCCGGCGAAGGCTTCGGTGAGACGGTCGAGCATGTGGTTGAAGGCGTCGGCGAGCACGTTGACCTCGGCGCCCTGCCCTCCCTGGTGATGGATGCGCGGGGCGAGGTCGCCGGCGTCGACGCGCGCCGCCACGGCGGCCATCCGCCGAAGCGGGCGCGACAGCCGCGCCCCGAGGACGTAGGAGGCGAGCAGCGCACCCGCGAGCGCGAGCAGCCCCGCGAGGATGAAGGCACGGGCGACACCGGCCTGGGCGCGATCGACCGCCGCCAGCGGCTCGCCGACGCCGACTGTGGCGCTGAGGCCGCCGGGGACGTGCACGACGCGCTTGAGCAGGCGCAGGTCGCCGACGTCTGGCAGCGAGAGCGTGCTGTAGCCGCTGGGCGCCGCCAGCAGGCGTGCCGAGAGATGGTCCTCCTCGGCCTGCTCGGTCGCGGTCTCGCCGTGGTCGGCAGGGCGTGCGGAGAACAGCTCCGGGCGGTTCGTGCTCGTCCCGACCCCGGCGACGACCGCGAACAGCAGCGTCGAGCTCGCGCTGAAGGGCTGCGCGTCGATGTAGCGACTCGCCGCCCTCGCCAACGCCTGCGGACTGCGCGCCTTCGCGAGCATCAGGTTGTGGGTCAGCTCGCGCGAGTCGCCGCTGGTCTCGCTGTCGATCTGATGGCGCACCTGCGTGCCGGTGCCGCGGTAGACCGCGACGAAGACGATCGCCGTGCAGGCCAGGGTGACGAGCGTGAACCAACCAGCGAGCCGCCAGCGAAGCCCGAGCGGGGCGAGGCGGTGCCGGGGCGAGCGCACCGTGCTCAGGCTGCGCTGCCCAGTCGGTAGCCGACGGCCCGCACCGTGAAGATCGGCGCCGGGTCCTCGGCACGGCCGAGCTTGCGTCGCAGGTAGCCGACGTAGACATCGACGACATTCGTCGCCGGATCGTGCTCGTAGCCCCACACCGAGCTGAGGATCTGCTCGCGTGAGACGACCTGCCCGTGATGGCGCAGGAGGTAGACGAGCAGCTCGAACTCGGTCGTCGAGAGGGCGACGGTCTCTCCGTCCCGGCGCACCTTGCGGCTCAGCAGATCGACCTCGATGCCCTCCGCGCCGAGCGAGTTCGAGGAGGCGTGCGCCACGACCCGCAGCTGCGCGCGCACGCGCGCCACGAGCTCAGCCATCGAGAAGGGCTTGACGAGATAGTCGACGGCGCCGGCTTCCAGGCCCTCGACGCGATCCTCGATCTCGCCGCGCGCGCTCAGCACGATCACGGGCACCGTCGGCGACGCACGCCTGACGGATGCGAGGATCTCAAGGCCCGAGCGACCGGGGAGCATCAGGTCGAGCACGATCGCGTCGAAGCTGCCGCCGAGCGCGAGCCGCTCACCCTCGGTGCCGTC
>DASZNB010000085.1:0-21430 GCA_035551395.1 Solirubrobacteraceae bacterium | reverse complement strand
GCCCACGAGCCCCGCGACGCAGGAAACGACGAGCGCGCCGGCGCCCGAAACACCCGCCCCGCCGGCGAGCGCCACCCCCACCGCCACGTCCACCACGCCCGCCCCCGCCGGCGGCGAAGCGACCCCGCCGCAGGTGCAGGCACAGCTCTCGCAGGGCGCGAGCCGCGGCGGCTCGGCGAGCGGGCACAGCACGCGCACCAAGTCGAGCGCGCCTGCCAAGCAGCCGGGCGCCGGCCAGGAACCGAGCGCGGCCGTCCGCGCCGGGCAGAAGGCCGTCTCGCCCTCGACGCTGACGCCGTCGCTGCCGCTCGACCTGCGCTCCTCGATCGGGGGCGTGCCGAGCTTCTTCATCGAAAGCTTCCGCATCCCGCCGTTCCTGCTGCCGATCTACCAGGCCGCGGGCACCGCCTTCGGCATCCCCTGGCAGGTCCTCGCGGCGATCAACGAGGTCGAGACCGACTACGGCCGTGACCTGAGCGTCTCGAGCGCGGGCGCCGAGGGCTGGATGCAGTTCCTGCCGTCGTCCTGGGCCCAGTACGGCGTCGATGCCAACGGCGACGGCTTCAAGGACCCCTACAACCCCGCCGACGCGATCTTCGCCGCCGCTCGCTACCTCCGCGCGGCGGGCGGGGAGGCGAACATCCGTGCGGGGATCTACGCCTACAACCACTCGCAGGCCTACGTCGACTCGGTCATGCTGCGGGCCGAGCTGCTCGGCGGGACGCCCTCGGAACTGCTCGGCGCGATCACGGGCCTGACCGAGGCGCACTTCCCCGTCCACGCCGCCGCGCACTTCAGCGACAGCTTTCCGAGCGTCGGCGCGGGCGGCTCTGCCGCCCCCAGGACGCTCGTCGGCACGACGATCTACGCGGCCGCCGGCGCGCCGGTGATCGCCGTGCAGGACGGCAAGGTCGTCGCGCTCGGCCGCTCTGCGACGCTCGGGCGCTTCGTGGCCCTGCGCGACGCATTCGGCAACACCTACACCTACGCCCAGCTCGGCGATGTCGCAGCGGTCTACCCGGTGCTGCAGCCGCACGTGCACTCGACGGTCAGCAACCGGATCTCCCAGCCCGGCACGCCAGAACCCGTTCCCAGCGGGCCCGCCACCGCAGGCGCGCAGCCGCGCTCGCCGCTGTCCCCCGGCGCCACCGTGTCGGACCTCGCGCTCGGCGCGGCCGCGGGCCTCGAAGCGACGCCCGTGCCGCCCGCCGCCGCGCCCGCGCCGGCGCCCGTCACCCCGCCGGCTGCCACGGCCAAGGTCAAGGTCTTCCACGCCGGCGTCAACGACGTCTACCTGCACCCGCTGCGCGCTGGCGCGGAGGTGATCGCCGGCACCGTCCTCGGCCACATCGGCGCTCCCGCCGCGAGCGCGGGTCTGGCCTCCGACGGCCAGCCGCACATCCTCTTCCAGATCCGCCCCGCCGGCGCCGGCGCACCGCTGATCGATCCCAAGCCGATCCTCGACGGCTGGGTCGCGCTCGAGAACACGTCGATCTTCAGGGCCAAGGGCGAGAATCCGTTCCTCGCCACCTCGCCGAGCACCGGACAGGTGCTGCTCGAGTCAAAGCAGCAGCTCGGGCCGCAGGTGCTGCACGACGGCGGCATCCGCCTCGGTCGCTGCGGGCGCGCAGACGTGCAAGCCGGCAGGGTGGACAAGCGCGTGCTGACGATGCTCGAGTACCTGTCCGTGTCGGGACTGAAGCCGACCGTGGCCGGTCTGCCCTGCAGCGGCTCGACGCCGGCCGCGCTGGCCGCCAACCCGGCGGCCTCGGCGAGCAGCACCACCGTTCTCATCACGGCGGTCAACGGCATCCCCGTCGCCGGGCACCAGGGAGCCGGCTCGATCACCGACTTCGCCGTACGCAAGCTGCTGAGCCTCCAGGGCCTCGCCAGGCCACGGCGGATCGTGAGCGCTCTCTCGTATCCGGGCACGACCGTCGCGCTCGCCAGCACCACCGCACGCGACGCGATCCGCGTCGCGTTCGCCGCCGAGGGCAGCGCCGTCACGCGCGCCGCAGGCCTCGACGCGGCGCTCTCGCCGAGCGAGTGGATCAAGCTGACCGCGCGGCTCGGCGAGATTCCCGACCCGACCGTTGCGCGCGCCCCGTCCGCCGCGGCGATCCCCACACACTCCCCGCCGCGCACAGGAGCCCCGGGTGGCAACGGCTAGCCCTCCGAGCCCGTCCGCATCGCCGACGCCGAAACCGGGCGCGCCCGCGCCGCCCGTGCGTGCGCCGCGCCGGGGCCCGGCGCGGATCATCGCGGCGGCCGCGCTGTTGCTCGTCGTCGTGATCATCCTCCTGCTGCTGTTCGGCGGCGGCAGCGGGGCGAGCTATCAGCTGATGTTCACGAACGCCGGTCAGCTCGTGCGGGGCGACCAGGTCCAGGTCGGGGGTGTCCCCGTCGGGAGCGTCACCGACATCGCGCTGACCCCCGACTACCGGGCCCGCGTGACGATCCACGTCGACTCCTCGCTCGTGCCGCTCCACGAAGGCACCGTCGCGCAGGTCCGCGTGCCGTCGCTCTCGAGTGTCGCCAACCGCTACATCGCCCTCTCGCCGGGACCGAACAACCACCGAGCGCTCGCGAGTGGGGCGACGCTTCCGGCCAGCGCGACGAAGGAAGTCGTCGACCTGGACCAGCTGTTCAACACGCTCAACCCGAAGACGCGCAAGGGGCTCCAGGGCTTCATCCAGGGAACCGCCGAACAGTACGCGGGAGCCGGCCGCGCGCTCGGCGAATCGACCGAATACTTCGGCCCCGCCCTGTCCGGCACCGACCACTTCTTCTCCGAGCTCGTCCGCGACCAGCCGACGTTCACCAAGTTCCTCGTCGAAACGGCCAAGGCCGTCACGACGATCGGCGCGCGCCAGCAGCAGCTCACGGACCTGATCGAAAACGCCAACACGACGTTCCAGGCGATCGGCTCGCAGCAGACCCAATTCGCCCAGGGCCTGAAACAGCTGCCGGTCACGCTGCACCAGGGCAACCGCACGTTCGCCGAACTGCCGTCCGCGTTCTCGGCCCTCAAACGGCTCGTGGACACCTCCAGGCCGACGACCAAGCCGTTGACGACGCTGCTGGCGCACCTGCGCCCGCTGCTGAGCACCGCGACCCCCGCCGTCGCGAACTTCAACGCAGCCTTCAGCCGCCCGGGCGCCAACAACGATCTGACCGACTTCATCCGCGCCCTGCCGGGCCTCGCGCAGGCGCTCTCGACGGCCTCGCCCAGCATCGTGCAGGCATCGCGCGAATCGGTGCCGATCACCGCCTTCTTCGGTCCGTACTCGCCCGACCTCGCGGGGACCCTGCGCACGTTCGGACAGGCCGGCGCCTACTACGACGCCAACGGGCACTACGCCCGCGTCAGCCCGGTGCTGCCCGACTTCAAGCTCGGCGCCAACAACAACCTCACGCCGACGACGCCGCAGGCCGCGCTCGAAGGCCTCAAGACGGGACAGCTGCGGCGCTGCCCCGGAGCGGCCACCCAGCCGGCCGCCGACGGATCCTCGCCGTTCGTGGACGGCGAACTGCTGAGCTGCGACCCGACGCAGGTGCCGTGATGGATCGCCGCCGCCGCAACTCGCTCGCCGGCAGCCCGCTGCTGATCGGCGCCGTCACGACGCTGATCGTGCTCGTCGCCGTGTTCCTCTCCTACAACGCCAACAACGGCCTGCCGTTCGTGCCCACGTACAACCTCAAAGTCGAACTCCCCGAGGGCGCCGGCCTGCAGCCCTCGAATCAGGTTCGCATCGCGGGCACGCGCGTCGGGCTCGTCAGCTCGCTGTCGATTCACCAGAGCAAGCGCACCGGGCGGGTCAGCGCGATCGCCAACCTCAAGCTCGAAAAGAAAGTCGAACCGCTCCCGGCCGACACCAAAGCGATCGTCCAGTCCGTCTCGGCGATCGGCCTGAAGTACCTCGAACTCGAAAAGGGAACTTCCAGCCGCACGCTCAAGGCCGGACAGACGATCCCCGTCAACCAGACGACCGAACCCGTGAACATCGACGAACTCTTCAACATGTTCGACCAGAAGACGCGGACCGCGATCAAGCAGAACACGAACAACTTCGGCGACGGTCTCGCCGGGCGCGGGCTCGGCCTCAACAACACGATCGCCGAACTGCGCCCGCTGGTGACGAACGCGATCCCGGTGCTGCGCAACATCGCCGATCCGCGCACAGACCTGCACGGCCTGTTCGTCGCGCTCGACCGCGTCGCCGCGCAGAGCGCTCCCGTCGCGCAGGCGCAGGCCAACTACTACAGCGACCTGGACACCTTCTTCACGGCCTTCGCGAGCGTCACGCGCTCGCTCGAAGCCGCCACCGAGGGGGGGCCGGCATCGCTCGAACAGGCGACGCACTCGCTGCCATTCGAGGCGCCGTTCATCCGCAAGGCAACCGAGTTCATGCACCTCCTGCGCCCCAGCGCGAGCGCCCTGCGCACGGTCGCGCGGCCGCTCGGCCACGCCTTCGCCGAAGGTGCGGTCAACCTGCGCGCGGCGACGGCGCTCAACTCGCGCCTCGCCGAATCCTCCGAAGCGCTCGCCGAATTCGCGCGCAACCCGCTCGTCAACCTCAGCTTCGAAGACTTCACGCAGACGCTCGCGCTCGGCAACCCGCTGCTGGCCGGACTGACCCCGGCGCAGACCACCTGCAACTACCTCACGCTCGCCTTCCGCAACGTCGCGAACCTGGAGAGCGAGAACGTCGGCGTCGGCACGCTCGCGCGCACCGGCATCGTGCTCTCTCCGATCGGGGTCAACAGCGAGGGCTATCCCGCCTCGGCGCCGGCCAACGGTCCGTCGGAAGAAAAACTCTCGCCCACGGCGCCGCCGACGGACTTGAAGAACAACCACGTGCACGTCAACAACTACCCGAACGTCGGCGGCCCCGGCCAGCCCCAGGTGTGTGAAGCCGGCAACGAGAGCTACATCCCGGGCCAGGCCGTGATTGGCAATGCCCCGGCGAGCGCTGTGTTGCACAGTCGCGAATTCACCAACCGCGAAACGAACCTGTTCGCCGAAAAATATCCCGCCGCCACGCTGCGGGCCCTCGGCCTCAGCAAGGGGACGGGCAAATGAGCGGTCGCGTGCGCTGGTGGCGGCGCCAGCAGGAGGTTCCCGTCGTCGAGCTGCAGCGCTACAAACCCGTGCGCTCGGGGATCATCGTGCTCGTCGTCGTCGCGCTCGTCACCTACTTCGGCTTCACCAAGCACATCCCGTTCAAACACGGCTTCCAGCTCAAGGCCGAGTTCGCGACGGCGGTCAACATCCACCCGAAGTCACCCGTGCGCATCGCCGGCGTCGACGTCGGCAAGGTCAGCTCGATCGCGCGCGACGGCCGCGCCGGTCTCGTGACGATGGAAATCGAATCGCGCGGCTTGCCGATTCACTCCGACGCGACGCTCAAGATCCGCCCGCGGATCTTCCTCGAAGGCAACTGGTTCGTCGAAGTGCAGCCCGGCAGCCCGTCGGCCAGCACCGTCTCCTCCGGGCACACGATCCCGATCACCCAGACCTCCGACCCGGTCCAGCTAGACCAAGTGCTCGACGCGCTGAACACGGACACGCGCGCGAACCTGCAGACCTTCCTGATCGAATATGGCAAGTCGCTGACGCAGAAGCCGAACGCGGCCGAAAACGCCGAACAGCTCCCCGAGGTGCGCGGGATCAACGCGGCGCAGGCGCTCAACAAGACCTATCACCGCGCGCCGCCCGCGCTGCGCGGCGCTGCCGTCATCAACACGGCGCTCGGGGGCACCGAACCGCACGACCTCTCGAAACTGATCGCCGGGATCGGCCGCGTGACGGCCGCGCTGAACGTCCACGAACAGCAGCTCGGTGAACTGATCGCGAACTTCAACACGTTCTTCGCCTCGTTCGCCGCGCAGTCGACGAGCCTGCGCGCGACGATCGCCGAGCTGCCCAGCTCGCTGGGCGCGATCGACCGCGGGCTCGCGGCGCTCGACGCCTCTTTCGGGCCGACGAAGACGTTCGCGCACGACATCCTCCCGGGCGTGCGCTCGACGCCCAGCACGGTGACCGCGGCGCTGCCGTGGATCGAACAGGTGAAGGCCTCGCTCGCCCCCACCGAGCTCGGCGGCGTCGCCAAGGGCCTGAAGGCGGCGACCCCCTCGCTGGCCGTGCTGGAGAGCGCCCAGACGCCGCTCTTCAAGCAGAGCGACCTGTTCAACAAATGCCTCACCAAAGTCCTGATCCCGGCGGGCAACACGAAGCTCCAGGACGGCTCGGCGACGTCGGGGGTCGAGGACTACAAGGAATTCTGGTACAGCCTCGTCGGCCTCTCCGGCATCGGCCAGAGCTTCGACGGCAACGGCACGTTCGCGAAGTTCCTCGTCGGCAACAGCGGCCAGACGCTCAAGTCACAGCCCACGTCGATCCTCAACACGAAACTGAAGGGCGAGCAGCTGGTCGGCCGCTCGCCGCTCGTCCCGCAGGGCACGCGGCCGGCGTTCCCGACCGAAGAGCCCACCTACCAGCCGCTCGTGCCGTGCTACAAGCAGGCGCTGCCGAACTTCAACGGCCCGCTGTCGCAGGGCCCCGCCGACGGAGGCGGACCGTGAACCCCGCCGAGGGTCACGAAGGCGGCCTCAGCGTCCGCGAGCAGATCGAGCGCTACCGCACGGCGTTCATCGCGATGCTCGTGATGATCGTCGTCGCCGCCGCGGTCGCCGGCTACATCCTCGCGCACGAGAACTTCAAGCTCCCCGGCTGGGTGCCCGTGCTCGGGCGCAGCTACTACACGTTGAAGGCGGACTTCCAGACCGCGCAGGCGGTCACGCCCGGCCAGGGCCAGGCCGTCACGATCGCGGGTGCCAAGATCGGCGAAATCGCCAGCGTCGACCTGCACGAAGGGATCGCCACGGTGACGATGAAAATCACGCCGAAATATGCGCGCATCTACCGCAACGCGACGCTGCTGGTGCGCCCCAAGACCCAGCTGCAGGACATCACCATCGAGGTCAATCCCGGCAGCCCGTCGGCGGGCAAGCTGAAGAGCGGCGAACTGATCCCGCTCCAGCAGACCGCCCCCAACGTCAACTTCGACGAATTCCTCGCCGGCCTCGACGCCGAAACGCGCACCTACCTGCAGGAGTTGCTGGCGGGCGCGGGCGAAGGCCTGAAGAACAACGCGAGCTCGCTGTCGGCGACGCTGAAGCGCTTCGAGCCCGCCGCCCGCTACGGCCAGCTGATCTCCCAGCAGCTCGAAATCCGCCACGCCAACATCGCCCGCTCGATCCACAACTTCCGGCTGCTGATGGAAGCGCTCGGCAGCAAGGACACCCAGATCGCCCAGCTCGTCGACGCCTCCAACGCCGTGTTCGCGACGTTCGCAAAGGAGGAAGTGAACCTGCAGAAGACGCTGCACCTGCTGCCGGGCGCGCTGAAGAAGACCGGCGCCGGACTCGGCAAGCTCGCGACCGCATCGAGGCAGGTCGGCCCTACCCTGCGCGCGCTCGACCCCTTCGCCAAAGCGCTCGGCCCGGCCAACCAAGCCACGCGCAGCCTCGCGCTCAAGACGACTCCGATCATCAAGAACGAGATCCGTCCGTTCGCGCGCGAAATCCTGCCCGTCATCAACGAACTGCAGCCCGCCACGAAGCAGTTCGCTGTCGCGCTGCCGAAGCTGTCCGTGAGCTTCTCGGTGCTGAACGAATTCTTCAACGAGCTCGCCTACAACCCAGGACCGAGCAAGGCCGGCTTCCTGTTCTTCCTCGACTGGGGCAACCACAACCTCAACAGCGTCCTCAGCACGGCCGACGCGCACGGGCCCGTCGGTCGCACGATCGTGTACTTCAACTGCGAAATCGTGAAAATCTTCAAAGGCGTGGAAGAAGTCAACCCGAGCGTCAAGCTGCTGCTCGGGCTGCTCAAGCCGCCGACCAAACAGGAATGCATCAACCAGCACCTGCTGACGCCGACCGGGCTCCCGATCACGGCCAGCGCCCGCTCGCGCGCCAAGCTGCCGACCAACGGCGGCGTCTTCTCGGGACTCTCCCCGAGCCAGTTCGGCAAGCGCGCCAACAGCCACTCGACGACGACGGCGGGGAAGGGCTGAGATGCAGAAGCGCGCCCCCACGCTCGGCAACATCCTCGTGATCATCCTGTTCGTGCTCAGCTGCTTCGGTCTGCTGATGTTCCTGTGGGAGTCCTTCGGCGGCCCGTTGCCGCTGAAGCCGAAGGGCTACCGCTTCAGCGTCGCCTTCCCGCGCACGCTCGCCCTCGCCGAACAGTCCGACGTGCGCATCTCAGGCGTCAACGTCGGGCACGTGATCTCCGTCAACCTCGGCAAAGACGGGCGCACGCACGCGACGATCGAAGTCTCCGGCAAGTACGCGCCGCTGCCGGCCAACGTGCACGCGCTGCTGCGCCAGAAGACGCTGCTCGGCGAGACGTTCGTGCAACTCACCCCGCAGGGGCGCGGCGGCCCGAAGCTGCCAGACGGTGGCCAGCTCGCCAACGCCCAGGTCGAACCCTCCGTCACGCTCGACGACATCCTCTCGGCGTTCGACGCCAAGACGCGGGCGGATTTCAAGATCTGGCAGCAGTCCGTCGCCGAAGGCATCAATGGGCGCGGCGAAGCGATCAACGCCGGCTTCGCCAAGCTCGAACCGTTCGTCGAACACGGCAACCGCCTGGTGACGCTGCTCAACTCCCAGGAGGGTGCCGTCAAAGCACTCGTGAAGAACACCGGCGTCGTCTTCAACGCGCTCGCCAGCCGCGACCACCAGCTCGAAGGGCTGATCGTCAACGGCGAACACACGTTCAAGGCCGCCGCCGAAGGCAGCCAGGCGTTCGCCACGGCCTTCCGCGAACTGCCCGCCTTCGAGCGCAACTCGCGCGTGGCGCTGAAAGAACTCGACCGCTTCGCCGCCGACGCGAGCCCGTTCCTCGACGAATTCAAGCCCGCCGAGCGCCAGCTGTCGGCGCTGCTGAACGCGGCCAAGCCGTTCGCGCCGCAGTTCGACAAATTCCTCACGTCGCTCGGACCGCTGACGAAGGCCGCCAAGCGGGGTCTGCCCGACGTCAAGAAGACGCTCGATCTGACCACGCCCGTGCTCGAAAACCTGCGCCCGGTGCTCCACAACCTCGACCCGTTCCTCCAGTACACGGGGGAGTTCGTGCCCGAGCTGCAGGCCTTCTTCGCCAACCTCACCGCCGCCTCGCAGGCGAGCGTCGGTAACGGCAACATCGAATCGATCGCCGGCCAGCACGGTCCCAAGCAGCACTACTTGACCTCGATGCAGGTGCTCAGCCCCGAGAGCCTCGCCGTCTACCCGAACCGCATCGGCACCGACCGCGCAAACGCCTACCCGCTGCCGGGCTCCTACAAATCGCTGAGCAGCGGCCTGCCGGTTTTCAGCTCGAGCGCCTGCGCCAACAGCGCTCCATCCGTCAGCGGCCCCGCCAACGAAACGATCTCCGAAGAACTGATCCAGCAGATCATCCAGTTCAAGATCGCCAACGCGCCGGAAACGCCCAACAAAGTGCCGGCCCCGTCGTGCAACCAGCAGGGCCCCTTCACGTTCAACGGCCAGACCAGTCAGTTCCCGCACGCCGTCTACGGTGGGAAATGATGAGCGAGGACCACTTCGGATACCACTCCGACGAGCTCGACCTGGCGGGCGACTCCGAGACGGGCAACTGGTCGATCCGCTGCCTCGACGTGCACAAGCGCCTCGGCGGAGTGCCCGTCCTCGACGGCCTCAACGTCGCCTTCCCGGACGACACGATCACGGTCGTGCTCGGACCTTCGGGCACGGGCAAGAGCGTGCTGATCAAGCACCTGATCGGGCTGATGTTCCCCGACTCGGGCGACATCATCGTCAAAGACCAGTCCGTGCCGAGCCTGACGATGCCCAGGCTGCTCGAGCTGCGCCGCAAGATCGGCGTGCTGTTCCAGGACGGCGCGCTGTTCGGCTCGATGTCGGTGTTCGACAACGTCGCCTTCCCGCTGCGCCAGCACACCGACTTCTCCGAGGCGATCATCGCCGAGCGGGTCACCCAGCGCCTCCATGACGTCGGGCTGGGCGAGGCCATGGACGACGCCCCCTCGCAGCTCTCCGGGGGCATGCGCAAGCGCGCCGGCTTCGCGCGGGCGCTCGTGATGGAGCCGGACATCGTGATCTTCGACGAGCCCGACTCCGGCCTGGACCCCGTCCGCACCGCGCTCCTGTGCGAGCTGATCCAGGAGATGCACGCGATCCACAAAGGCACCTACATCGTCGTCACCCACGACATCGCCTCGGCGCGGAGGATCGGCGAGTACATCGCTCTGCTGTGGCGCGGGCGGATCGTGGAGGCGGGCGACGCGGCGCGGATGTTCTCCTCGGAGAACCCCTTCGTGCGCCAGTTCCTGAGCGGCTCGGCGGAGGGCCCACTGACGATGGATTGACCGCCGGGTGACAGTATGCGAACATATGTTCGTATGGTCGCCTGCGTGTATCTCCCTCGCTTCGAGCTCGTCGTCGCCGCCGGCGGCGCCCAGGCGCTGGCGGGACGGGCGCTCGCGATCGCCCCGCAGCCCGGCGGCGAACAGCGCGTGGGGGAGGTGTCCGGAGCCGCCGAGGCCTGCGGCGTGAGCAGGGGCACGATGCTCGGCGAGGCGCTCGCGCGCTGCCCCGAGCTGGTGCTCGTGCCCGCGGATCCCGTGCTGGTCGCGCAGGTCTGGGAGGATGCGCTGTGCGCCCTCGAATCGATCGGGGCGGCCGTCGAGCCGGGTCGTCCCGGGCTCGCCTACTTCGAGACCGCCGGCCTGCACGGCATTCACGGATCGCAGGCTGCGACGATCGAGGCCGCGCGCCACGCCGGCCGATCTGCGATCGCAGGCCGTCAGGCGCGCATCGGGGTAGCCCCGCAGCGCTTCGGCGCGCTGGCCGCCGCGCTGGCGGCGCGCTCGCGCCGCGTGCTCGTGCTGGAGGGCGGCGAGGCCCGGCGCTGGCTTGCCGGTCGCCCCGTCTCGCTGCTCGGCTTTCGCGAGCAGACCGCCGCCCTGCTTACCCCGCTCGCGCGCCTCGGCGTGCGCACGCTCGGCGAGCTCGAGCGGATCGGGCGGGCGGCGCTCACCGATCGCTTCGGCGCCCCCGGCGCGCTCGCTCACAGGCTCGCGTGCGGCGAGGACACCCCGCTGTGCCCGCGCCGCCTGGAGGAGCGCCTGGAGGTCTCGATGGAGGTCGGCGACGCGAGCTCCGGCATGGCGCTGGGGCGCGTGCTGGAGGTGCTCGTGAACCGCCTGCTGGCCGATCCCGCGCGCCGCGGGCGCACGCTGCGCTCGGTCACGCTCTCGGCCCAGCTGCTCGCCGGCGGCGGCTGGCGCGAGCGCGTCGTCTTTCGTCAGGCACGGGGCGACAGCGAGCGCATCTGGCTGGCGCTGTCGCTGCGCCTGCTGAGGCTGCCCGCGCCCGCGCGAGAGCTCGGCCTGGCCGTCGAGCGCTTCGGTCCCCCCGCCGGGGAGCAGGGCGCGCTGCTCGATCAGGACCGCGCCGCCCGCGCCACGCGGCTGCGCGAGGCGGTCGCCCAGACGCGCGCGATGGCCGGGCCGGACGCCGCGCTGCGGGCGATCTGCGTGGACCCCGACTCGCGCGTCCCCGAGCGGCGCGTCGTGCTCGCGCCGATCCCCGAGTGATGGCGCGCTTGCTGAATCAGCCGCGGTCCGCCCGCGTGCGCTGGAACCGGGGGATGCCGGCACGGGTCGACGGCGAAGCGGTCGAGTCGCTGCGCGAGTCGTGGCTGGTCGAGGATCGCTGGTGGACGGCCGAGCCGCTGCGCCGGCGCTACTGGGAGCTCGTCGGCGCGCGCGGTCGCAACATCGTCGTCTTCCACGACCTCTGCACGGGCGAGTGGTTCGTCCAGTGAGATGGCCGTGAGCACTTCGCCATACGGCGTCCTCACTCGCTCGCGTACCGAAGCCGGGAGACACTCGCTCCGCTCGCGTCCCCGTTTCGGCCAGCACGCCACGCTCCTGCCTGTGCCCCGAAGGGGTACGTCCTTGTCTGGCTCGACTCACGGCCATCTCAGGTGGGGGCGCTGATGACCGGGGCCCCCTACGTCGAGCTGCACTGCCATTCGGCCTATTCCTTCCTCGACGGCGTCTCGCTGCCGGACGAGCTGGCGCACCGCGCCGGCGAGCTGGGCTATGAGGCGCTGGCGCTGACCGACCACAACTCTGTCTCCGGCTCGATGGAGCTGGCCCAGACCGCCCCCGAGCACGGCCTCAGGGCGATCCACGGCGCCGAGATCGACCTCGCTCTGCCAGCGGGGGGCGAGGAGGGGATGCCCGCGAGCGCCACGCGCCACATCACCCTGCTCGTGAAGGATGGGCGCGGCTGGGGGAACCTCTGCCGGATCCTCACGCTGGCCCACGCGCACACCCGCGAGGGATCCGCACGGCGCGAGCGCGGCGAGGCAGCCGTGGGCCTGCAGGCCGTGCTCGACCACGCCACGGGGCTCGTCTGCCTGACGGGCTGCGCCGGGCGCTCGGCGATCCTCGCCGGCGCCGCCGACGAGCCGAGCGCGCGGCGCCTGCTCGAGGCCTTCGGGCCGGAGGACCTCTACGTGGAGCTGCAGCGCCCGTATGCGCGCCACGATCGGGCGCGCAACCGCGCCTTCGCCGCCCTCGCCCGGCGCCTGGGCGTCAGCTGCGTGGCGACCGGGAACGTCCACGCCCATGCGCGCGCGAGGGCCGAGCTGCAGGACGCCTTCGCGGCGCTGTCGCAGCGTGCCACGCTCGATGCCTCAGAGCCGTTGCGACGTGGCAACAACAGCCACGTGATGAGCTCACCGCGGGCGATGGCGAGCCGCTTCGCCGACCATCCCGAGGCGGTCCACGAGACCCTGGCGCTGTCCGAGCGGCTGAGGTTCGATCTGTGCAAGGACCTCGGCTACCGCTATCCGGGGGCCGAGGAGGGCGAGGCCCCCCGCCGCCTGGCCGAGCTGTGCGGCGCCCGCCTGCGAGAGCGCTACGGACCCGGCGCCGAGCCCGCGGCGCGGGCGGTCGCAGCGGAGGCGCGCGCGCGCCTGGAGCAGGAGCTGGCGGTGATCGACCGGCTCGGCCTGGCGGGCTTCTTCCTGCTGCACCACGACATGCTCGAGCTGGCCCGCGAGGTCGCCCGTGAGCTCCGCGGCCCGGACACCGTGCGCGCCCTGCTCGCCCCCGGACGCGGGCGCGGCTCCTCGGTGTCCTCGCTCGTCTGCTACCTGACGGGGCTCTCCCACATCGACCCCGTCATCGGCAGCCTCGCCCTCGGCCGCTTCCTGCACGAGGATCTGGAGGGGCTGCCGGACATCGACCTCGACTTCCCGCGCGACATCCGTGAGCGCCTGATCCCACGCGTGCACGAGCGCTACGGCAACGACCATGCGGCGCTGGTCGCGGCCTTCCCGACGTTTCGCGTGCGCGGCGCAATCCGCGAGCTCGGCAAGGTCCTCGGCCTGCCGGCCGGGGAGATCGAGCGCGTCGCCCGCGGCGCCGACCGCTACGGGACCACTGCCGAGCACGACGTCGACACGGCGCTCACCGGTTCGCGCGCGGACGCCGATGGCTCCGGCTCCGCGCGGACGCGTTCGGAGCGCTGGCGCTGGCTGGGCCAGCTCGTCGAAGAGGCTCAGGGCCTGCCCCGGCACCTCTCCCAGCACTCCGGCGGAATGATCATCTCGACCCGCCCGCTGATCGACTGCTGCCCGGTCGTGCCGGCCGCGATGGAGGGCCGGCAGATGGTGCAGTGGGACAAGGACTCCTGCGCCGACGCCGGCTTCCTGAAGATCGACCTGCTGGGTCTGGGAATGCTCTCGGCGGTGGAGCGCTGCGTGGAGGAGATCGAGCGCGTGCGCTCTGAGCGCATCGATCTTTCGCGCATACCCTTCGATGACGAGCAGACCTTCAGGGCGATCCGCGCCGCCGACACGGTCGGGGTGTTCCAGATCGAGAGCCGTGCCCAGATGCAGTCGCTGCTGCGCACGCGCCCCGCGAACCTCGAGGACCTGACGATCCAGGTCGCGATCGTCAGGCCCGGGCCGATCCAGGGCGGGGCGATCAACCCCTATATCGAGCGCCGCCAGCGCCTGCGCGAAGACCCAGGCTTCGAGATCCCCTTCGAGCACCCCTCGCTCGAGCCGGTCCTGCGCGAGACGCTCGGCACGATCATCTTCCAGGACCAGGTGATGCAGGTGGCCGAAGCCTTCGCCGGCTTCAGGGCAGGCGAAGCGGACGGCCTGCGCCGCGCGATGAGCCGGAAGCGCTCGCACGAGCTGCTCCAGAGCAATCGCGAGCGCTTCATCGAAGGAGCTCGCCGCCACGTCGGCGCCGACCGCGCCACGGCGGAGCGCGTGTGGAGGATGATCGAGGGCTTCGCCGGCTTCGGCTTCCCCAAGTCGCACAGCGCCGCCTTCGGTCTGCTCGCCTACCAGTCGACATGGCTGCGCGTCCACTACGGCGCCGAGTTCCTGTGCGCGCTCCTGAACGAGCAGCCGATGGGCTTCTACGCTCCCGACAGTCTCATCCACGAGGCCGAGAACCGCGGCATCGCCGTGCTCGGGCTCGACGTGAACGCCTCGGAGGCGCAGTGCACCGTCCAGGACGGCGGCGTGCGTCTCGGTCTCGCCTATGTCAAGGGCGCCGCGACGGTGGAGATGAAGGGGCTCGTCGCCGAGCGCGAGCGCGGCGGCGACTTCGCCAGCCTCGGCGACCTCGCCGCCCGCGCCGGGGTGAGGCGCGGCACGCTCGAACAACTGGCCTGGGCGGGGGCCTGCGACGGGCTGCCGGGCGGACGCGAGCGGCGCTCGACCCTGTGGCAGCTCGGGATGGCCGCGGCGGCGGAGAAGCTCGGCGAGGGTAGCGGCGGAGAGGCGGGGGAGGGCACCCAGCTCGCGCTGGCCTTCGAGCTGCCGGCGCCGCCGCGCCTGCGCGCGCTCGGGCGTTGGCAGCGGTTGATCGCCGACTACTCGACCAGCGGCGTGACGATCGGCGATCACGCAATGGCGATCCTGCGCGAGCGCCTGACGGTGGCGAAGCTCGTCACCAGCGCCCAGCTCACGCGGCTGCCGACTGGCTGCGAGGTGGCCGTCGCGGGACTGGTGATCGCCCGGCAGCGGCCCGGGACCGCGAAGGGCACGATGTTCCTGCTGTTCGAGGATGAGTTCGGGACGATCAACCTGATCGTCGCCAAGGAGGTCTACGAGCGCCACCGCCAGCTCGCCCGGGCCGAGCCGCTGCTGCTCGCCAGGGGTCGCCTGGAGCGCTCGCTGGAGAGCTCTCCCGCGGAGGTGCTGCTCCTCGACAGCCGCGCCCGCGCGCAGGGCCAGGCGCGCGAGCACGACAGCCGCGCGCAGGGGCAGGCCGGCGAGCACGACAGCCGCGCGCAGGGGCAGGCCGGCGAGCGGGAGCAGATCCGCCCGGTCATCAACGTGATCGTGCGCGAGCTCTGTGCGCTCGAAGACTTCCTCCCGGACGGAGCCGAGGGCGAGCAGGCGGGCGCCCGTGCGAGCGTGCATCGCCTGCCCGGCTCGGTCGCCGCGCCCGCCCGAGAGGAGCAGATCGGCGGAGCCGAGGTGGGCTCGAGCATCCGCGCCGCCGCGCCGCCCGTGCAGAGCTTTGCGATGGGGCGGCGGCGCTAGCGCGGCAGCCGGCTAGGCTGATCGCATCGCAGCACTCGGCGACACCGACCTCGATGTCTTCGGACTCTGCCTCGGCGGCAACGTGTTCGGCTGGACGCTCGACGAGGAGCGCTCGTTCGCGGTGCTCGACGCCTACGTGGAGTCGGGCGGCAACTTCATCGACACGGCCGACATCTACGGGCGCCGCGGCGTCGGGTCCGGCTCCTCCGAGGAGATCATCGGCCGCTGGCTCGCCGCGCGCGGCAATCGCGAGGGGCTCGTGATCGCGACCAAGCTCGGCATGGGACAGGACCCGCCCGGGCTCTCCGCCGATGCGATCGAGCGCGGCGCCGCGCGCTCGCTGGAGCGCCTCGGGATCGACACGATCGACCTCTACTACGCCCACCGTGACGATCCCGACACCCCGCTCGAGGAGACGCTCGGCGCCTTCCAGCGGCTGATCGATGCCGGCAGCATCCGCCACGCGGCGGCGTCCAACTACAGCGCTGAGCGACTCGAACAGGCGCTGGAGCTCGGCGAGCGCGAGGGCCTGGCGCGCTACGTGGCCCTGCAGCCGCACTACAACCTGATGGAGCGCCGCGGCTACGAGGGCGCACTCCAGGCTCTCTGTCTCGCGCGCGGGCTGGCCTGCCTGCCGTACTACGCGCTGGCCGGGGGCTTTCTCACCGGCAAGTACCGCCGTGACGCGCCGCGTCCGAACAGCCCGCGCGCGAGCGGAGTGCTCGAGGACTACGGCAATGATCGCGGCTGGGCGGTGATCGAGGCTGTCGAGGCGATTGCGGCCGAGCACGACAGCACCGCCACGGCCGTCGCCCTCGCATGGCTCTCAGCCCAGCCGACGGTCCTCGCCCCGATCGCGAGCGCCACATCGCCCGAGCAGCTGCGCGACGTGATCGCAAGCACCGACCTGCACCTGACGAGCGCCGAGCTCGACCGCCTTTCGACGGTCAGCGGCTGAGCGTTTGCTCAGCCGGCTGGCCGCTGAGCGAGAAGGCGAGCGCAACGCCGTCCGGGTCGCTCACCGCATCGAGCGCCGCCGGCTGATCGAGCTCGAACTCGATCAGGCGCAGACGCGGCGCGTTGTCGGGGGCCGGTGAGCCGCCGCGGCTGCGCCACGAGTTGATGCCGATGTGGTGGTGGTAGCCGCCGGCTGAGACGAACGCCGCCGAGGGCAGCTGCGCCTGCTCCTCGAAGCCGAGCACGTCGCGGTAGAAGGACAGCGCGCGCGCGACGTCTGCGACCTGCAGGTGGACGTGCCCGACCGCGGTCCCGGGCGCGGCCTCGGGGCTCGGCTGCTCGCGGCCCTGGGCGAGCAGGTCCTCCAGATCGAGCGGCCGCGTCACCATCGCGACGCCCCGGCCGCCCGCCGCGCGAGTCCAGCTCGCGCGCGGGCGATCGGCGTACAGCTCGATGCCGAGCCCGTCGGGATCGCTCAGGTAGAGGGCCTCCGAGACGCCGTGATCGGAGGCGCCCTCGAAGCGCGTGCCGGTCGCGGCGACACGCCGCACGCTGTCCGCCAGCGCGGCGCGAGTGGGATGCAGCCAGGCGACGTGGAATAGGCCCGTGCTGCCGAGCGGGATCGGTCCCGGACGCTCGATCGCTTCGAGCACGAGCGCGGGATGGGTGGGATCGACGCCGAGCTGCGCAGTGCGCGCATCGCGCGCGAGCACGGGCAGCCCGAGGACGTTCTCGTAGAACGCCACGCTGGCGTCGAGATCGCCGACGGCGAGCGTGACCGCGGCGATTCGCAGGGAGGGGTCTATTGGCGGCACTCCCTCCAGGGTAGTCTGCAGCCCATGAACTTCCGCAAGCTCGGCACGAGCGACATAGAGGTCTCGGAGATCAGTCTCGGATCGTGGCTCACCTACTCCGGCGGCGTCGCCGCCGAGCAGGCACGAGCCTGCGTCGACGCGGCCTTCGACGCCGGCATCAACTTCATCGACACGGCCAACGTGTATGGCCGCGGCGCGGCGGAGACGCTCCTCGGCGACGTGCTCGCCGGACGCGAGCGCTCCTCCTACGTGCTCGCGACCAAGGTGTACTTTCCGATGTCCGACAGCGACAGCGGCCTGTCGGCGGCGCAGATCCACAAGCAGATCGACGCGTCGCTAGCGCGTCTGCAGACGGACTACGTGGACCTCTACCAATGCCACCGCTACGACTCCGACACGCCGCTGGAGGAGACGATGGAGGCGCTGAGCGAGGTCGTGCGCGCAGGCAAGGCGCGCCACATCGGCTTCAGCGAGTGGCCCGCCGAGAAGATCGAGGAGTCGCTTGCGATCCCCGGCGTCGAGCGCTGGGTCTCCAGCCAGCCGCAGTACTCGATGCTGTGGCGCGCGCCCGAGGCGGAGGTGATCCCGCTGTGCCGCCGCGAGGGCATCTCGCAGATCGTCTGGTCGCCGCTCGCCCAGGGAGTCCTGACCGGCAAGTACTCGCCGGGTGCGCCGCCGCCGGCGGACTCGCGTGCGGCGAGCGAGAGCATGAGCGCCTTCATCGACAGGCTGATCGCGCCGAACGTGCTCGCGGCCGTCCAGCGGCTCGTCCCGATCGCCGAGGCGGCCGGGCTCAGCATGGTTCAGCTCGCGCTGGCGTGGGTGCTGCGCGAGGACAACCTCGCCTCGGCGATCGTCGGCGCGAGCCGCCCCGAGCAGGTCCACGCCAACGCCTCGGCGTCCGGCCTGACGCTCAGCGCCGACACGCTGGCAGCGGTCGACGAGGCGTTCGGCGACGTCGTCGTCCGCTAGCGCGCCTGCACGACGAGCGTCTGGAAGGCGCGCCCGAAGGGTCCGTCGAGGTCGTGCAGAACGCTCTCGGCCAGACCAGTGCCGCCGGGGAGCAGGAGCGTGCGCGCCTGCAGCCCGATCCACTCGCCGCGCGGCGGCCGGCGCAGGTGAAGCGACAGGTCTGCGTTGATGAACAGGAAGCGATCGAACGGGAGCACTGCGCTGACGCCGTTGCCGAAGTCCGCCGTCGCCGCGGCACGCGCCGTCGGGCTGATCGGCTCGCCCGGCAGCAGCGGGTGGCGCAGGCGCATCCACACGCGCGCGGGTCCCGGCGCGCGGTGGTCATCCAGCCAGCGCATCTCCATCGCGCTGGCGGCGAAGCTCGGGCCGTCCGAGCCGTCGAGTGCGAAGCGCACCGGCTCGGCGGTCTCCGGCGCGGGCATCGCCTCGGCGTCAGTCTGTGCGAAGGCCCCCGCAGGCAGCTCGTCGGGGACCGGCTGCACGCGCAGGGCGCCCGCGCGGCAGATCAGCTGATCGCCGGCGTGGAGCTCGCCGGCGAGCTCCTGCACGCGCCGCCCGGGGCGCACGATGCGCGTTGTGATCGCCAGTGCCGTCGAGGGCACGGGGCGCAACAGCTCGAAGCCGAGGCGCGCGATCGGCATCTCCGCGCCCGGCTGCTGGCGCTCGAACGCGCGGGTCATCAGCGCTGCCGGCGCCCCGCCGTGCAGCGCGTCGGGATCCCACGGTCCGCGAGCGTGGGCGCTGGGGAGGAACAGCTCGCCGTCGGTGAGGAAGATGCTCTCGGCCACCGCGTGCCCTCAGTCCGGCATCCGCGCCACGAACTCGGCGAGCGCCCCGGGGTCGCGCAGCGGAGGCCCATGCCCGAAGCACGTCAGGCGTGGGCGCAGCTCGGCCAGGCGCCGTGCCGAGCGCCGGTTGCGCCCGGGATCGGCAGTGAACACCGCCGGCGGCTCGCGCAGGCCCGGCCGGCCGGTCAGCAGGTTCATGTTGTTGAGCACGTCGCCGAGGATCAGCACGCCGTCGGCCGCGCGCCAGTAGGCGACATGCCCGCGCGAGTGTCCGGGAGACTCGAGGACGGTGAAGCCGGCGACCTCGTCGCCCTCGACGAGCGCGCGGGCCACCGGGTGCGCTGGGCCCGTCCAGAAGTGCCGCTGCAGGAAGTTCAGCGGGCTTGCGGGTTGCGATTCGGCGACGCCGCCCGGCTTCTCCATCGCCGGCACGTCGCCCTGGCCGCACCACAGCGGTATCCGCAGTCGTTCGCAGATCGCGTGGCTCGAGCCCTGGTGGTCGGGGTGGGCGTGGGTGAGCGCGTGCGCGTTGACGGTGCGCCCGGCGAGCTCGCGCAGGATCCGGCGCTCGCCGTGGCGCGTCGCGGCGTCGATCAGCACGTCACCGGCCAGGTACACGTTGATCGAGTTCGGGGGCCAGCCGCGCAGCAGGGATACGTCGTCGGCCAGCTGCTTCATGGTGTGAGCCTCTCCTCGGTGGTCAAGTGCGCGACTGCTCCCACGAGAAGCCGCGTACGGCGAAGTACGCCCCGAACGCACCCCATAGGACGATCACGGCCAGCGCGTCGAGGTGGTTGGGGGCGTGTGCTCCCGCGACCATCGCCCCGGCGAGAGCTTCGATCAGGGGCTTCAGCGGCAGCGCGTCGGTGATCGTCTTGAGGAACCCCGGGGCGCTGCTGGAGTCGAACACGTAGAAGGACACGAACACGACCGGCAGGAACACCGCGTTGACGTATGCGGCAGTCGACTCGAAGTTGGGGATCAGGTGCGCGAAGGCGACGCCGAGCGCGGCGAAGCAGACGACGCCCACGATCACGAAGACGATCAGCGTGAGCACGTCGGGCGGCCAGCCGATGCCGAAGAAGACGCGCCCGGCGAGCACCACGAGCGCGATCTGCAGCGCGGTGTTCGTGACGGCATTGGCGGCGACGCCGCCGAAGTAGGAGATCGTCGGCAGCGGCGTCCCGCGGATCCGCTTGAGCACACCGCGCTCGCGCAGGAACACGATGTTGTAGGCGAGCGCCGTGAACGTCGTCGACATCACGCTCATCCCCGCGATCGCCGGCAGCAGCTTGTCGAGATCGTGCTGGCTGCCGCTGAGGATCGCGCCGCCGCCGGCGAGGAACAGCAGCGGCAGGAGGAAGTTGAAGAACGCCGCGCTCGGGTTGCGCCAGAACATGCGCCGCTCGAGCCGGTACTGGCGCCAGCTGAGCACGAGCGCTTCAGGCATCGGCCGTGAGCTCCAGGTAGACGTCCTCGAGCGTCGGGCGCGCCACAGACAGCTCCTCCAGGCGCTCGCCGCGCGCGAGCGCCTCGGCGGTCAGCTCGTGCAGAAGCGCGGTCGGGTCGTCGGTCTCGCGCTCGACGAGGACACCGCCGGCGTCGCGGTAGGCGACGCGATAGTGCGCAGCACCAACTCCGAGCTCGCGCGGCGGCCCGATCGCGAGCACGCGGCCGTCCTTGACGATCGCTACGCGGTCGGCCAGCGCCTGCGCCTCATCGAGGTAGTGGGTCGTCAGCAGGATCGTCTTGCCCAGCGCGCGCAGCGAGCGCACCGTCTCCCATGCCGCACGGCGCGCCTCGGGGTCGAACCCGGTCGTCGGCTCGTCGAGGAAGATCAGCTCGGGGTCGCCGATCAGCGCGAGCGCGAAGTCCAGGCGGCGCAATTGGCCGCCGGAGAGCTTGCGGCTGCGCACATCGGCCTGCTCGTGCAGGCCGGCGAGCTCGAGCACCTCCTGCACGTCGCGTGGCTGCGGGTAGAAGCTGGCCCAATGCGCGAGCGCCTCGCGCGGTGTGATGTGGCTGTAGATCCCGCCGGACTGCAGCACGATGCCGATGCGCCGGCGCAGCTCGATCGAGCGTCGCGCGGGGTCCTGGCCGAGCACCGACACCTCGCCGCTGGTGCGTGCGCGATAGCCCTCGAGGATCTCGACGGTCGTCGTCTTGCCGGCGCCGTTGGGCCCCAGCAACCCGAAGACCTCGCCGCGGCGCACCGAGATGTCGATGCCGCGCACGGCCTCGTAGTCGCCGTAGCGCTTGCGCAG